>CAYYLU010000210.1:0-2556 GCA_964472475.1 uncultured Syntrophus sp. | reverse complement strand
TAAGTCAGACCAAATGCGTCAAGAATTTTATTTAACAAACGTTGATACCCGCCAGCATAAAGCAAATAATTTGAAATCTTTACCGATACTTCATTATAAGCATGAAGTCTGTTTATCGGACTTGAATAAATATCGCAGACCTCAACACCCTCAACAAAGATTCTATGTAAGTACCTGAAGTTTGTATTGGGGTGAACACCTATTGTTTCAATTACGATATCCGGCACAATGTTATTTATGTATGATAGTTCTATTGGTTCATCCCAACTGCAAACAAATTCAAGCCAGTCTAAACACAACACATATTTTATATCCCGAATGACCGGAATATAATTAACAGTATTCCCATGGTTATAAGTTATTGTTGAGGTATAATTGACGGTTGTTGAACCAGAAAACTCAGGAAATTGGAGTTCATTGTTATTGCAATAAGAAGGTGCAACAATTTCAAATTTCTGAGTATTTATATCCGTACCTTTCATGATAAGGAGCATTAAATGAAGTTATTTTTCTTACCCCTCGTTTTTACAAGCGGGGGGTTTACCGTTTTATAAATACGTTCATTGTTTAATTCCGGCTTCCTTTTATAAAAAATTATAATATCACTATTGGCAAAAAGAAATTTTCCATTTGGAAAATTTTTGTGTTGGCATCCTTTTAGTCGTTTTCTGACCCACCCAGAATCCAATAAAGGCATTAACTGCCTGACCAGCGGCAATTAATGACCCGTACTTAAAAAATGAAAAATATTAATGTGGGATACCGATTTTAATACAATAAGGGGGTATATAGCCACCGGAACACCCATGAAGGGGTGTTATAGTACATTTAAATCATGGTTATAGTACTTATAAATAAGGTGTGTTTTATATTAAAATATTTACTTTAGTAGTAGGAATCATATTTTGTATACCACTTATTAAACCAATTATGCAATTATTTATCTTGATTTCAATACTTATCCTTGGATACATTGGTTTTGTGATTTGGACTTTTATAAAAAGGAAATATCGGATAGGTTGTTTTTTGATAGGCATCCCGATTTTACTATATGGATTTTTATTCTTAATATCTAATTGGACATTAATAGGTATTAAAAAAGATATCTATTCGAAAAAATATAAGACTGAGAAGGTGATTTTTTCATTCGATACAAACCGTGATTTTCATGGAGACGGATTTTCAATTAAAGTTGACTCACTTAAAAAACAAGATATTCGGTATTTCTCAGAAATTGACTTGAACTATTTGGAAAATTACCCCAAAAGAAATTATCATTTAAATGATTATAGAATTGGTAAGTGGAAAAAGACACCAGTTGATTCAAGTGATTCATTGCAATATCAATTCGCATTAGTTCCATATGATAAGTGGATTTTTATTAACCCGATTGATTCAGAAAAAATTCAACCTTATATTGACCTAACAAAAAAACTTTTGGACGAATCAGGTAATTATTACGCCTATCTTTTTAGAGACCACCCATATGGCTTCTATGGATTAGATTTATTTTTAATAAGTCCTAAAAATGGATTAATAATTGCAATTAATAAACAATAAACGACAGACAACCGTTAGTAGGTTGCTTGTGAGTTTAAGACATATACTTACATTTTTGGTTTGAAAAAATATCAGTGTAAACTGATAGAAAATGTATCGTAACCCTACACGACATCATACCTTCATAGGAAGTGAATTCTACTTTTTTACAAATTCCATCAAATCCATGTGGTTTATCCTTAATTGACCATTTATTCTGATTGCTTTCAAGGTATTTTCGTTTACAAGTTTATAAACTGTGGGACGACTAAACGATAGCATTTCAGCAACTTCATTAATGGAATAATACTTGTAACCCAACAGATATTTTAAAATGCTTTCCTCAACCTCATAAATCCGTTTTGTATCAACAATAATTGCTTCATTCTTAACTTCCGTACCAGTGTATTCAATTTCTACCTCATCATTAAGAATCCCCCGGTTGTTAAGAAACCGGGAAAGTTCAGCAGAATCAGGAAACGTCAAGTCCAATGGAATGAATTTATGTGGTGGTGTTAATGTGATGATTTGGAAGAAATCAAGGTATTGAAATGCTCTATACTTATATGTAAATTTCAGCCTTAATCCTCTTTTTGGGTGTAGTTTTTCTTCGAAGGTTATCATATCCACATGTTTTAATTGTCTGTCCCGGCAAAATTCTTATTCCATATATCCATTGCATTCACACGTGCCTTGTCCGTAATGGCAATATATTTCTTAAAAGACCGAAAATCAACGTGACCTGTCATCGACATAATGACTTCGGGACGTACTCCGTTAATAAGGTTCTGTGTAATGAAAAACCGTCTGCCATGATGGCTGCTCATGATTTCATGCTTTTTTAACGGCTCTTGAATTTCCTTGTTCCCCCGATAACTGATTCTCATTATCGGCTGTGTAATGCCGACATGTTCACAAAGTTCTTTGATGTAGTCGTTGTACTTCTGGTTGCTTATGGTTATTGTTGAGGCATCATAATTGCATTCGGAAAGGATTTCCTTTGCATTGGCATTCAAC
>CAYYLU010000209.1:0-2557 GCA_964472475.1 uncultured Syntrophus sp. | reverse complement strand
GTGTACCGCTAAGCACGAATTTCTAAGCACTAAAGGCGTGGACAGAGGATCAGGAAATGTATATAGGCGTTGATTTTTGATACAATATTCGTATGGATGTTAAAATAGAAAAACTATCTTATAGAAGTCGCGCATTCAAAACAAGGCTTGCTGCAATGAAGCGGTCGAAGCGTTTCGTGGGACGGCGGGAATCATACGGCATCTCCCACGAACTGGAAGACATGTTTGTGGCTCTCGGAAAAGATCTACCGGATCCGATTGAGGGGCTAAAGGTTGTGGCAGACTTCTATGAGGCCGACAACGCTATCCTCGACCACTGTGATGATTCCGACGGAACCGTGGGCGACGTGTTTCGCTTCACTGCATGCGACTATTTTGTCAACTATGCATCGCTCTGCGAGGACAAGGAGAGAGTGGCCGCGCTGATGCTGAGACTGTACGCTGAGGACGACTATGGAGTGAGGGATGTCCTTCTGGATTCCGCCTCTTCCTATCTTCCGGAGAGGATCCTGCATTCCCTGGTGGAACAGCTATGGCAGCGGTCCGCAATAGAAAAAGACCAGGATCGGAAGCGTCATTGGTTCTATGGCATCGAATCACTGGCCAAGCAGTTGCGTGACGCAGTCCTTTTTGAGAAAGCATCCCGGGCGGCGTGGCCGGAACTCTCGACGGCCTCCCGCATCGAAATCTCCGACGTGTACCTGCAATCAGGACAACCGGAAGCAGCTTTGAAATGGCTTGATTCGATCCCTGTTGAGGACCACTACAAGGATGATGAGAGGGACAGTCTTCTCATGGATGTATGTGATGCTCTCGGGGATAAAAACCGGTTGAAAGAGACGGCCTGGCGCATCTTTCGCCGACACCGAAGTGAAGAGACGCTATCGCAGCTACTCTCCGTGCTTGGCGAAGACCAGAGAAAGCAGATAATCGACAGAGAAGCAGATCTCATCCTCCTGTCCGGCCGGTTATCATATTCCGACGCTGCATTCCTCATCGACATGAATCAAATCGAACAGGCAGAGAAGTATCTTATGAATCGGGCGGACCAGTTGAACGGCATCCACTACACTGTTCTTCTGCCTCTGGCCGAAGCCCTGACAGAAGCAGGCCGACTTGTTGTCGCTTCCGCAATTTACCGTGCGCTCCTGGAGTCCATTCTTGCAAGGGCCATATCAAAGTATTACACGCACGGAATCCGGTATCTAAAGAAGCTCGATGCCTTGTCGTTAAGGATCAGCGACTGGGGCGATGTCGTAACCCATGAAGATTACAAGGCAGAACTGAAAAGCATCCACGCCCGGAAGACGAGCTTCTGGTCGAAATATTGAGCGGGTGGACGCGGAAAGGGGAAGGACGAGGGGCGAATTGCCTCACAAAAAATGTTACCCAACAGGTGGTGAAAGAAAGATCGTTGACTCATAAATATAGTGAAGTGGAGACACAGGATGGAAGGTAGAAAACGAAAGCACAGAAAAACAGCTCATAGCTGTAAGCGAAGCCGGTTTCAATTCACCTTTGAGCCTCACCCGGTCGTAGCCTCCTTTGTGGATCGTCGCACCTTTCTCGGCGCGGCTAACCACAGGAAGGGACATGACAAGAGAGAAGTGCCCATCGCGATCAGAAGCGCAATCCTATATGTGCCCGTCTGATCGAAGACAAAGCCGCCCAGCCACGGCCCCAGAGCAGAGCCAAGTCCGATCACTGCCTCGTTGACTCCGTAGATTAGTCCAAACGATCTTCCCTGAAAAAGATCCGCTGCTACAGACATGAACGTTGTTGCGGTTACACCCCATCCGCAGCCGAAAAGAACAACAAAAACATATGCAAACCACAGCGCTGCGCCTCCCTCAAGCAAAAGGAGCGCAAGAACACCGAGGGCCATAGAGAAAGCACCGAGTGTAAAGGTAATCTCCCGTCCGATACGATCCGAGAGCCATCCCCAGAAAATCTTAAACACCGATGAGGAGATACCGGCCAGAGCTATCAGAAAAGCCGCGTCCATTTTGTCAAAGCCCCGGTCAATGAGGAGTTTGACTCCATGTATGAGCAGGACATATACGGGAATGATAATAAGAAAGGAGTATGCCAGTACCGCCCAGAATCTTCCCTCTCTCGCCGCTGCGCGCAGAGTCCAATTTTTCTCCGCCCACACCGGATCTACAATCTCAACCCTTCTCTGTGAAAGCCTGGCATGATCGGCAGGTCCAGTGATCCCATCCACTTCCAGTCCCAGTTCCGAAGGCTTGTGGCGAAGGAATATCGCTGTCAACGGAAAGAGCACGAGAAAGACCGCACCACCCAAAATCATAAAGGCGGAGCGCCATCCTGCAGTGCCGATCAGATATTGAGTTAAAGGGACAAGGGCAAAGGTGCCGACCCCCATACCGGATACCGCGATGCCGCTCGCGAGACCCCGACGGACCTGAAACCAGTGAGAAAGAATCGTTGAGTAGACGATGATGCTGATGAACGTGACGCCGAAGGCCACCAACACGCCGTATATAAGGTAGAGCTGAAGAAGTGACCGCACGAATGCAGAAAGGAAAAGTCCGAC
>CAYYLU010000208.1:0-2561 GCA_964472475.1 uncultured Syntrophus sp. | reverse complement strand
GCCGCCCGTATCCCACCAAATCTATTTTCCACTTTGTACCTCCTCATTCATATTCGGGCCTCACCATAGACTTACGTAACCCCATGGTCCTCTTTTGAATCTTGTTTCGCATGCGTTTCATGATCCCGATCCTCGGGACGACATGCGTCTGACATTCAGGTTGAGATTCCAAAACGGGGTAGAATGAATTTTTGAAGAACTACCCAGACTATTATAAATCCAATTACGTACAATATGCTTTCCATAATGTCTCCCTCTCAACGGTGAACCGGAACCGGATTTCTCGCCGGTCCGACCGTTCCCGTCTCTTGTCGTTAGTATATCACTTCAAAACCGGTATCTTCTACGGCTTTTACCATAGTCTGCTCTTCCGGGAAACCTTCCACAATGCCTTTTTTACCTGCAAGCTCCACCTGAACGCTGATAACTCCCGAAACACCTTTCAGCGCCTTTTCAACTTTCATTTTGCAGTGTATGCACGACATGCCTTCAATCTTGAAAACTGTCTGGCTCATATTCGCTTTTCTCCTTTCATGCTTCTTCTAACATATGCTTTCACATGTCGTTTCTTATTCATTTAATTTCCTTGCGTATCTTTTCAGCAGGAGAGAGTTGGTTACTACCGATACAGATGAGAACGCCATAGCCAGTCCTGCCCACTCGGGCGGCAGAAGCTTTCCCGTAAAAGGATAAAGCACACCGGCGGCTACCGGGATTCCGATGATGTTGTAAATCAAAGCCCAAAAGAGATTTTGTTTGATTTTGGTCAGGGTCTTCCTTCCGAGTCTTATCGCCCGTTCGACATCAAGCAGATCGTTCCGTACGAGGATAACATCGCCCGTTTCCTTGGCCACGTCCGTCCCCGATCCTATCGCAATGCCAATGTCCGCCTGTGCCAAGGCGGGGGCATCATTAATCCCATCTCCTACCATCGCTACTCTCAGGCCCTGTGCCTGATATCGTTTAATTGCGTTAATCTTATCCTGCGGTAGGACCTCCGCAAAAACTTCATCAATCCCGACCTCCTGTCCGATAACATGGGCGACTTTGTTATTATCACCGGTAATCATGAAAGTTTTCAGCCCCAGGTTCTGAAGCCGCTTCACGGCCTCTTTACTATGTTCTTTCAACACATCGGAAAGTGCAATCAATCCTATACAGCGTCCTTTCAGAGCCACGAATACCGTTGTCTTGCCTGCTTCAGCCAATCGGCCAAAATCTTCCTTCACATGGCTCACGTCAATCGCATTCTTTTCCATGAGTTTCACGTTGCCGATGAGCAAAGGACTGTCTTTGTAAGAGCAACGCATTCCGTGGCCGCTTTCTTCCGTACAATCACGTACTTCGTCAAGCTCAAGATTATCAATCTTTGCCCGTGAGACAACAGCTTGCGCGAGCGGGTGTATCGAAGCATTCTCGCCTGAGGCAACGATTTGCAGGACCTCTGTTTTCTCGTATGGGGTGAATGCCACAATATCAGTTACTTCCGGAGATCCCTTTGTGAGGGTACCCGTCTTGTCAAAACCGATGACCTGCGAATGCGAAATATTCTCAAGCACGGCTGCTGACTTGAAAAGGATGCCTCTGTTCAGACCCACACCGCTGCCCACCATTATGGCCGTAGGAGTCGCAAGCCCCATGGCACAGGGACAAGCGATGACGAGAACAGCAATGGACGCAGTAAAGGCAAACACAAATCCTCCCGGCAACAGGAAATACCAGACCAGAAAAGTCACCACTGCTATCGCAACAACCACCGGAACAAAATAGCTGGAGATCAAATCAGCCAGGCGCTGAATCGGCGGCTTTACACCCTGAGCTTCTTCTACCATTCGAATAATGCCTGCGAGCACTGTGTCTCTTCCAGTGTTGGAAGTCTTTACCTTAATCGTTCCTGTCCTGTTGATAGTCGCCCCGATCACCTGATCGCCCTGCTTCTTCTCTACAGGGATCGATTCTCCTGTCAGCATGGATTCGTCTATACTGGACTCACCTTCTACTATTTCCCCATCAACCGGGATCTTTTCACCGGGTTTCACCAGGACAATATCACCGGTTTTCACTTCCGATCCGGCTACATCCCGCTCTTCCCCCTCTACCAGCACACGGGCCTTATCGGCCTGCAGCTCAAGCAACCTCTTCAGAGCCTGCCCCGCCCTGCCCTTCGCCTTCGCTTCAAGGTACTTTCCGAAACGAACGAAGGTTATAAGGACGGCAGAGCCATCGAAGAAAGTTGGGCCCGCAAAGAAGATATGGGGAAAACTCGTCAGTACGCTATATCCATACGCCGCTGTGATACCGATCGCCACAAGTACATCCATGTTTGCTGATCTATTCTTTAGCGCGTGATACGCCCCACGATAGAAAGTCCAACCGGCGGTAAACTGCACAATTGTCGCCATTAGGAAGATGCTATAGTGCAGCAGTGGCGACATAGGTAAGAACCACATCATTGGCATTATGGGAAGCGAGAAAATTGCGCTGAGAACCAGCCAATTGCGCTGACTGGTCGCAAACCGATCTTCCGTGTCGCCCGCATTCTCCAGAGGGATATAGCCGGC
>CAYYLU010000207.1:0-2604 GCA_964472475.1 uncultured Syntrophus sp. | reverse complement strand
CAGTATAAGGAGGATTCACTATGACAGATACAAGTCTTGCTAAACAAAAAAATGTGGTACTCAACACACACGTTCATAATATCGACGGACTAGCGAAGGTCACGGGCCGCGCAACATATACCTTCGACGTTAAGATGCCCGGCATGCTGTATGGTAAAATCCTGCGCAGCCCCTATGCCCACGCAAAGATAAAGGGTATCGACGCAAGCAAAGCGCTTGCACTCCCCGGCGTAAAAGGTGTTGTCACCGGTAAAGATACGCTCGGCATAAAACAGGGTATCTGGCGGCGTTATCAGGAACTCTGTGATGAGCAGATTCTTACCGTGGAAAAAGTCCGTTACATCGGCGAGCCTGTCGCGGCAGTAGCAGCCGTAACAGAAGAAATCGCGGAAGCGGCTCTCGATCTGATTGAAGTTGATTACGAAGTACTTCCTGCCGTTTTTGAGCCGTATGAAGCAATGAAGAAAGAAGCACCCGCCATTCACGACGGCGTCGAAAGAAATATAAATGTTACGCGTCACATTGAATGGGGTGATACAGACGGCGGATTCGAGAAGGCCGATTATATCAGGGAAGATCATTTCTTCTGTGGCGGCCAGGCACACATGTGTATGGAGACCCGATCTGCTGTTGCAAGCTACAGCCCGGATGGGAAACTGACCTTCTATCACTCCAATCAGTCCGCATACTATTTACAGGCGCTTATGGCCGGTATCCTTGGCCTGAGAGAAGGTATGGTACGGAGTATCGCGCAGTATGTCGGCGGCGGTTTTGGCGGTAAATTCGAGATGGACGGCGCCATTTTCTGTGCCTGTGTACTCAGCATGAAACTCTTTAGACCTGTAAAAATCATCTACACGCGTGAAGAAGATTTTATTGCAACGAAACGTCGTACCCCGATGCACTATTGGGTAAGAACAGGCGTTTCCAAAGACGGTATGTTCCTCGCCCGTGAAGCCCGCGTTGTCAGCAACGGCGGTGCATATACAGGTATGGGTGCAACCGCTCTGTACTTGACAGGATTCTTCCACTCTTTCCCATACAAATGGGGTGGATACCGTTATGACGGTTATAGGGTATATACGAACACACTTCCTTCAACGTCAATGCGCGGATTCGGTGCGCCACAGGCCATGTGGTGTTCGGAACAGCAGCTTGAATGGATAGCCGCTGATCTTGGGCTCGATCCGATAGAAATGAGACGGAAAAACGGCCATACTGCCGATTACGAAGTCCCCGGGCAGGCCTGGATCGGAAGCTGCGGTCTCGACGAAGCCCTCACAATAACCCAGGAATGGATTAAGAAGAAAAAGAAGACCATGCCCGCCGACCACGCGATAGGGTACTCCGCCGCGGGTTTTATGACAGGCGGTATATTTAACTGGTTTGATTCACCGTATTCATTCTCATCAGCAGTAATAACAATCAATGAAGACGCGACCGTTGAGTTGGCTATAGGGGCAACAGACATGGGCCAGGGCTCAAATACCACGATGGCAATCATAGCTGCAGAGACATTAGGCGTGAAGGTTGAAGATATCAAGGTGTACTCAGGCGATACGGACCACTGCCCCGCTGACCTTGGCGCCTGGGGTTCAAGACAGACCTTTATGACCGGTAATGCCACCATTATGGCATGTAACGATGCTAAGAAACAGCTCCTCGAGTTTGCCTACGCGAAGATGGGTCTGAACATCGTCTACGACCTTGACATTAAAGACCGCTGGGTCCACATTGTGGCGCGTCCGGAAAGAGGCATGCCTTTTGACGAACTCTGCAAGATGGCACTGCGCGGCAAGAATGGACAGCGCATAATCGGAAGAGGCCACTACACCCCGTACAGAAAGGGTATGATTTCCCCCGCATACAGCTACATGATGCAGGCAGTTGAAGTAAAGATCGATAAAGAGACAGGAAAGATTGACCTCATCGACAGCTTGACCGCACACGACTGCGGTACACCGATTAACCATCTTGGTCTTATCGGACAGCTCGAGGGCGCATTCTCAATGGCGGCGGGATATGGTTATCTCGAATACATGCCGTATGAAGACGGCAAGTTGATGAATCCAAACCTGGTTGATTATAAGATGATCAGGGCCACGGAAATGCCGCCTACACCGATCGCCGAAATCGACACCTATGAGCCGGATGGGCCTTACGGAGCAAAAGAGGCCGGTGAAGGACTTACCAACCCGACCGCCGCAGCAATCGGTAATGCAGTTTTTCATGCCCTTGGCATTCAGATGAAGGAATGCCCTATTAGACCGCACATGATCGTCAATGCCTTGAAAGAGAAGGAAGAGAAGGAAAAGGCCGAAAGCGGTAAGAAAGCAAAGAAAGGAAAATAAAGGAGGAGATCTCATGAATTTGATATGTCCGGCATGCAAAAAAGAATATCCGAACGGCTTGGAAACCGCGCGACACATAATGGGAACAGGCGACAAAAAGCACAGAGACTGGCTTGCCTCCGTGGGAGAGAACTATGGAGATTTGCTGGTTAATCAGGCGATGAATCCCGGAAACGCGAGCTACATGGTCGTGGCAGGTCATGTAGAGAAGGCGCAGGATAAGTTACGAGCTGAGAAGAAGTAAAGAGAAGAT
>CAYYLU010000206.1:0-2619 GCA_964472475.1 uncultured Syntrophus sp. | reverse complement strand
ATTTATTGTGTAATTGCAATTTTGTAAGAAATCCCGAAAACACTTTCAATTGGCAATAGCGACAAGCAATAGTAGATTGATTCTGATACTTTGTAGTGAACTCGACGGTCACGAGGTACTTCCTGTAGTTAACGAAAATGGATCTCTGAACGGAGCACAAGATTGCAAGTGGTAATTGATAATATATCATTGACAATGTGGCCTTCAAATACTATTATTTCGGAAATTACGACAAGCGACAGGCTCATATACATTAGAAAGTATTGTGCGAATCATCGCGCCTGTCATTTTATCTAAACGGGCGGCGCTTTTTACTTATGTAATCCCTTTTATGATAAGCTCATTTACCGGGTCTACAATTTCTGTCTTTATTGTCGGCATCCTGTTTCGCCTTAAAGTGTTCAAAACGAGATAATACTCTGAAAACAAATTCGCGCATTTACAATTTAAGCTAACGAGAATCGAAAAAATAGTTTTTCTGTCTGGAATTTTTTATAATAATATTATGATTGACAATATAATAAAACTCTAATATTGTTATGCAGTAATAAAATAATATAATAGGCACGGGTGGTTAATTGAAGAAAAAACTAACGCGTTTTCTCGTTCTCGCTTTTGCATTATCATTTCTTTTGCAATCAATGGCAATCGCCGCTCCGGCAAGCGGAAGCTACGACCAAAAAGTAACTATCGTACATACAAACGATGTACACAGCTATGTAGAAATAGAGCCATATGTAAAGGGCTATGTTGATTCATTGAAAGCAGCCGGCGAAAATGTAGTGCTTATCTCTGGGGGAGATGCTTTCGCAGGCACATCTTTCGCCTCAATGTCAAACGGTATCGATGTAGCAAAAGTTATGAACATGGCGGGTTATGAGGCTATGGCAGTCGGCAATCATGAGCAGCTGCAGACTGCCGCTTTTCTTGCGGGAATAAGCAAAGAAAGAACTTTCCCGTTTTTAGCCGCCAATGCAACAGACAAGCTTAAAGCGTTATTGCCCGGCACAAAAGATTATATAATAAAACAATTCGGCCAAACAAAAATAGCATTCATAGGCTTAACATGCCCCGGCACAACCGGTTATGGTTTTGGCGGAGACGCGGCGGTGACTTCAGCCGAAAAAGCGCGTGATAATGCCAAGGCGGAAGGGGCTACAGTTTTTGTCGCCGTTATGCATATGGGCGTTACTGATCCCGACACTACCCTACGCAGTACATACATTGCGGATAAGTGCCCGTGGCTGTCCGTTATAATAGACGCGCACTGCCACACCGCACATAAAACCGGCCTTATTCGAAACGGCGTGCTGATTTGCGAAACCGGCGAATACGGCACTAATATCGGAGATGTCAGGATTTATCTCAAATCCGGTGCGGCTGTCAGCGCGGAAGCAAAGCTGATCCAGATAAAGGGCACGGAGAGCTCCAGCGGCATTAAGCCTGACGCCGAAATTTCCAAATTCATCGCCGGAGTCAAGGCAAAGAACGATACATATTTAAAAGAAATCGTTGCGACTGTTCCCGTCGACCTTAACGGAGAAAAGAACTTCATCAGGTCGCGTGAAACAAATTTCGGTGACGTTACGGCGGACGCCATGATGTGGAAAACCGGCACCGATTTCGCGCTTATTGGTGGCCCGTATATCCGTGAGAGCATTGCTAAAGGCAAGCTTACGCGTGAAAACCTTGCGAGCGCGTTTTTCGCAGACACCGAGCTTAATGTAATTAATCTCAGCGGCAAGAAGATTTATGAGCTTATGGAAAACGCTGTTTCTGTTTACCCCGAGTTAAATAACGACTTTATGCAAATAGGCGGCCTCCGTGTTATTGTGGACACGACCAAGAAAAAGGGCAGCCGCGTTTACAGTCTGACCGACAGCAAAGGCACCGCTATAATTCCTGAAAAAAATTACAGCCTAACGATACTTAGAACCTACTTAAAGAGGGCGGTTGGCGAAAATGCCGTTCTGGGAAAAGACTACACGACAGGCTATGGCTCCGCGGCAAATGCATTCGTTGAGTACGTCAATTCCGGCGCTTTAATAACGGGACTGACGGACGGTCGCGTTAAGGCTCTTAGCGAATGATAAGAATAACAAAAGATTTTTTTCAAAAAGTCAAATAGTTTTTCCCCTGTTTTTTTTTAAAAAAATCTCGTGAGTTGTCATTCAGGAAGATAAAATGATTTAGTTTATGCAGAATGTTCCAAAAGGCAGGTGTATTTCAAGAAAAGTAGAAAAATCCATCGGAAAATAAACATATTTTTTTATCAGTAGAGCATAACTGTACCTTTCTCCGGCAAATGGAAAAAATAAATCGTAACATAAAAGAACATTTATTAGTTTAGCGCCATCTCATCAAGTACAGGTGGAGCTTTATTGATTCGCAGTCAGTTGCATGTGCTCCTAAAATAGTCGATCAGTTTTCAGTGTCTGTGCTTCTACCTGCGGCACCTCTGAACAAGTAACTGATTATGCTCTGTTTCAGCCCGTAATTCTTAGAATATCATTTCAATAAAACTATTTAGTTGTAGATACTATGATAGATTGTTCGGCCTCTCTCAGGTAACTGGTATATTTGTGAAAAAAGGAGAGGAGGCTTCACATGAAAAGAGCA
>CAYYLU010000205.1:0-2633 GCA_964472475.1 uncultured Syntrophus sp. | reverse complement strand
TAGCGCTGGAAAATGGCGCGGACCTTGTCTTGAGGCACCGGCGCAACCGCGGTCTTTCCAAGGCATTCATCAGCGGCGTGCAATTCGCGCTGGCACTTGGCGCGGACATCATTGTCAACACCGATGCCGACAACCAATACCCCGGCAGCGAGATCTCCAAGCTGATCGCCCCCATCCTTGCCGACCAGGCAGACATGGTCGTTGGCGACCGTCAAACCCTGGATAACCAACATTTCACCAAGGGCAAGCGCCTGATGGAGCACCTCGGCAGCTCAATCATGCGGCAGGTCTCCAAAACCAATGTGCCGGACGCGGTCAGCGGTTTCAGGGCGTTCTCGCGCTATGCCGCGCTGCGCCTGCAGGTCTACAACCCCTACTCCTACACGCTCGAAACGCTCGTGCAGGCTGGCAAAGGGCGGATGAAGCTGGTAAATGTACCCATCCGCACCAACCCCTCCTTGCGCGAATCGCGCCTGCACAAGGGCATCTTCAATTTCATCTGGCGCCAGGGCGGCGCGATAATTCGCTCGTACGTACTCTACCAGCCGTTACGCACCTTCGTCAGCACGGGTTCGCTCTTCCTTCTGGCAGGGTTGATCCTGCTGGGTCGCTTCCTGGTCAGCTACTTCTTCTTCGCCGAAGGCTCCCGTTACATCCAGTCAGTTTCTATTGGCGGTACGTTGCTGACTGCCGGCATTACCTTGATCATGTTCGGCTTCCTGGGGGACGCCATGCGCGCCAATCGCCAGGTGGCTGAAGAAACCATGATCAGCCAGCGCGATCAGGCGCGGCTCCTGCAGCCGTCAGACCTGCGTGAATTCCAGGGTAATCCGGTTTATTGTGCAACCAATCCGCCCACCTTCACCTCCAACGAGTGAAGAAATCTTAAATCTTTAAAATTTCCCGGGCATCCAAATCGCTGTGCTATACTCATATTCCATAACGCTTTTTGACGCGCCTGGGATAACTTAAATGTCATTTGTTCATCTTCACGTTCACTCCGCTTACTCCGTGCTTGACGGCTTTGGCAGCCCGTTGGCCTTAGTCAAACGTGCCAAAGAACTGGGCATGCCTGCCCTCGCGCTGACCGACCATGGCACCATGTTTGGGGCGCTGGATTTCTTCCAGGCAGCCACCTCTGAAGGTATTAAGCCGATCATCGGGCTCGAGACTTACCTTGCTCCGCGCAGCATGCACGATAAGGACGTCTCCAGAGATAAATATTCCACTCACCTGGTTTTGCTGGCTGAGAACATGACCGGCTACCGCAACCTGCTTTCGATCGCGTCAGCGTCGCAGTTAGAGGGGTTCTACTACCATCCCCGCATCGATAAACCCTATCTTGCCGCCCATTCCGAGGGGCTGATCGCCCTCTCCGCCTGCCTCTCCGGCGAACTTTCGCGCGCTTTGTTGGATAACGATTCGGACCGGGCTGAACGCAGCCTGGCATGGTATCTGGATGTGTTTGGCAAGGACCGCTATTTCCTTGAGCTGCAGGATCACGACATTTCTGAGCTCTATCGCGTCAACCGCGGCTTGGTTGACCTTTCCAAAAAATCTGGCGCGCGACTGGTTGCCACCAACGATGTGCACTATGTGCGGCGTGATGACGCGGAACTACAGGACATCCTGCTGTGCATCCAAACCGGAAAGCTGCTCAGCGACCGCAACCGCATGCGCATGAATAACGACACCTACTACCTGCGCAGCCCGGAAGAGATGCAAAACCTGTTTTCCCAGGTGCCCGAAGCCATCAGCAACACCCTCGAAATTGCCGATCGGTGCGACTTGGATCTGACCCGCAAGGGTTACCACCTGCCCCAGTTCGAAGTGCCAGCTGGCGAGACCGCCTCCACCTTCCTGTACGAGCTTTGCCAGGAAGGCTTACAGCGCAACGCGCCTGACCAGGCCGACAGCGACGAATTTCAGAAACGCCTGGATTACGAACTCAGCGTCATCAACCAGATGGGTTTTGCGGCGTACTTCCTGATCGTTTGGGACTTATGCCGCTTCTCGCGTGAGAAAAACATCTGGTACAACGTCCGCGGCTCGGGCAATGGCTCGTTGGTGGCTTTCGCGCTGGATATCACCTCCGTGGAGCCGCTCAGCCACGCCCTGCTGTTTGAGCGCTTCCTCAACCCGGACCGCGTCACCATGCCGGATATCGACCTCGATTTCCAGGATGACCGTCGCGCGGAAGTGATGGAGTATTGCAACCTAAAATATGGCGCCGATCGTGTCGCGCAGATCATCACCTTCGGCACCATGGCAGCCCGCGGCGCAGTGCGCGACGTGGGGCGGGTGATGGCTATCCCTCTGGCGGATGTGGATCGGGTCGCCAAGTTGGTTCCTCCTCCGGTGCAGGGTAAGAACGTGCCCATCACGGAATCACTCAAGTCTTCCTCCGAGTTGCGGGCAGTGTATGAATCTTCCGACCAGATGAAAACCCTGCTCGATACCGCCGGACGAATGGAAGGCAGTCTGCGTAACGTGGGCACGCACGCTGCCGGCGTGATCATCAGCGATAAACCACTCACAGAATATCTGCCGCTGCATCGACCGACAAGCAGCAGTGATGAACTCCCGATCAAATCCGTGGCGCAGTACGAAATGGACGGCATCAACTACCTCGG
>CAYYLU010000204.1:0-2634 GCA_964472475.1 uncultured Syntrophus sp. | reverse complement strand
TCATGTAGAGAAGGCGCAGGATAAGTTACGAGCTGAGAAGAAGTAAAGAGAAGATCAAAGAGGACGCCGCGGCCAAGCCGTGGTGTCCTCATAAGTCCTAAATACGGGATATTCCAGGAGGTTTTTTATGATTCTTGAAGGCAGTGTAAAAGTTAAAGCTCCGATAGATAAACTCTATGATTTTGTCATGAAGCCAGAGAGTATTATGGGTTGTCTGCCTGGTGCAGAAACGCCTACGATCATCGACGACAAAACGTATTCAGGCGTTATGAAACAGAAAGTTGGTGTTTTTGGCGTAAAAATGAAATATACAATGCACCTTATCGATACACAGAGGCCCACCTTCATGAAGTATGAGGGAGAAGGCGAAGACATGACGAAGCTTGGCCGTTTCAACATGAAGATGGATGTAAAGTTGAACCAGCTGGGCGATGAAGTAGAAATCGCGTATACCGTTGACGTCAGCATCGTTGGTAAACTCGCGATGTTCGGCGACAGAATCATGAAACAGAAAACAAAACAGATCGAAGCGGAAACAACGAAGAACCTGCAGGAAAAATTGCAGGCAATGGCGTAAGCCGCATTATTCGCATGCATGCAAAGAGGGTCTTCACGAAGACCCTCTTCTTATTCAGATCTACACGAAGTCTTTCACTTGCTGCCTTTTCATATCCTCCGCAAAAATGTCATTGAGCATCTAAAACTTTCCCGTATTTGGAAGAGAAGATATTTGTTTTACCCCGGGATTAGTTGCCGAGAAACATTGGGATAGGAGCTTCCGGGCGCCCTCAGAAGAGGGAAATTTTTTTGTGCGCGCAGGTTTGAAATGATACAATAGTGTAGACGGTCGCTCTGATTGCGCGAAACACCTTTCTCCGACGGAAACGCTGAAGCGGGATGAGAGGCAGATACAAGGTGGAGAACATGCTGTGAAAAATGAAGATCTCCAGGTTATTCGGAACAAGATTGACAAAATCGATCGTGAGATCATGCAGCTATTAAAACGCAGGATGGAGATCTCTGTCCGAGCCCGGAATCTCAAGGAACATATTTTCGATGACAAGAGAGAACAGGAAGTCATCAGAAAGGTACAGCAATCTTCAAACGGTCTCATTGAGGCCGGGTTTTCAGAGCAATTGTACAGGCACATCATGGAGGAGAGCAGGGAAATACAGAAGAGAAACCTCAAGCTGACAGGTTTCCAGGGAGAGCACGGTGCCCACGGTGAGGCAGCTTTATTGGCCTACGATGCATCGCTGGTGCCGTTACCCTGCAAAGAGATTTATGATGTGTTTCATGAGATAACATCGGGACAACTCGACCTTGGCATTGTCCCCGTTGAGAATTGTCTTGAGGGCCCGGTAACGGAAGTAAATGATCTTTTGATAGAAACAGACCTGAAGATCACCGGTGAGGTAAGAATGCCGGTTCACCATTGTCTCCTTGGGCTGCCGGAAACCGGGTATCGTGACTTGAAGATCGTATATGCACATCCGCAGACGCTGGGCCAATGCCGCGGTTTCATCGAACGGCATAAATTGGAGCCAAAACCGTATTACGACAATGCGGGGGCCGCGAGAATGCTCTCAGAAACACGGTCCGATGCAACATGCGTGATTGCGAACAGAATCTGCGCAGAGCTTTACAATTTGGAAATTGTGCAGGAAGATATCGAAGACCAAGACTCTAATTCAACGCGCTTTATAATTTTGTCGAAGGATATGAGTAAAGAGCAAGGTAATAAGTGTTCTATTATATATTCTCTGAATAATGAAGCAGGTGCTCTATTCTCGATCTTGAAAATATTCTCCGATAATGGGATAAACCTCACGCGTATTGAATCAAAACCTATGAGAACTGATCCGCGTAAGTATGTCTTTTTCACGGATTTCGAAGGTTCAATCCTGGATGATAAAGTTGTAGCCATTCTTGATGAGGTGCAGAAGAACGTCGAGAACTACAAATTCTGTGGCTGCTACAAAGCTTACAGGTGATCGTGTGAAAGATGACTCGCGGAAGTAATATCAAGACAACAAGCGACAATCGAGGAGAAGAAGATGCTCAATTTTTACCTGCCCGATTTTTTTTATCTTTTTAAATTAAACATCAACACAATTCTGTACATGAAGAAGAACCCCAAGCTCTTCCGTGATGATATTACGGTGAAAGCGGTATACGGTGCTTTTCCACCTTCCATATGGAACGGCGGACGGACGATGTCTTTTGATTTCGTTGAAAGGAGCGCTGTTACAGCTGCCATCCAGAATTTCAATGGATTGGGGGTAGCGCTCAGATTTACTTTCACGAACACTCTCCTGAAAGAAGAAGATGTATACGATTCTTACTGTAACGAATGCATGAAACTGGCGAACAACGGAATGAATGAGGTTCTGGTGAATTCACCCATTCTGGAGAAGTATATCCGTGAGAAATATCCCAAGTACCGAGTGATATCATCGACTACGAAGGGGATTACCAGCATTGAAGGGCTCAACAAAGAGCTAGAAAAGTATCCGATCGTCGTTGCAGATTATACCTTAAACAATAAAGAGGAGCTTTTTAGAATCCCGAACCGGGATAGATGCGAGATCCTGCTGAACACCAACTGTGCGGATAATTGTCAGTACAGACAGC
>CAYYLU010000203.1:0-2648 GCA_964472475.1 uncultured Syntrophus sp. | reverse complement strand
CTTTTGAAAAATCCAGATCACCGATCAGGTCTCGTCCATGTAAAAAGGTTTGCATAGTTTCTCTCCTTTAGGATTTTTCTTGATTATACCTAGTAAATCTTTCTTTGACCACAAGAAATGCAGATGTAGATAGAGGAATCATTTGGAAAGAAGGGTCATGGCGATGGTAGGGGTCACCCCTTGGGAACCACCCTACTTTTAGCTGTGGTGAACCTGGACAGGCATTCCTCCAATCTCCGATCGTGCTGGTCTTCAGAAAACCTTTCGATTTTGAAGATTACATAATGTGTGTAGGAAGAATTGAACCTAGGAAAAATCAGTTAAATGTTATAAGGGGTGTGCAAAAGTTTAGGGAAGAGATTGGTCAGATGTGAAATTAGTTTTGATTGGAAAGGCTAGTCCAACCAAACATTTGGAATACAATTTGCTTATTGATAAATTAATCAGAAAAAATAAATGGATACAAAGAATTGATAACTCCATCAATTACACTGATTTGACCTCATATTATCATTTTGCTAAAGTTTTTTTGGATTTGAATGAGAGATAGATGTTGAAGGTGGGAAGGTTAAAGTTAAAATACCAGCAGGAATGAGAGATAATATGGAAATTAAGTTTTCAGGTAAAGGAATGCCTGGACCTGACGGGGCTCCTAACGGTGATTTGTATCTTACAGTTAGAGTTAGAAAAATTCCAAATTTTGTAATTATGGGTGATGATATTTTACTGATAAAGAAATTGGAATGGTTGAGGCGGCTTTGGGTACTATTATAGATGTTCAAGTAGTTGATGTTCAAAGCAGAGATGGGCTAGGAAAAACCAAACTAAAATTACCCAGTGGTACTCAATATGGTTCAAAATATTTAATTAAAGGAAAAGGAATTCCCAATCTTCATTGTAGAGGTCAGGGAAATGTTATTGTTCAATTCTTAGTTAAGGTACCAGAAAGATTGAATAAAAACAAAGAGAAGCTTTGGATAGTTTTTAGATTTCTAGATTTAGTTCCATACTTAGTTCAAGGTTACGGATTCAGCCATAAATTTATATGTTGTGGTGTCTTGCTAATTGAGCTTGATTGTGAAATTTTAGCGGTAAATTTAAAAATACATCCGTTAAAATTAAACGGAGAAAGAGAGAGAAAATGAAAAGACTACAATTATTTGTTGTATTGACTATTTGTTTTTTACTTACAGCAGGATGTGGGATGGTTACTGTTTCGCCTACATCTAGTTCTACAAATTCAAATAGTGTCATTCCCACGATCCCACTTGCTACGATTGCTCAAAATACACAGGTTTTCACACCATCTTCCAACATTTTAACACCTGAATTACCGAAGGAAAGATTTCCTGTTACCATAGATGATGTTAAAAACATCCCAGACTCTTATAAAATTAGTTTGGATGGTGACAACTTGGTAGGACTTCCTGAAGATGTCTCCAAGGAAGAGATTGAATTAGCTAAATTATACTACCAGGCTATGCGGGAAAAATTTTCTAATTTGGATATATATTACAATAAGGATGCAGTTTCAGGTAACGTAGCGATTTATTCCTTCAAAGACGAAGTGTTGGTACTTCAAACTATAAAACAGGCCGATGGATCCAATATTTACTCTGACTTCCCGTCTGTTTTCGAAGAAGTTGGTAGTGGGTACAAATTAGTTGGTGATTATCACATAGAGATACTCTCTGCTAGATCTATAGGGCTAATGTGGAACAACAACTTACCACAGTTTTTGATGGATAAGGTAGTACTTAATAACGGAGATACGTATTATAAAAAATATTTTTCTTATACGACCGTTGTTGGTAACAATCCTTGGGTAGACATTGCTGGATTCGAACAAGTAGCTAGTATGATACCTACGCCTACCCCGTCTAACTTAGAGAAGATATTGGAACCTATCTTCACACTCAATGTTAGTGGTGACTACATGGGGGTTAGGATTGATGCTGAGTTGTTAGTGGATAATTCAGCGTCTTACAAAATAAGCAAAGTGAGCATCTCGGATAAAGATTACCTTGAATACGTAGCTCGAATGTTCTTCAAGGTGTGGTGGGCTAATGGCAAAATTAAGCATAGCGGTGTACCTACAGAAGAGGATTTTGTATCCTTCATGAATCTTTGGAAAAAGGCTCAGCAAACAGGGGATTTCCAAGATTGGGAAGAAGTTCAGATATCTAATATCTGGGGTAACGATTTGAATGATGGGGAGGTATACCATCAGAAACCTTATACTTTATGGCCTATGTACTTCTTCGAAAATACCCCAGCTGATATAAAGGGTATAAGTAAATTTTCTTCTGTCAGAGTATCTGGTGTCGGGGTTATAGAGCAGTATGTAACCAAGTACTATATGGGGACCTTTTTTATTGGTAAGGGTACCCATTTTCAAGATAGTAAAATGTATATTTATGACTATTGTGCGGACTACGGTTTAGTAAAAAGCGTTAGAGTTGAGATACTTGAATCACTTTCTGCTAACAGCTGGTGGCTTGGATTGAACAAAGGTTACGATACAATGGCAATTGAACTTATGGACAAGATTCAATACAGCTTGTTAGATAGGAGTTTGTACGTAGAATCTGAATAGAACAGGCTTATTTAATCAATGCCCTCAATACATGTTTACGTTGAGGGCATTT
>CAYYLU010000202.1:0-2688 GCA_964472475.1 uncultured Syntrophus sp. | reverse complement strand
ATTTCACAAGCAAAAAGCTTTTCCATTTTTCCGTATCCAATTTTCAAAAAAGCTCGCGAATGCTGGGGTTGAGCGTGCCGTAAGCAGTTTAAGCCCCAGGAAGGACCCGCTCTTGGCCTTCATGCGAGACACTCGTCACTTCTTACTTGGGCTCTACTTCTTTTCTTTCTGAAATCTGGCATAGTGATTTTTATTATTTTTGAATCTGCCAACCTTGAAGCAATTCTTGGACCCAGGTGTGAGTCTAATTCTTCCAACGATAGGTTGCTTGTGTAGATTGTAGGAAGTAGGTTACTGTGGCGCCGGTCAATTATTGTGTAGAGGGTTGATTCCGTCCAGTCCGTATGCTTCTCAGCACCTATGTCATCAATGATAAGGTAATTGACACTGCTATATTTATTAACGAGTTGTTTTTCAGTGGTTGAAGAAACGCCATTGTTTCGAAAGCTATCTCTTATGTCGAGCAGGAGGTCTGTAACAGTGACAAAAAGGCCGTCGTTTTCTCCGTTAATCTTCAATGTCTTGATAAGTTCAACAAATATGCATACCGCAAGATGAGTCTTGCCACAACCATAGGGACCAAACAAGTAAATACTGCACGGGTTTATAAGGAAATCCATGCAGGCTTTCTTTACCGCGTCACCACCAATGAAACTAGCGAAGGAACATGAAAGATATTTCTTGCGTACGCCACATCTCTTCAAATAAGCTTGAACATTGGCTTCTCTCCTCGATATGTCCTCACGAAGCCGATTCTCCTCAACTCTGTTGTTTTCGGCTTCTGCCGCTTTTATCTCTGCCTCGCATTCTGGACATGGGAATTCTGAATTGTGTTTGTTGCATCTCCCATGTTTCTTAAGAATTGCATTCAATGTCGATTGGATATTCTCCGGAGTCCACTTCATTTCTTTCTCCCTTGTTTTCTGAATTATAGTGCTCTTTACCACTGTTACGATTCCTCGCATTATCACTTCTCGTCAGCCATCCTTGTTTATCCCAATGCAAGATGGTCTTGTAATGATCTTTGAATCTTCCGCCTTTTACAGAGATTGAGTAGTCCAGTTTCTCTATACCAATGGAGAGTTTTGCTTGCCCGCATGATTGTAGAAGGCGATCATATTCATGATCAGATAAGTAAACAGAATCGAGATATTTCTTTTTTTCACTGTTCACGTTTTTTCTTGTTTTTCTTTCTTTATTTATTGATTCTTCAGAAGATGAAAATGAAATAGAAGAGGAAAAAGAATTGCATGTGGCCGGCATGTTGGACGGCTCATCCGTCGGTAATGCCGCGGCATCTGTGGAATTCCAGCGCCTATTTGCTCTAAGTCGTTGGCTCTCGACAAAACTTCTTCGCTTTTCCCGCTCCAGTTCCATGCGTGAATTGACTAACCCTTCTTCGGTTTTTGTCCATTTCCCTGTTACAATCCGTATCCACAGTTTTCTGAAGTTCCCATGATCCAAACGGACTATTCGAGAAAGGGCCTCCGTATCATCTGGAAGTGGACCATTTATCCATGAATAGTTGAGTAGACGAACATGAATGCCAACAGCGGTAACCGGCCATGATGCCGTATCCATATCGAAATCTTGCGCGTACATGGGATATGCCGGATCTTTCGCCATCTATTCTTGGCTCTCCTCGCCCAATCGTGAACACAACTCGTCGATATCAGCTTCCCTCCAGGCAGTTGTCCTGGCACTTAACTTCACAGCTTTGGGGTATATCCCCTTGCGAATTCCTGCCCACCAACTCGATTTACTAATTGGAATTCGTTGGAGCACTTGAGGCAACCTCAGAAATCGACAGTTAATGCAATTGTTTTGATGCTCAGACATACTACCTACCTCCGGAATAGAGTTTATCAGACCTCTTCGCATGTAATTGGATTCTTTGAACATGGCGATATTATCGCATGGAAATTTTAGGCTTTTTCGCTTTTGACCCCTTACAGGGGGTCTTACGCACTCCTTTACTATCCCCCTTACTGGGGTCAAAAAGTTCTTGACAGGTTTTTTTGTAATGTTAGAATCCCAATTTAATCATGTTTATTTGAAGCTTCGAGGTGATTTATTCTTTATTCAAATGAAGCAGTTAGTCTGATCGATGAAATCGTTAGCCGATTACAGCAATTAAAGCAAATCCTCATGAACAGCTCGTCTGAAGTCTTCTTAGATCCTGTTTTGGAGAAATTCCGACAAAGGGAGATTGAAAGAGTAGCGAGAATTGCTGCGCCTGGAGTGAATCAAGGCAAAATTGTTGAACTGCTCAAAACAAAAGGGCCTTTAAGCAGGAGAAACATACGTGAGCTGAGCGGATTATCTGATGGTTCTGTCGGAGGAACTCTATACCATTACAAGCAAATATTCGTAAGAAATACAGAAACCGGTGAATGGGATCTAACCGACAGTTTTAAAACCGAAAAAATAACCTGAAAAAAAGTGGCATCATTCTCGTGTATCAAACCAACTGCGTTTTCAGATCCTGTCGTTTTAGATTGCCCAGGTAATCGGCCCACAATTGCATCATTTCCCGTCTTTCCGGAAGAAACGTTGTCCTGTTGTACGCGCGTCCCAGAGGATCTCTGACAGCATGAGCCAATTGATGTTCTATATACTCGGGTCTGATGTGCAATACCTCATCCAAGATAGTCCGAGCCATCGCACGGAATCCATGGCCGGTCATGG
>CAYYLU010000201.1:0-2704 GCA_964472475.1 uncultured Syntrophus sp. | reverse complement strand
TATGGTGGATATGGCATGGGCCCGGGATACTATAGAGGACGATCCACACCATCTGGTAAACCGATAGATGCAAAGGAAGCTGAAGCGATGATGAAGGACTACTTGAAAGCCACCAGAAACCCCAATTTGAAACTGGGAGAAATCAAGGATGCCGGAAACGCCTTTGAAGCCGAGATACGAACCCAGAATAACGCTCTTGTAGACAAGATACTCATAGGCAAAACGACGGGTTCCGTAAGGTCAGCATATTGAGGGGAAAACAGAGTTTCACCTCGGCAAGTGACACGAGCAGCAGGCTAAACCTGGGCAAAGACAAGCGCTGACCCCAACGAAGTGAGGAGATCAGGAAAATGAAGACACATTTGGGGGTACTTTCTATTATAGTTACCGCCTTGCTCGCATCCTGTAGGGGTGATGCTCCCTACGGGCCACAGGGTCCCGGCGGATGGGGTCACATGATGTATTACGGATTTGGGTATGGAGGAATGTTTATGTGGATAATATTCCTGGTCGTCATCGGATTGCTGGTGTATTTCATCGTTCAGGCCCAAAAGCCGAAGGGGCAGACATCTGCACAGGGGGAAACTTACCTCGACATCCTGAAGAAGCGCTATGCGAAAGGAGAGATTACAAAAGAGGAATACGACAGGGTGAAGAAAGATCTTGAAGCATAGTGTGTACAGAATACAACGACAGGCTCCGTTCTCACTACGCAACAAAGGGATAGATTTGTCCCAATGAATGTTCATTATGCGAGGAGACGAGCGGTCTTCTTATGTACGCTGACCGCGGTTAAATGGTGCTGCGACGACTTTCAAACGAAGGATATCAATCAATGATGGAGTGCGGGATGAGAAGAATCATTCTTGTTGTTTTAATTCTGATCATATGGCCGTTTCTGGTTTATGGTGGCGAGTTTGACGTGCAAGGCAAAGCCGGGGATTATACCATTGAAGCCAAAGTCGACCAGAACCCGCCCACAAAAGGGAAAAACAATCTCACGATAGTTATACGAGATAAGTCCTCAAGACCTGTCACTAAAGCCCGGGTCCAGGTGCACTATTTCATGCCCTCACTTCGTGGGCAACCATCTATGATGGAATACACCGCAACAGCGAAACGGGCCGGAGATCATTACCTGGCACAAATTGATTTATCCATGGCTGGAAAATGGACGGCAGAGGTTATCGTAACGCTTAAGAAAGAGATGAGAGTACAGTTTACCTTCATGGTCGAGTAACATTGGGGGAAAGGCTTGGGTAAGTCCGATACCTTCACTGACACGCCATCAACAAATGTTCCAAATTACCATCTGAAAGCTGCCCAGTTTTGGGCTAGTCTTGTGGTAAGGCTATGCTTAGGCACGTGAAACCTAAAATTGTCAATATCAGCGGTCTGCCTGGAAACCAAAGGCACAATCTGTTCGCTATGGCTTCCCCTATGAGGAAGCGGCGTGTCAAGTAGAACGGAATCACCTCCGCCTCAATTAGCATAGGCAACACGTGGCAATCCTGGAAAACTTTTCTACAATACATCGGGAAGTTGTGTTCAGCAAATTTCTGACACAAATCCTATCCCACCGAGAGAAGAGGTTGGCCTAAGCTTTACTGTCAACCTTTCCTTCCAGTCATCCTTCCTATATAGTATCGATACCATTATCTAAGACTCGGTAATTGCTAAGTCGACATACCAGCGTCTGTACGGCAAGGATAATTACACGAGAAGAGGAGGAATGATGAAAATTGGTCTTATTGGTTTCGGTAAAACGGGACGCCCCGTATCTTCAGTGCTGCTTGGCTCTGAAAAAACAAATCTTCAGTGGGTAATACGGCAATCTACGAAACTCCAGCACCGCTCTGTGGCGGAATTCTTGGGAATTGAATCCGAAGAACCCGCCCTGATTTACACGAAAGACGAAATAACTGCAGACGAGTTATTCGAGAAACACCCTATCGACGTAGTTGTCGATTTTTCTTCTGAAAATGGTGTGGATTATTATGGAGATGCGGCCGCCAAGCGGAAAGTTACCATAGTCAGTGCAATCTCTCACTATTCCGACGGCCAACTGGAAAAGCTCAAGAACCTTGCAAGACAGACGGTAGTAATGCACTCACCGAATATTACGTTAGGTATCAATTTTCTTATCATCGCTGCGAAGATATTGAAAAACATAGCCCCTTACACGGACATCATTGTCAGTGAAGAGCACTTCAAGGCCAAGCCTGAGGTTTCGGGGACCGCCAAAATTATTGCGCGTGAACTGGATATACCCGAGGAGGAAATCAAAACCGTACGGGCTGGAGGTATTATCAGCGTTCATGAAATCCTCTTTGGTTTTCCCTACCAGACAGTTCGTTTAAGACACGAATCGATCACCCGCGAGGCTTTCGGCAACGGCATAATGTTTGCCATTGAAAATCTGCAAGGGAAGCCCAAGGGATTTTACACGATGGAAGATCTGTTCATTCCTTATTTCAGACTTCAAGAAACCGAGGCTGATATTTTGAAAGAAGATCGAAAACCCTGGTGGCAGTTCTGGAAGAAATAAACAACCTGCGAGCCGGCAGGATCGTACCTTGAGAATGGTGAAGAATTTGAGCCGATACTCACTAATACACTGATACCGTTGATAGCTTTTATCCTCAAAGCGCCGGCCAACAGAAAGATAATTGCCTGTGGTGAACCGAATTATCCGGGAGCATAC
>CAYYLU010000200.1:0-2748 GCA_964472475.1 uncultured Syntrophus sp. | reverse complement strand
TAAACGCGTCCAATATGGATCCATTCTGAAGTCTAATGTTGAATCAGCAGGCGATGAGTCCGTCCGTAATCAGTTGCAGCGCATCAATGGAATTGAGCAATAGCCTTTCTAATATCAGGGAGCACCTTCTGTGTCGCGCGTATGCCTTCTTCCATCAGTCTTTTCTTTTGAGTAAAATCAAACGATGACACGCCCTTCGTGTCCGGTTCAATGACGACGGTCGCATGCGGGATTTTGGACTTATTGCTTTCTCTCATGAGAATATTGATCGATTGAGCTATAACATCTATTACCGAATCAATCTCCGATTCTTTCACATCCCGTTGCAGGTTGACTGCTATCACAATATCAGCTCCCAATGAACGGGCAATATCGCATGGCACATTGTTCGAGACACCGCCGTCGACGAGCATTCTGTTGTCAAACTGTACCGGAACAAAGATGCCGGGGATTGCAGCAGAGGCATGGACGGCCCTGGCGAGTGAGCCCTTCGACAGGATAACCGTTTCTCCGGTCTTAAGATCCGTAGAAATCGGATAGAAAGGGATCTTGGTATCCTCAACTTTCTTGGCTTTGGCGGTTTGTTCGACAAAAGACTCAAGCCTCGTCCCCTGAACAGGCCCGAATTTAGAGTTTATGACGGAAAAATCAAGCATGTCGCCCCTGTCGATTTTGAATGCTGCCCATTCCAGCTGAAAACTGTTCGGGTCTGAAGCGTAGATAGCCCCTATAAGGCTGCCGACGCTTGTCCCAACAATCATGTGGATGGGTATTTTCTCCTGTTCGAGGGCACGTATTACGCCAACGTGTGCAAAACCTTTAGCCGAACCGCCGCCCAGAACAAGTGCGACTTTTGGAGGCCTCTTCGGTCCGTTTTGCTGCTGTGCTGCCGGTGGAACGGTCTGGCACGAACTCAACAGCAGGATCAGACAAACAGCGGCGATGAATTTAATAACCGGCTCTTTGCCCAACATAAGGATTGTACACCTTCTCCCTGCCTATTGTGCTTTTCGGAGCATCGCCATAATTGTGACCTGGTGCCACTACTGTATCGTCGGGAAGGACGAATAGCCTTGACCGAATCGAATTTGAGAGTATTTCCCATGAACCGCCACCGAGGTCAGTCCTTCCAACTGCTCCGACAAAGAGCGTATCGCCCGTAAAAACCATGCCGGAGCGGTAAAGGCACATGCCGCCCGGCGAATGACCCGGCGTATGTATCACTTCCAGACTTGTCTCTCCAATTGTGATCAGATCCTTGTCCCGGACGGTGATGTCTGCCGGTGGTGAAGGCTGAGCGTGAAACATCTCTAACATGGAAGCGGGTTGTTGAACGAGCGAGGGAGCATCTTTCTCATGAATGACAATTTCAGCCCCGGTTAGTTCTTTCATCTGTTTATTACCCATGATGTGGTCTATGTGTGAGTGGGTATTCACGATATACTTTATGTGGTACCCCCTGTTTTGTGCCTCACCAAATATCCTGTCAACTTCCGCAGCCGGATCTATTACCAGCGCCTCATTTGTTTTCTTGCACGCGACTATATAAGCGAATATTGCAAAACCGCCAACTTCCATTTGTTTAACAAACATTTCCGTCCTCCGTCAGAATAATTTAATACGTTTTGGTATTGTTTATCAAATTTATCGGTTCTGTCTTGAACACGTATTATCACAGACCGGAGAGGAAATGAAGCCGATCTGTATAGAGTCGGGGGACTTGCCTGATGCATAATTTTAGCGTATTTACCACATCTTTGAAAACGAAGACGGCGTTCACGAATATGTTATGGACAGGGGCTCATTCGAAGGGCACAAGCGGCGGGAGTTCGATATTGTTAAGGAAAGATGGAAGAGGGAAGATAACGCGAAAGTGGAAACGCAAATCCGAAAGGAAATGCTACTTTTTAACGATTTTCAAGTTCCGCATTACGAATTACGTACTCAAAACTCGCCTTCCAGACCGTACAGTTCCAGCAAAAGACCTTTCGCCTTCATCCATTGAGAATCACGGGCGCTCGAGTACGGGGTCATCTGAAGATACTCCGTCAGATATTTCCTGGCTTTTTCCGTTTCACCCATTTTGGAGTACATGTAGCCAAGGTTAAAAGTAGAGGCTTCGTTGTAATTGCTGTATCGGGCTATTAGTTGATCCAGAGCCCTCATTTTAATGAAAAGGTCTTCCTTATCCTTCTGCGCTACCCTTGTGTCGCTACCAGCTCTTTCATACTGTGCTCGTATGTTCCTTACGGTGGGAAGAACTTCTCTCGTATATCCGTTGATTTTCTCCATAATCTTTAAAGCACCGGCAAAATCACCCTTCGAGACGAGATCCTCCACTCTTTTCTGATGGGCCATGAGATTTCCATCGTTAACAACTATGTCTTTCTGAGTTGAAGTCGTTTTTTGACTGACCTTCGGCGGCATTTTTTGCTGCGACTTTTTTTCTGCCGCCGTTACCGATAAAACTGGAATTGTAAGACAAACCAACAATGCCAGAGAGATAAGTAGCGCAAGACTTCGTTTCATTTTCACTTGACTGATGTTTTCGATGTGCGGCAAATCTTCACTCCTTCCTTAAAATTGCACAGTTCGTGCGATCATGTTTTTTATTTACACATTATAGAACAAAGGACGAGAAGAAATCAAAAGGTGCGCGAATATCCGGGGTACTTCTTTATGTGTTCCTGAATGGTGGCGGTGCAGGGAATTGAACCCCGGACACTGCGGATATGAGCCGCATGCTCT
>CAYYLU010000199.1:0-2786 GCA_964472475.1 uncultured Syntrophus sp. | reverse complement strand
TAGCCCTTGATAAAAATGCGTATTTTTATGATAATAGATGCATGAAAAGATGGTATGTGGTGTGTACAAAACCCAGGAATGAACAACGGGCTGCGGGAAATCTTGCCGGCGGTAAAATCGATGTACTCGCACCCAGGTTAAAATTCAAGAAATACAGAGATGGGAAGTTTGTCTACGTGACTGAGCCGATGTTTCCCGGCTATATATTTGTAAAATTCCATCCTGTTGAAGAATACAGGCTTGTGAAATACACAAGAGGCATCAAGAATATTGTCAATTTCAACGGCAGAATTATTCCGTTGCAGGAAGAACTTATCGATTTTATAAAGAGTCAACTGGGCGCAGATGAAGTTGCCGTTGTTCAGAAGAAGGACTTAAAAAAGGGAGAGAAGGTCATTATCCAGGAAGGTCCTTTCAAGGGGTTTAGTGGAATATTTGAGAATGAGCTCGACGGTAAAGAACGTGTGGCTATCTTGCTTGATGGCGTTGATTATTGCGCCCGCATGGAAATAGACAGGGAGCTTGTAGCAAGCGTTTAGGGAGTTGTCAATTCATACTTGCGGGAAAAGGTTCACATTGCCCGCACGTCATCATTGCTTGGAATTTCTGAATTGAGATTTGGAATTTGCAGCAAGTTGCTCAGTAGGGGTCCCACATTCAAGTACACGGCAATATACAGGGTTTAAGTCACCTCATTCAGAGAAGGTTAAACAGTCTTTTCACAAAAAAAGTACCACCTGCACAGATTATCTCGGTGGAACTGGCCACGCAGATAATGGAGCTGTCCCGGGAGATTTCCAGGCAGATTGCTCTAATCATAAACCGTCGTGGGCTCGTGGAGTACGTAATCGTTGGAGATGACCGGACCATATCCATACCGAAATTGTCCACTGAAAGGGCAGGCAGGTCAAGGTTCAGAGGCGTTCGCCTTGTTCACACACATTTATACGGCGAGCTCCTGTCAAAGGAGGACCTGAATGACCTGGCGCTCTTACAGCTGGATTTAATAGCGTGTGTCGGGCGGCATCCCCGTGAACGGACTGACTTCATCCATGTGGCATACCTGCTGCCGCAGAGAAAAGGCGGAAAAGCCTGGGATTTTATAGGGCCTCAGGCGTTTACCGAACTGAACATCAATGCGGCTGAATTCGTCGCAGAACTTGAGGGCGAATTCACCAGGGAGCGTGGCAGATTCTACGATGTGGATGAAAAGAAAGACCGCTGTGTTCTTGTCTGCGTTGTATTGCCGGGAAGACGACCACAAAAAGAGATATCACGAAAAATGCAGGAAATGAAGGACCTTTGTTATTCCGCCGGTATTTCCGTGGCAGACACTGTTGTGCAGCGACCGAAAGAACTTCACCCGAAGTATCTTATCGGTAAAGGCAAGATGGAAGAGGTTATCATCAGATCCCGGCAGTTGGGCTCAGATCTTATCATTTTCGACGAAGAACTGACGCCGGGGCAGATCATGAATATCGCCGAATTGACGGAATTGAAAGTCATAGACAGGAACCAGCTTATACTTGATATCTTTTCACGGCGTGCAAAGACGAAAGAAGCTATGATCCAGGTTGAAGTCGCTCAACTCAGGTATATTCTTCCCCGGCTTACGGGGGGTAATACCGCTCTTTCTCGACTGATGGGGGGTATCGGAGGCAGAGGCCCGGGTGAAACAAAACTTGAAATGGACAGGAGACGTATACGGGACAAGATCGCCGCTCTCGAAAAGAAGCTGATTGATGTAAGAAAGGTGCGTGAGAAAAAGCGTGATAGACGGAACAGGTCCAACATACCTGTCGTTTCCATTGTAGGCTATACCAATTCGGGCAAATCCACCCTATTGAATCTGCTGACGAAAAGCGAAGTTGATGTTGAAGACAAGCCTTTCAGTACTCTCAACCCGACAACCAGGATAATCAAATATCCTGAAAGAAAAAACATTATTGTCACTGATACTGTCGGCTTCATAGATGACCTTCCGCAAGTGCTGCTCAAAGCGTTTGCAGCAACGTTGGAAGAGCTCCAGGACGCATCCCTGCTGCTTCATCTGGTAGATATAAGTGCCAACGATTTTGAAGAGCAGGTCACATCGGTTGAGAATATATTGAAGTCAATAAACCTGCACGAAAAAAGGAGGATTATTGTCTTCAATAAAATAGACAGAGTCGAACAATCAATAGTCGAAAACGTGCAACACAGATTTAATGCCATGTCTATTTCATGCACAAAGAACATTGGCATTGAACGACTGGTCGCTTACATAGAACAGGCATTGAATGAAAATGCCGGCCTGACATGGACTCATTACAAAGAGAATATCGCTAACGCATAAAGGACGATTCGATTCGAATCCAGGAGGTACTCGTGGACGCAGAAAATGTAAAAGGAACCACACCATTCAAGATGCAAATGATCGATGCCATAAAAGAGACGGCAACTGCAGATTCCGTCGGTAAATTTATTGAGTTTGTGCTGCACAGTGCTCAGCAGCTTGGCTACAGCGAGAAACGACTGAAAGAAATGGAAGATGCATTTACCGAAGTCCTGACCAATATCATCAAACATGCGTACAGTAGCGGCGGAGGTGAGATAGAAATTGGCTACACCATGGACCGGGCGGACAGAATGAAGTTCAAGATTATCGATTGGGGTGTTCCGTTCAATATGCTTCTGGCGAGCGATCCACTACTCAAAGATGAATACGCAGAAAAAGGCGTACCGCAGCCATCGACACGTCTGATAAAGAAGCTGACCGATACAGTTGAATATCAGCGCCTGGAAAA
>CAYYLU010000198.1:0-2788 GCA_964472475.1 uncultured Syntrophus sp. | reverse complement strand
TTGGCGCCGGTGTTGTTACTGAGATTATAGAATAAAGGGGAAGAAGATGAGGCAAAGAATCAGGATATGCCTGAAGGCCTTTGATCATAGACTACTTGATCAATCGGTAAAGGAAATAGTTGACGCGGCGAAAAAGACCGGAGCCCAGGTTGTAGGGCCGGTACCGCTGCCGACGAGGATCCGGAAATATTGCGTGCTCAGGTCCCCGCATATTGATAAGAAATCGCGGGAACAGTTTGAAGTGCGTACGCATAAAAGGCTGATGGACATCGTTGACCCCACACAGCAGACTGTAGACGCCCTTATGAAGCTGGAATTGGCTGCAGGGGTAGATGTGGAGATAAAATCCTAGGAGTTTTCTATGGCGGCAACAGAATTACTGGATATGAAAGGCGCAAAAGTCGGAGACATTGAGATCAAGGACGAGGTTTTCAATTTCGAAGTAAAAGAACACCTTATTCATGATGTCGTGAAGATGCAGCTTGCGAATAGAAGAAGCGGAACGGCCCAGACGAAGACCAGAAAAGACGTGACGGGTGGCGGCAAGAAACCCTATAAACAGAAAGGTACAGGTAATGCCCGACGCGGTTCTTCGCGTTCTCCTCTCATGGTTGGTGGTGGTGTCGTATTCGGCCCGCAGCCGCGCGATTACAGCTATTCGCTTACCAAGAAGATGAGACGGGGTGCACTCAAATCTGCACTTACCGTACGATATACCGGATCAAGCATGAAGGTGCTGGATAAACTTGAACTGGCCGATATAAGCACAAAGACGTTTAGCGGAGTTACAAAGGCGTTGAGCCTTACAAAACCGCTCTTTGTTATTGCGGCGAAAGATGAGACTATTGAGAAATCAGCGAGGAACATTCCTCACCTGAAGGTGCTCAGAGTTGAAGGGCTCAACGTGTACGATATCATCAAGCACGAGCAGCTAGTTATGACGCTTGATGCACTGAGGAAAATCGAAGAGGTGCTGGCATCATGAATGAATACGATATCGTTCGACGACCAATAATTACGGAAAAGAGTACACTGTTGAAAGATGCCGGCAACCAGTACGTCTTTGAAGTGGCACGTGACGCGAATAAGATAGAGATCCAGAAGGCTGTTGAGAAGCTTTTCAAGGTGAAAGTCGTGTCGGTACACGTGTCAAATTTTGAAGGGAAAAAGAAGCGATTGGGGAGATTTGCAGGCAAGAAGTCTGACTGGAAGAAGGCAATTGTCAAGCTCAGTCCAAAAGATAAAATAACGATTTTTGAGGGTGCGTGATGGGCGTAAAGGAATTTAAACCGACGTCAGCGGGCAGGCGCTTTATGAGCGGCCTCACCTTTGATGAGATTACAAAGAAGGAACCGGAGAAATCTCTTATTGCCGTGCTCAAGAAGACCGGTGGCAGAAACCACAGTGGTAAAATCACTACACGCCATATCGGCGGCGGGCATAAGAGAAGATACAGGATCATCGACTTCAAACGAAACAAATTCGAAATTCCCGGTAAAGTCCACGGCATCGAATACGATCCGAATAGATCGGCCAACATTGCGCTTATTCACTACGCAGACGGCGAGAAGAGATATATGCTTGCTCCGCTCGGTCTGAAGGTCGGTCAGATAATCGTGTCGAGTCTGAAACCTGATACGGAAATCAAGGAAGGGAATGCGCTTCCGTTGAAATACATCCCGCTCGGCACCTTTGTACATAACGTAGAGATGAAGCCGGGAAAAGGCGGACAGCTGGCACGGAGCGCCGGAAGCTATGCGCAGCTGGTTGCTAAGGAAGGAGCTTATGGTCACGTAAGATTACCGTCCGGAGGAGTGAGGTTGGTTAATCTTGTCTGTACCGCAACTATAGGACAGGTCGGCAACATAGACCATGAGAATGTGACTGTTGGAAAAGCAGGCAAGCCGAGATGGCAGGGCACGCGACCGACAGTACGCGGCACGGCAATGAACCCCGTTGACCATCCACTCGGTGGTGGTGAAGGGCGATCAAAAGGTGGACGTCATCCCTGTTCTCCCTGGGGGCAGTTGTCCAAAGGTCTTAAGACCAGAAAGAATAAAAGAACAAATAAGTTCATCATAAAACTCAGGGGTTAGGAGGTTTTCGTGGCAAGGTCTCTCAGTAAAGGGCCGTTCTTAGATGAAAGTCTGGTAAAGAAAGTCGACGAGGCAAAGGGCTCCAAAGGGTCGAAAGTCATTAAGACCTGGTCGAGAAGGTCGACCATTGTGCCCGATTTTATAGGCCACACATTTGCGGTGCATAACGGAAAGAAATTCATTCCGGTTTTTGTGACTGAAGAAATGGTAGGGCACAAACTGGGCGAGTTTTCTCCCACAAGAACATTCCACGGGCATTCCGGAGACAGGAAAGCCAAAGTAGTGAAGAAAAAGGAATAGGCTATGGAAATCAAGGCAAAGATTCGGATGACGCGGATATCTCCGCAGAAGGTTAGGCTTGTGGCTGACGCGATTAAGGCCAAGAATGTGAATGAAGCCATGGGGCTTCTCACCTACATGCCGCAGAAGGGCGCATCTATCATGAAGAAACTGCTCGACAGCGCGCTGGCTAACGCCAAGCAGAAGAAGTACGTTGACATCGACAATCTGTACGTAAAATACGTAATGGTCGATGGCGGTCCTGTGCTGAAAAGGTTCCTGCCGCGGGCAATGGGCAGGGCAACCAAGGTCCGGAAAAGAATGAGTCATATTACTCTCGTCTTAGACGAAGCATAAACTGGAGGTTCAATTGGGTCAAAAGACACATCCATATGGTTTCAGGCTTGGAACAA
>CAYYLU010000197.1:0-2834 GCA_964472475.1 uncultured Syntrophus sp. | reverse complement strand
ACAGCATGAGACCGGAAGAATACGGCTCATATATGGAACTCTTCAACAACATGGTAGACAGCATCCTTATGTGCAAGAAACCGGTCATTTGCCGTGTAAACGGCATGAGAGTCGCCGGCGGACAGGAAATCGGCCTTGCATGTGACATCGCCATTTCGTCTGACCTTGCAATTTATGGTCAGGCAGGACCCCGTCATGGTTCAGCCCCTGTGGGCGGTTCCTCTGACTTCCTCCCCTGGTTCCTCAGCGCAGAAGATGCAATGTGGAACTGCGTAAGCTGCGAAATGTGGTCAGCTTACAAGATGAAAGCCAAGAACCTGATTTCCAAGTGCGTACCCGTCCTGAAAGACGACAAAGGCGCCTGGGTAAGAAATCCTCAGGTCATCACCGACACATACATAAAAGACGGCGAGATCGTCTATGGCGAGAACAAGGCCGGTCAGGAAGGAAAAGATGCACGCGCATGGGTCAACGAAAAACTGAAAGCCAATGCATATGATTTCTCACTCCTCGATGCAGAAGTGGAGAAAGTTGTCTGGACATTCGCAAACCTCTTCCCCGGCTGCCTCATGAAATCAATCGACGGTATCAGACAGAAAAAGAAATCCTTCTGGGACCAGATGAAGAACGACCACAGATACTGGCTGGCAACAAACATGATGGGCGAAGCATTCCTCGGTTTCGGCGCCTTCAACACCAAGAGAATCACCGGTGCCGACACAATCGATTTTATAAAGAACCGTCAGCTCATCGCACAGGGCGTTCTCAACAACGAAGCATACATGGAACAGGTCCTCGGAAAACCGCAGGCGAAGTAACATCGGCACAGTTCATAGGGGGGATTTTTATCCCCCCTTTCTTTTTTTATTCATTACTTTTACTGGCATGCTGTATTCATGGGCGAAGCGCGACGAGGAAGACAACGAAACTGCGGTCTTGAAAACAGCATGGCAACAAGGAGGTAGTTATGGGATACAATCATATTACTTTTGAAAAAAAGGCAAAAGTAGCGACAATCACATTGAATACTCCGCCGTCGAACTGGCTCACAATCCTGATGATGAAGGAGATCAACGAAGTCCTCGTCGACGTAAAGAAGGACGCCTCTCTTCAGATGCTGATTTTCACGCATGCAGGTGAGAAGGCATTTTGCGACGGTGTTGACGTGGCAGATCACACACCCGACAAAGTCGATGAAATGATCGATGTATTTCACAGGATGTTTCGACATCTCTCAGAAATGGATCTGACCACTGTGGCGCTCGTGAACGGCAGATCTCTCGGAGGCGGATGCGAGCTTATGTCTTTTTGTGACATCGTGGTTGCGTCTGAAAAGTCCCGTGTCGGTCAGCCGGAAATAGCCGTGGGTGTCTTTCCACCTGTCGCCGCTGCATGGTTCCCGAAGATTATCGGACTCCAGAAGACATATGAGCTGTTGCTGACAGGCAAAGTGTTGACCGCCGCCGAAGCAAAAGAAATCGGCCTGGTAACAGCAGTCCTGCCGGTTGAGAACTTTAAAGCAGAAGCAGAAAAGTATCTGGCCGAGTTCCTGAATAAAAGCCTGCCTGTAGCGATGTGGACCAAGAGAGCAATCAAGGCCGGTCTTAATCTGGATTTCGTGCAGGCACTCAAGGCTTCAGAGATTATATACAACAAGGGGTGTATGGCTACGGAAGACGCGAAAGAAGGGATCAACGCCTTTCTGGAGAAAAGAAAGGCGGTATTCAAGGACAAATGACGATGCTTTATGTCCCAAAAGAAGAGATATACAGCAGAATTGCAAAACTGAAAAAGCTTATGGAAAAGGCCTCTCTTGATGGGGCCTTCTTTCATTTTAAGATCGACTATTACTATTTCTCGGGCACGATGCAGGATGCCTTGCTCTTTGTACCCCTCGACGATGAACCGATTCTGTTTGTTCGAAGAGAGTTATCCAGGGCCCGCCGTGAATCGCCTTTGAAAAACTTGATTCCGTATCGCTCGCCAAGAGAGATACTTCCATACATTAAGCCGACAAAGAGAACGGGATTGCAGTTGGATGTGATGCCGTATAATGAGGTAACGAGATTTAAGGAGCTGATGGGCGGGATTGAGTTTACAGACTGCTCGCCTCTGGCAAAAGAACTCAGAAAGATCAAGTCTCCGTTCGAAGTGAGTCTCATGAAAAAGGCGGCACAGATCAGCCGCAAAGTTTACAGGAAAGTGCCGGAACTGCTGCGTGAGGGTATGAGCGAGATCGAATTAGCAGGTCTTATGGAGGCGTACGCGAAACCCCTTGGTCATGAAGGTCTTCTCAGGTCGAGGTCTTTCAATTGGGAGGCATATACCTGGCACATCCTTAGTGGACGCACCGGAAGTATAGTAAGCCAGGCCGATTCGCCGATGGGCGGCCTCGGGTTATCACCCGCCTTTCCCGTGGGCGCAAGCCTGAAGAAGATCCGTAAGAACGAGCCGATTCTCATTGATTTCGGCATTTGCTATCACGGTTATCAGGTCGATGAGACGAGAATGTTTGCCGTAGGCTCCATGCCGGACGTTTTCATGAAAGTGTACGACACGTGCAGGGAGATACAATATAAGGTTCTGGACAAGGCGCTCGAGGGCGTGAGCAGCAAAGAGCTTTTTCATTATTCGGTCGAACTTGCAAAGAAGAAAGGCTATGGAGATTATTACCTCGGTTACAAGAAGCACCAGGTGAGATTCCTCGCTCACGGGATCGGCATAGAGATTGGTGAACTGCCGTTCATTGCGGCAAGTCACACATACCCCATAGAGGAAGGCTCCGTCATCGCGATTGAACCGAAAATGGTGTTCCCCGGGAAGGGGGCGTGCGG
>CAYYLU010000196.1:0-3005 GCA_964472475.1 uncultured Syntrophus sp. | reverse complement strand
ATTCACATGGGGTTTCGTCCTTTCGTACTTCTTCTTAGCCATAGTGAACCTCCGTAACATTTTTGTCTTTATTTCTTATTAAGTTTTCATAAATGTGATGAGGCACGGGGTGATAGTGGAAGAGTTCCATGCTGAAGAAACCCCTGCCCTGCGTAATGGAGCGAAGTTGTGTTGTATAGCCGAACATCTCATCAAGCGGGATATATGCCAGGATGTATTTAAAACCGTTCCTGTCGCCGAGTTCCGCCACTCTGCCGCGGCGTGATGTTATATCACCGATGACTGTACCCATGGATTCGAGGGGCACATTGATGTCGACTTTCATGACGGGTTCGAGGATTACAGGATGTGCCTTCGCCATAGCATCCTTCAAACCGAACGAAGCCGCAAGCTTAAAAGCGAGTTCCGATGAATCAACCTCGTGGTAGGAACCATCCACAAGTTCCACCTTCACATTGACGACCGGATATCCGAGGACAACGCCTTTTTCCATTGTCTCTTTGATGCCTGTTTCAATACTGGAGATGAATTCTCTCGGGATGACACCGCCTACGATGTTATTCTCGAATACGAAATCATGTCCTTCGAGAGCTGATATCTTGAGGACAACGTGTCCATACTGGCCATGCCCACCGGACTGTTTGACGTATTTGCCAACACCCGTTGCCGGTTTTGTTATCGTTTCGCGGTACGCAACCTGAGGAGCAGAGGAGTTCATTTCCAAATTATGCTCTCTCTTTGCACGGTTCATGATAATTTCGAGGTGCAGTTCTCCCATTCCGGAGAGGATAACCTCTCCTGTTTCATTGTCCAGCTTAACAGTTAATGAAGGGTCTTCGACTGTATACTTGTTGAAAACAAGCCACATCTTTTTCAGATCATCTTTCTTCTTGGGTGCGATTGCGCACGATACAACCGGTGCGGGAATTTCTATGTTCTCGAAAAATATATTCAGGTCCGGATCGGTAAGCGTGTCGCCGGTGCTCGCACCTTTTAACCCTGGTATCGCGCAGATGTCGCCGGCTTCAACCTTCTTTACTTCCTCTCTCTTGTTTGCGTGAAGCTTCAGTATCCTTCCGATGCGTTCGCTCTTTGATTTGGCGTTATTATATACCGTATCACCTGACTTCAGTTCGCCGGAGTAAATCCTCATATAACTCAACTGACCCACAAAAGGATCTGTCATGATCTTAAATACAAGCCCACTAAACGGCTCGTCTTTCGTGCCCTTTAGCTCCTTTTCTTCATTATCTTCTGTCCAGCACTTGTAGGGAGAAACGTCTTCAGGGGACGGGAGGTAATCCACGATGGCATCGAGCAAAGGCTGAATGGCTTTGTTCTTGAATGCACTGCCGCAGAGGAGCGGAAGTATCTTACCGTTCAGTGTGCCTTTCCGAATCACTCTCTTAATTTCATTCTCGTCTATTTCTTCACCGTCCAGGTAGCATGACATGAAATCGTCGTCCACTTCCGAAAGTGACTCCATCAGTAATTCCTGTGCTCTTTCCAGGTCGGCCTTCATCGCTTCCGGAGTCTCTGTCACCTTAAAGTCAAGACCCATCCTGTCTCCGGTGTAATAAATAGCCTTTCCCGATATGACATCGACAACGCCGATGAACTCGTCTCCATCTTTAATGGGCAACTGGAGTGCCACAGGATTGGCATTCAGAATTTCCCGGATCATATCCGTGCACTTCTGAAAATCAGCGGCAGGTCTATCCATCTTGTTCACATAGCCGATTCTCGGAACACCGTATCTGTCCGCCTGTCTCCAGACCGTTTCGGACTGCGGCTCTACACCCTCGACACCCGAGAACAGCGCAACTGCTCCGTCAAGTACTCTTAGTGATCTTCCAACTTCAACCGTAAAATCAATGTGACCGGGAGTATCGATAATGTTGATGCGGTGGTCTCTCCAGAAACAGGTTGTTGCAGCAGCCGTAATAGTAATACCTCTTTCCTTCTCTTCCTCCATCCAGTCCATAGTTGCCGCGCCATCATGGACCTCACCGATGCGGTTATTGACACCTGTATAGAAAAGGATGCGCTCTGTCGCGGTTGTTTTTCCCGCGTCAATATGCGCCATTATCCCAACATTTCTTAGTTTGCTATCAATCATTGTTATTTAATTACCATCTGTAGTGAGCAAAAGCCTTATTGGCTTCGGCCATTTTGTGGGTATCTTCTCTCTTCTTTACTGCCCCACCCTTGTTATTGAATGCGTCCAGAATCTCACCTGCAAGCTTTTCGAGCATTGTCTTCTCGGATCTTTCTCTCGCGTACCGGATAAGCCACCTGATGCCGAGCGAAAGCTTCCTGTTTAGTCTAACTTCAACAGGAACCTGGTACGTTGCACCACCAACCCGTCTTGCCTTAACCTCAATTTCCGGCTTTATGTTGTCCATTGCCTTATGAAAAACCTTCAGAGGTTCTTCTTTCGTCTTTTCCCCTATATAATCAAACGCACCATACACGATACGGGTCGCCGTACTCTTCTTTCCATCCAGCATGACGCAATTGACGAGACGCTGTACAACAAGGTCATTATATTTGGGATCAGGAAGTTTTTCCCGTTTTGACACATGTCCTTTTCTTGGCATTGAAATACTCCTCTATCGTGTACGATTCTTATTGTTTCGGTTTCTTTGCGCCGTATTTGGATCTGCTCTTCTTTCTGTTTGCCACGCCGCTTGCATCAAGAGAGCCTCTGATGATGTGATATCGAACGCCTGGTAAGTCTTTTACTCTTCCACCCCTGATGAGTACAACCGAGTGCTCCTGCAGGTTATGACCTATACCGGGAATGTAAGTAGTAACTTCGATTCCATTCGTGAGTCTCACACGGGCAACTTTTCTTAAAGCTGAATTCGGTTTCTTCGGAGTGGTTGTATATACTCTGACACAGACTCCGCGTTTCTGAGGGCAATCCGTTAGGGCCGGGGAAGCGCTCTTCTTTTTGACGGCTTCTCTCCCAAGCCTTACTAACTGGTTAATAGTAGGCATTA
>CAYYLU010000195.1:0-3018 GCA_964472475.1 uncultured Syntrophus sp. | reverse complement strand
CTAAACACCAAACACTAAACACTTCTTCTGCTGAAGGGCTCGTCCTTCTATTCATTGACTCGACACCTTACATCAGTGTACTATAAGGCACACATCTGTTCTAATCGCTCATATCAGCAGAAGAGAGGTACTGTTCTTGCGTCTCACCAGGATGATCGGATTAATCGGCGCGGTAATCGTAATTGCGGGCTTGGCAATTTACTTTGCAGGAATGGATTCAATCATTCAGTTGATCAAGCTCCTTTTTGAATTTGTCATGCATATTGATGTTCACCTCAGTGAGATCATCCAGTCGTACGGTACCTGGACCTATTTGATTCTTTTCCTCATTATTTTCTGCGAAACCGGGCTGGTAGTGACACCTTTTCTGCCGGGTGACTCTCTGCTCTTTGCGGTGGGAACATTTGCGGCTAGAGGCGATTTCGGCTTGACATGGATTCTCCTCATCCTAACCATTGCTGCCGTTGTCGGAGACACTGTCAATTACTGGATAGGAGATTTTGTGGGTCCCAAAATCTTTAGCAAAGAACATGTTCGATTTCTCAACAAAGAATATCTGGAACGTACCCATGAATTTTATGAAAAGTACGGTGGGAAGACCATTATCATTGCAAGATTCGTCCCGATCATCAGGACCTTTGCACCGTTTGTAGCAGGCATAGGTAGTATGACATACTGGCACTTTATCAGCTACAATGTGATCGGTGGTGTAGTATGGGTTGCGGCATTCATACTTGCCGGTTATTTCTTCGGCAACATACCGATGGTTAAGAATAATTTCACTCTGGTGATATTCGCAATAATAGTGATATCGGTACTACCGGGGATAATCGAATTTCTCCGCCAAAGAAAAATCAATAAGAAAGTTCGGCTGTGATGTCTACGGCATGGAACAGGATATTGAGACGCCATGGCTCACGTTTTTTCTCGAGGAAGCACGTTTGCCTGTCGGACTTGTCCCTGCCAGGATGCGGTTTTATTGTCATCCTCCGGGCTTGTGATTCTTAAGACAATGAGACCCTCAAAGTAAGGATTTTCAGAGATCACGCAAAGCAAAGAAAGCGGGTTAAGAAAGGCCATTCGAGATCGGCTCATGTTACGATGTCGAGTAGAATAACCAGGTCTTTGCGCACTACCTGTTGACAACACGTGCATTATCGTACGCGGGAGTGTCCTGCTGAGAACAGAATCAACGCCTTATCCGTGCCCATTGGATATTTTGCTACAAGTGACAATCCATGCAAATCAATCAGGTCGTTTTCCGCTTTCCTCTTGTGATCCCTTGCCACGACATGTAAAGGATTTCCCATCCGTAATTGAGTGAGAATATCACTGGTTGTTTCCGTTTCGATGAGATAGTGACCCGTGTAGAAGGGAATTACCGCACGGAGTGTCTCATCGGGTTGGTATCCGTATAAAGGAATATCGGCCGGCACCGTCCTCTTTACCTCAGAGCAAAAAGGCACGAAACTCTTTTCTTTGTCGATGAGAGGAAAGAAGTAGGTAATGACACTGAGATAGATAATAAACATCGAGACAACCATTGAAAAGAAAAATTTGTCTGTCTCATTCCGTTTCAGAAAGAAGAGTCCCGTGATGGCGGCGAGACATGCGAGAATGCATCCCAACCACAACAGAAATGAAAAGCCACACTGCATCGGAAGAGAATATTGCTTTGACAAATAATAGTGAGCGGGAGCGGGCACGAAAGCAGCCATCATCAGAACGATGCCAAAGGATAGCAGGAATACCTTTTCATAGCGCTTCAGCGGATTCGCCGTAAGCAGAGCATTGACATACACTGCTGTCATCACAGCTACAGGCGCGAAGACTGGCATCAGGTATAAGGTTCTCTTTGTAGAGGCAATGCTGAGAAAAGCAATGCCGGCAAAGAACCAGCACTTGAGAAACAGTAGTCCTGTGTGCGAAACGCTATTCTTCGCAAACACAATATGTCTCTTTGAAAACATTGATATCAGGACAGGAACAAGCAGGATGCTCCACGGGAGAAAACCTGCGGGGAATCCTGTAATATAATAATAGAATGGATTGTGGTGCCCGGAGGCAACTCCTGAAATACTGCCCGCAAGAGAGCCCGGCAGAAATCTCTGAAGATGGTTATGAACAAAAAATATCCTGAGGTATTCCCAACCGGCTTGCTGCCACAGGGTAATAAGCCATGGGGCTGTCAATACAAGATAGATCAGGATTCCCAGCCATAATTTCATCCGGACAAGCTCACGGAAATTCCTCCGGAATGCGATAAAAACGAGCACACCTATACCGGGTATGACAATGCCTATGAATCCTTTTGTATAGAACCCCAGAGTGCAGGCGATATAGAAGAGGACATAATGTAGAAGTTTGTCCCTGCTCCTCTCCGACTGATATCCCAGTATGAAAAAGGACATTGCAGCCAGCACAAAGAAGGCGAGAGCACTGTCGACAATCGACCAGTGTGCCACCCGAAAGAACTCACCTGTTGTGGCAAGAATAATCCCTGAGAAAAGAGCTGTGTTCGTATTGAAGAGACGATTGGTTATGAAGAACAACAGGATGACGCTGCCGAAACAAAACAGCGCAGAAGGAATTCTTGCCACGGTGTCTGAAACACCAAAAATGCGATAGAACATAGCCAACACGCCGTAATATAAAGGAGGGCTCTCCAAAAAAGGTCGTTTGTTAAGGGTCGGCACGGCCCAATTACCCGTTTCAGCCATTTCACGTCCGATTTCAGCAACGCGCGGTTCATCAGGGGTCCAGAGCCCATGATTAGAAATGCCCAGCGAAAAGAGTGGCACAACGACGATGATGAGGAGAAGAAAGGCGTACGAGAATGGGAGCTTTTTTACGTCCATAGCTATTCCGGCGTTCGATTACCAATATACATTATAAAAAGTTACATTGAAATATCCGGAACATTACCATTGTGTGAAGTGTTCTTCTGAGTCGCCGAATGAAGACGACATACATCTCTGGTGGGAGACATAAAATAGGGGCAGGGTGTGCAGATGAATG
>CAYYLU010000194.1:0-3038 GCA_964472475.1 uncultured Syntrophus sp. | reverse complement strand
CCTGCGCCCGATGTGATGACGAACGCGAAACACATGTTATGGATGCTGGATGAATTCGAAACCATTCACGGCGGAAAATATCCAGGATTCATCACAGGAAAGCCTATCGAAATGGGAGGTTCCCTGGGCCGGACGGAAGCAACCGGGTTTGGAACCATCTATGTACTCCGGGAAGCATTAAAAGAACTTGGAATCAAACCGGAAAACACGAGTATGAGCATCCAGGGATTCGGCAATGTATCTCAGTACGCGGCCAGAAAGTATATGGAGCTTGGAGGAAAAATCGTTTCTGTATCCTGCTGGGATAATGCAGACAAGACCGCTTATACGTACTTCAATAAAGATGGTCTCGACCCAGATATGTTGACCGGTATTACAGACACATTCGGTTGTATAAATAAAACATGCGCGTGTGATAATGGGTGCGAGGTCCTGCCCGGTGGTGCATGGATTGAGCAGGACGTCGATATTCTGATGCCGGCCGCTATGGAAAATCAGATCACGCCGGCTAATGTAGACAAAATAAGCAGGAACGTCAAGGTCCTTCTTGAGGGAGCGAACGGACCGACTGCTTTTGCAGCGGATGAAACGATAAAGGCAAGAAACATTTTTCTTCTTCCTGACTTTCTGACAAATGCCGGTGGTGTTACCTGCAGCTACTTCGAGCAGGTGCAGTCAAACATGAACTATTACTGGGACAAGGTAGAGGTACTGGAAAAGCTCGACGCAAAAATGACCGCTGCTTACAGTGCAGTACATGAAATAGCAAAAAAGAAAAACCTCTATATGCGGGATGCCGCTTATGTTATAGCTATAAACAGAGTGGCACAGGCGGTTAAAATGAGAGGCTGGGTATAGTAGAGACAACAAAGAAGGTTTAGGCATTCTTTCGGAGGTACTGATGACGGACAAAGAACAAGCCGGCGAAAGCTCGCTGGAACTTCTAAGAGAAAGGGCCAAAGAGCTTGATTGTCTCTATCACATAGACGAAATCCTGAACAACGGCCGGCTGTCCATCCCTGAAATGTTGAATCAAATTGTTGAAGTACTACCGTCCGGCTTCAGATTCCCTGATCTATGCAAGGTCGAGATTACCTATGAAAATCACAGGTACCGGTCTAACGGATTTATGTCAGGTCTCCGGATTGCAGACCACGTCGACATCATCTCGGAGGGTAAAAAGGGAGGGAGGATCGAAGTTGTCTATATAGAAGAGGTTCCGCCGACCGAAGAAGGATATTTCCTTGAAAAAGAACAAAAACTCATAAAGACCATAGGCGACCGGATCGGGCACAATCTATTCTATCGCCGCACAGAACAAATGGTCCGGGAGTGGAACTCATCGGTGAAAGATGCAAACGGAAAGCGTGCGCCGGGTGCCGAATGGATTGCAATAATAGAGCTGCTGCAGAGAACTGATCAGGATATGCTCCTTCACGTTTGCCGCAAAATGATCAATCACCTCTGCTCTCGGGGGATTAAAGAAGCAGAACAGGAGCTATGTGAGCTTAACTTCGGGTCAAAGGTATCTTTTGCTGTGGGTGAAACCAATTACCCCGGTCAACGACTGCCTATCGGCGACCTTGCGAAAATAAGCGAGAAAACCTTCTCTATCGCTTCCAGGAACATGAGCGATGGTGAAGTCTCAACCAGGCTTATGAAATGGTTGCAGGAAACAAAGGCTTACTCTCTTATCAGGGCGGTTGACCGTATAGATGTGTCAATCGGGGAAGTAATAGAAGCCGTAGGACGATACAGTAACACCGCTGTCTCCATAAATATGCTTGATTTTCCAACTGAACGCTGGCTGCGGGTCGCGTTGATCAGGCGCTTTCTTTCAGACAAATTGGGCTTTATACGGGTTGCACAACGACATTTAGAGATCCTTGACTTCAACGATATTGCGAAAAAACTTATTTATCCTACCGGTAGTCGCGGGACCATTGGCGGCAAAGGCACCGGTATGTTCGTGGCTGAGAAGATACTCAAGCGTGAGGCCGAAGAAACACCTTTCTTGAGCACGATCAAAGTTCCCAAGACATGGTATATAGCCACGGACGAGATGAGGGAATTTCTGCACTACAATAATCTCCAGGGGCTTAATGAACAACGATATCGCGACCTGCACGAGATCAGGATCGATTATCCCAACATAATACAGATGATGAAAAATTCGCATTTTCCTCCGAACATTGTCAAGAGCCTGGCAATGGCCCTGGACGATTTCGGAGAGAGTCCTCTTATCGTGAGAAGCTCAAGCCTTCTCGAAGACCAAAGCGGGGCCGCCTTTTCAGGTAAATATAAGAGTCTGTTCCTTGCGAACCAGGGGACCAAGAACGACCGTCTGGAAGATCTGACAAATGCAATTATTGAAGTCTATGCCTCGATTTACAGCCCCGATTCAGTACAGTACCGGGTCGAGAGGGACCTGCTTGACTACCCGGAAGAGATGGGCATAATGATACAGGAAGTCGTTGGCACAAAAATCGGTCCATATTATCTGCCGCTCTTCGGCGGAGTAGCATTCAGCAACAATGAATTCCGGTGGTCGCCGAGGCTGAAGCGGAGCGACGGGATCGTCCGTCTGGTATTGGGAATGGGCACCCGTGCAGTCGACCGCTTAAACGATGACTTCCCCGTCATGATAGCTCCCGGACAACCGGGACTCCGCGTTAATACGGCCCCGGAGGAGATCAAACGATATTCACCCAAAAAGCTCGACGTAATTAATCTGGAAACGAGCATGTTTGAAAGCATTGGAATTCCCGCGTTCCTGAAACAATACGGTCATCTCGTCCCGAACATCCAGGACGTTGTTTCTGTCTACAAAGATGGCTATGTTGATACGCCTTCAGCGTTTAACTTAGATTTTGAGCATGATGACCTGATCGTCACTTTCGAAGGATTTATAAAGAACTCGCCATTTTTAAAAAAGCTGAACAAAATAATGAAGGTGCTGCAGGAAAAACTGGAAACGCCGATAGATATCGAGTTCGCCTCCGATGGAAAGGATTTCTATCTTTTGCAGTGTCGTCCAC
>CAYYLU010000193.1:0-3046 GCA_964472475.1 uncultured Syntrophus sp. | reverse complement strand
TTGCCGACTACATTGTGGCCGACAATGAGCTGAGCAGCGAATTCGGGAGCATTGGCGTGATGGTTCAGTTTGCCGACTATACTGATTTCTGGGAAAAACAGGGGGTTAAACTTCATACGGTATATGCTCCGGAAAGCACGCATAAAAACCTTGAATTTGAGAAGGCTGTAAAAGGGGACTATGAGCCGCTGCAGAAGAATATTTTGAGCCCGCTGGCGGTGCAGTTTCAGGAGGCGGTGAAGGGTGCCCGGGGAAGGAAGCTTAACCTGATGACCGATGGGTTGCTGAACGGGAAGATGTTTTTTGGCGGTGACGCGGTGAAGGCCGGGCTGGCCGATGGCATTGGGAGTTTGTATAAAGCCGTGGAAATGGCTTATGCTTTTGCTGATTTGAAAAAGCTGAAATAATATTTTGGATTACGGATAACTTTAAAAAGGAGGAGAAAGATGTTTGAAAAACTGAAGGTGGTTGTACTTTCGATTCTGGGAAAACAGGATTTTGAATACAACGAAAAAGGGAAGGTTTTGTTCAGCACGGAAGAGCGGGCGAAACTTGTTGATGTTTTTGGGGAGGAGGCTATTGGCAAGTGGGAAGCTTCGATGGAGCCGAACCTTGAAAAAGCTGAATTTGCCGAGCGGGCCGCCGCTGCCATTAAGGCTGTGAGGCAGGAGAAAGAGCGCGAGATGCGCGAGATGGCGACTTCGCACCAGGCGGAGGTTGACCGGGTTAATGCCGAACTTGCTGCCAAACACCAGGAGGAAGTTATGCGGCTGGAGTCGCAGTTGGCCGCGACCTCGAAAGAGGTTGGCACGCTGAAACAGACGGTGAAGGTGCTGAGCGCTGTGGCCGATGAACCCAAAGCTGCCGAAGTGATTGAGACCAAGGATGCGATTGTGAGCGAACCCTGGCACGGGAAGAAAGCCAACCGCTCGTATTTCCATAACCAGATGGCTTTTGACAAGCTGAATGGTGATTCATCGAAGGCTATTCTGGCAAAGAATTCGGGGTCGTTCAATTTTGGCAACATGAAAATGGGGACCACGATTGACAGCACCGAACTGGCGAGTGAGTTTGGCGAATACATGAGCCAGTTTAACATTCAACTGGAGATTGTAAAGAAGCTGACGCAACCGACCGAGAGCCAGAAGTACATGACCACGAAGATGGGCATTACGACCTGGAAGGCGAGCACCGCTGTTATTACCAGTGTTGTGCAGCAGTTTGTTGCGAAGTGGACTCCGCTGGGAAGCTCAAAGTTTACTCCGATTGAAATTCAGAACCGGAGGCACAAGGTTAACCTGCCTATTACGCCCGACGACATTACGGATAGCTGGTTGAGCTACCTGTATAACGAGCAGGTGACGCCCGACCAGATGCCGGTGACCCGGTATATTGTTGAGCAGTTGCTCAGGCCGAAAATTGACGAGGACATTGAGCTCAAACTGATTGCCACTGGTATTTACCAGGCTTTGGGCGCAGTGACCGAAGGACAGGCTGGCCAGGCTACCGGGAAGAGCATGGATGGTTACCTGACGCAGTTGCAGGATATGGCGGCTGTGCCGACGAACAATGCCAACTGGTATGTTCCGACCGCCGCAGCGCTTGGCGCAGGTGTAACGGACATTACTGCAACCAATGTGGTTGACGTGATTGAAGAGTACGCTACCTGGCTGAAGGGGATTGCCCCGCTGTATCATGCAAGGGGGATGAACATTTTCATTGACCCGGAATTGGAAGAGTTGTTCCAGTTCAGGTATCGTGATTTGTTCCCGACGACGAAGAACGCCGATGGCAGGTTGAAGGGTCCGGATTTCTCGAAACTGACTTTTGTGCCGCTTGAGGCGATGCGCGGAAGCGGGATCTTCTTTTCGACTCCGAAGGAGAATTTTATTCGCCTGATCCATGAAAATGAGGCTGGCGGAGCAACGAGACTCTTCTTCCAGGTGGAGAACTACGATGTGAAGGTGTTTGCGGAATTCTGGCTGGGGGTTGGCTTTGCAGTTGAAGAACTGATTTTCGCCTACTTGCCTGCGGCTGGAAGCGGATCGGGGAGCTAAATAAAATTGCCTTTATAGGGTACCCTGCTGATGTGGCGGGGCACCCTTGAAGGCGGTTTAAGTAACAAGTGAATAATTAAAGGAGGAAAAGAGATATGAGTTACAGTTTAGTTTCAGTAAGGAAGAGTAATGTGAATGCCGGCCGGCCGGTTTCGTTCAACAATCATATTATTTTGTTCAGGTGGAATGATGTTGCTACGGACCCTGCCAGGGATGCGAGCGGTGTGCTGATTACCGGTGATTTGGATTTGGTGGCGGGGGCCACGGCCATTGAGATTTACGCTACGCCGAAGACCATGAAGGTTTACGACGTGAGCGAGGGTGACCCTGACAAGAAGGGTTACATTCAGCATTTGGAATTTGAGCACCCCGGGGATGAGCTGGCCTACGCGGAGTTTGCCGAGAATGCCATTAACGAGAACTGGGGTGCGATTGTGCGGGTTTGCGACGGTAGCCGGACGAGGTTGCTGGGGACGAAATGTTGCCCGCTGCAGTTTGCCCATGAGCAGCAGAGCGATTCGGAGGCGGTGACGAATATGCTGAAGTTTGAGAGCATGTTGCGCGGGCCGAAGATTGCTCACTACACGGGTGCGATTCCGGAGATTGAAGGGACCAGCGGAAGCGGAGCTTAATATGCCTTGATTGAAGGGGGTTTTTTCATAAGTGTGTTTAATTGGGTTTTTAGTTGATTGGGGTACCCCTGGCAAATGCCGGGGGTATTTTTTTGTCCTGGGGGATTGATTGCTGAAAGTCAGAAAAATAAAATGGGGGAGTTTTGATGTTCGAGGTAATAAATGATGATTGTTTGACTGCCTTAAAAGGATGGGCTGCATCGACTATTGATTCAATTATTGCAGATCCTCCGTATGGGATATCGTTTATGGGGAAGCATTGGGATTATGATGTGCCCGGGGTTGAAGTGTGGAAGGAATGTTTGAGGGTATTGAAGCCGGGAGGTCATATACTGGTGGCTTGCGGGACAAGGACGC
>CAYYLU010000192.1:0-3055 GCA_964472475.1 uncultured Syntrophus sp. | reverse complement strand
GAACCGCAGGAACCGGGTGTGCCGCAACATCCTCCGGTCGGCATACCGCTGAAGTCAGGTACGGACGAACCGGAACCCGTATTGTGTGCGGACATGAGCTTGATCAGATCTGTGCTTGAGCATGATTTACACTGCAGCGCTTCAGCATTTCCAAGCACGATGAACTCGTTCACAGCTCCACATTTTTCACACTTATATTCGTAAATAGGCATAGTAATACCCTCCGGGTAAATCCTAAATTCTAATTCTCTAAATCCTAAACGTTAAATCAGTAAAACTGAACACTAAACACGCCCTTGATCGGACGACCCAACGACTCTATGACCCAATGACTCAACGACCGCTTTTATTGATGTGCGCATCCGCCTCCGCCTGTATGACCGCCGCACGTGTTGTTCATTGAAACCTCAGGAAGGAGGTTATCCTTGAGAAGATCAAGATTGTCTTTTACGATTGGCTGAGCGGCTCTGTACACTTTAATGCCTTCGGCGTTTAGTCTCATGAGTGCACCGGCCCCGATTCCGCCTACGACGATTGCGTCGAAGCGTCTGCCGCCGAGCGCCATCATCGGGTTGCATGCCCCGTGCTCATGAATCTGGTTGGCGTTTGCAATTGATCCTACCTCTACCTGGTCCGTGTCGATGACTACGAACGTTGGTGCAGAACCGAAGTGCCCGTAGACTGCGCTTTCAATACCTTTGTCCTGTTCTACCGGAAAACATACTTTCATTTGTTACCTCCATTATTTCTTTTTTGCGAATTTATTCTTAATGCATATCCACGGATTATAGCGTTTGCCACTTTATGCCGCGCCGAATCCAGTATACGCCCGAATGTCGCCCGTGAAACGCTCATCTTTCCGGCAGCCTCCTCATGGTAGAGTCCTTCAGAATCAGCCAGACGCAACGCCTCCAGCTCGTCCATCTCGAGACACACCTCTTCGAGTTCAGTCATTGGAATACCACGAGGTTTAAAATAATCTGATCCGGGTATACATTTTGTACATCGACATTTCTTCGGCCTTGACATAAAATTATTATAAGCATATGCTCATAATAAGTCAAGAAAACAATTTATAGAGAGATATCGAGCTTATGGTGTATGATTGAGGATTGGAGGATAACATATGATAGAAAATTGGATATCCGAAATTAAAAAAAACTGCGATCCCGAACAAGTGGGAATGATTCTCGTACATAACGGAGTCGTGCGAGGAACTTCGAAGACTGGTAAACCGGTCGCCGGCATGAAGCTCTCGTATGATAGAAAAATGCTCGCGTCGGCTGTTGAGGTTTGCAGATCAACAGAAGGTATAGCCGATGTGAAAGTGTGGATCAACGAAGGGCGTCTCTCAGTAGGAGATGACATCATGAATGTGTGTGTGGCGGGACGCTTTCGCACGGACGTGCTGCCCGCCCTCCAGGAACTGCTCGGCAAGATAAAACAGGAAATCGTTCACGAAGAAGAGGTGCCGGCATGAAGGCTACTCCAAGGGCTGATTGCGCTAATTGTACCGGCTCCATGCGCGAAAAATTATGCACCGGTGGAACGGGGAAGGGCACGAATCAGAAAGGGTGTCCCACCATTTTAAAGAAAACGGTTCTGGAAAATGCGAAGAAAGAGTATCGCAAAAGGGGTATACACGAGTTCGCGAGAAACGCGTCGATACAGGAAGGTGAGTGCTACTCGGGGCGTGAGAGAAAGCCGTACATGATGCATCCCGTGAAACCGAGGATCATCGAGATATGCGAGTTTGCGAAAAAGATGAGTTACGGGAGAATAGGGCTGATTTTCTGTGGCGGGCTGGCAAAGGAGGCCAGGGTGGTGTCGGACATATTCGAGAAGAACGGACTCGACGTAGTATCGGTCATGTGCAAAGCGGGAGGAGTGCCAAAGGAAGAAATAGGCTTAAAGGATGAGGAAAAGATATATGCCGGCCAATTTGAAGCGATGTGCAACCCGATTTTCCAGGCCATGGTAGCAAATGAATCGCAAACTGACTTCAATGTCCTTCTTGGGCTTTGCGTTGGACACGATTCATTAGTTCTGAAATATTCGAAAGCTTTATGTACAGTCCTGGCAGTTAAGGACAGGGTGACCGGTCACAATCCATTAGCGGCAATTTATCTTAATGAAAACTATTACTCATGGCTCGCAAATGAATAGCCGTTTGCACTCTTACTTCTTACAGGAGAACGGGAAATGACAGCTATCGCACCCTACATTCTACTGGGAGTTGTTGCAGGAACACTAAGCGGACTGATCGGTATTGGCGGGGGAATAGTTATTATACCGGTCCTTGTACTTGTATTCGGTTTTTCTCAACACATGGCCCAGGGGACAACGCTGGCACTGCTTGTGCCGCCAATTGGATTTTTCGCGGCGCTCATGTATTACAAGCAGGGCTATGTTGATATTAAAGCTGCGTTGTTTATATGCGCGGGTTTTGTTCTCGGGAGTATCGCCGGTGCAAAATTCGCAACCGGCCTTTCGAGTGTGGCACTGGAGAAAATATTCGGAATAGTTCTGCTCGTCATTGCGATTAAGATGATTTTCTTCAAATGAAGAAAATCTCAACGGACGTAGAAATCCTGTGATATAAATGTAACAGGAGTAGCGTGAGCAACGAAACAAAGGACAAGCTCCTGAAGCGTATCGAATCCGGTTATTCACTCCCGGCCCTCTCTCCTGTTGCTGTGAAACTCGTTGAATTGGCTTCGGACGACAATTGTTCCCTTAACGACCTGTTGTTGTTAGTGCAGCAGGACCCATCTCTTGCCGCAAATCTGTTAAGAATGGCCAATAGCGCCTTTTTTAAGGCGGGACAGCCTGTTTCGACACTGCAGCAGGCTATTATGAGGATAGGGTTTCACCAGATACGGGTTATGGGTCTCTCTATTTCACTGCGGAACACGTTTCCCATGGGGAAAATTGGATCGTTTGACTATGAAAATTTTTGGCGCACCTCACTTTACAGGGCAATAGTAGCAAAGCTAATTGCCGGTAGGTTGAAAACCTGCACTCCTGAGGAGAGCTTTGTTGCGGGACTGATTCT
>CAYYLU010000191.1:0-3106 GCA_964472475.1 uncultured Syntrophus sp. | reverse complement strand
AGGATAAAGGTTAAAGGATAAAAGGAAACCCGTGTGCCAGGACTATACCCCCCACACCCCTACACCCTATTTATTTTCGACTCAACGACTCAATGACCCTGCGACTCTATGACCCCTGTAAGTATTCACGCGCTATCGCAATATCTTTTGCTATCTGCTGCTTTAGTTCTTCGATACCGCTGAACTTCATTTCCTGACGTACTCGCTTGTGAAAGTAGATCATCACCTCTTTCCCATACAGGTTTCCTGAGAAATCGAGGATGTGCGTTTCCATAACGAATTTCTTTCCTCCGAACGTTGGATTATAGCCGATGTTTGTGACAGCGGGCTTACGTTTTCCCTTTAGTTCCACTTCTGTAACATACACACCATTTTTCGGCACCAGCTCAAAAAAAGTGTCGAGATTAATAGTCGGGAATCCTAACGTCTTGCCGCGATTCTCTCCTTTGACTACCGTTCCTTCAATCATATGCGGACGACCGAGAAACGTGCCGGCTTTTTCGACATCACCCTCCATAATCAGTTTACGAATCGCGTTGCTTCCGACTCGTTCACCACTGATCCGAATCGCCTCAACCACATCGCATCCGAAATCGTATGTTTTTGACAACTCTTTGAGTGTGTCTACATTGCCCTTGCCATTCTTACCGAACTTGAAATCGTACCCTACAAAAATCCACTTTATACCAAGGCTCTCAAACAGCAGACGTTTTACAAAGAATTCAGGAGACAGCTCCTGAAATTGCGCATCAAACGGTAGAAGTAACATCACATCAATGCCGAATGACTCTACGAGTTTCTTCTTCAGATGCAACGGGGTAATCAGCCGGATATACGAATCCGGTTTTAATACGCTGAGTGGATGCGGGTGGAACGTCATGAGCATCGGAGTACCACCGATTTCCCTGGCTTTCATGACTACCCTGCGAATGATTTCCTGATGCCCTGTGTGGATACCATCGTAATTGCCTATCGTCAGCACGGGATTAGGAAACCCCCCGACATTGTTGAGTGATTCAAAAATTTTCATTGTCGCCTCTTGACTTATCTGTTATATCCATATACTTTAATATACCAACAATGCCGAAGTGGCGGAACTGGCAGACGCGCTAGATTCAGGGTCTAGTAGGCTCTAAGCCTGTGTGGGTTCAAGTCCCGTCTTCGGCATTATTTTTTGTCCTCACTGCTACTTTTCTTCTGCCTCGTAACAGTCATTCTCTTTAACATAGAATGGGTCAATTTGCCAAAAGTGAATCATGAACAGTAGGCACAGAAGGCATGGCGCTAAACTTTGGCAAAACGCCTCTACAAATTAGTAACAGGTAATCTGCTGAATCTCCGGCTACACGAGGACAGGTCCCCGCTACAGGACAGGCCGACTTTCGTAGTGACGAATGAAAACGAGGGTCTCATTTTTCTATCGCTTACAGCTAAGAGCTATGAGCTGTCTTTATTCCAAGCGTTACGCGATCTTCAGGACTTTCGCCCCGCGGATATTTCCATTTTTCAGTTCCAAGAGGGCGCGGTTCGCATCCTCCAATCTATATATTTCTGTTTCCGGTTTTATCGGAACAGCCGCCGCGATTTCAAGGAATTCACGCACGTCATCGCCTGTCACGTTCGCGACGCTTTTTATTTCTTTTTCCAGCCACAGGTGCGTCGCATAATCGATGTGCGTCAACAACTGCTTGTCCACGTTTTCTTTTCGTATGGCGTTTATAACCAGTCTTCCGCCTTTGTCGAGGTTCGTAAGGGCATTGACCACTGTGCCCCAGACCGGAGTCGTATCTATTATACGTCGGAGTCTTTCGGGTGACGCATCTTTTGTATCTCCTGCCCAGTACGCGCCCATTTGTATTGCAAATGTCCTTTCTTTTTCATTACGCGCAAAGACGAAAATCTTCGATGACGGATATTTGTGACGGACCATTTGTATGACCAGGTGTGCTGAAGCGCCAAATCCCACAAGACCGATATTTTCTCCATCTGCCAATTCGGTTAGTTTAAGTGATCTGTAGCCGATGGTGCCGGCACAGAGCAGTGGTGCAGCTTCAAAATCCTGGAAGATATCCGGTATATGGTGCACGTATTTTTCCGGAGCGACTGTGAATTCAGCATAACCCCCGTTGATGTCCCTGCCTGTCGCCCTGAACTTGTCGCACAGATTTTCGTTCCCCGTCTGACAAAACGAGCATTTGCCGCATGCAGAATGTATCCATGCAATGCCCACACGATCTCCGGGCTTGTATAAGCTGACACCGGTACCAATTTTGGCAACTTTGCCGATAATCTGATGTCCGGGGATTACCGGCAAATGAGGCGGCGGAGTCCTGCCCTCTATTTCATCGAGTTCCGTATGGCAGACCCCGCACGCGGTAACTCTAATAAGTACATCGTAGTCGCCGCAGACCGGCAACGGCACATCGCTGAGCACAAGCGGCTCGGTGTCTAGGGTGAGGTCGCTGATTCTTTCAATAAGCATTGCCTTCATGATTTGCTCCGTTCAGTCATAGGGTCATTGGGTGACACAGGTACGAGGTAAAAGGTACAAGGTCAAAGGTGAAAGGATTCAGCTCCTTTCGTCCTTCGCCTGCGTCTTTACTACTCCGAACTTTGAACTAACAACTCCGCACTATATTTCTCCGATTCGCCGTTTCACCGGCTCTCCCATTCGCCGATTGTCTTTGTCTCATTCATGCTCCCCATCCGGTAACCCTGAAGGTCCAGGGTAACAAAAGTGAAACCGAGCTGTTTCAGTCCTTCGACTATTCTCGACCGCTCCCTCAATATTATCCCAAAATCCCGCTCGTCAGTTTCGATTCGTGCGGTCTCGCCATGGCAGCGCAGGCGCAGCTGGGCAACACCGAAACCCTTAATGAGCCTTTCCGAGGCATCCAGTCTGCCGAGGAGTTGTTCTTCAACAGGTGTCCCATAGGGAATTCTGGTGGCCAGACATGCATACGGTTGTTTGTTTCTCGTGGGAAGGTCCAGCATTCCTGAAAGTTCACGCACATCTTTTTTCGTCAGACCGGCCTCCAGCAAAGGCGAGGAGATATTCATCTCCTGTGCCGCTTTGCGTCCCGGCCTATAGTCATTCTCGTCGTCA
>CAYYLU010000190.1:0-3194 GCA_964472475.1 uncultured Syntrophus sp. | reverse complement strand
AACCCCGGACCTCTACCGTGTCAGGGTAGCGCTCTCCCCCTGAGCTATGCGCCTATTTGATGGGTTTATATATCAATAAGTTCCCGTTGTTGTCAAGTCAAATGCATGCTACCGGATTGCTTGCATCTTTCATGTGATTATTTTGCGCTCATCCCCATATGCTGCCCGTAATATTAGGGTTCGATGGGAGTCACTGCATGCGGGGAGGGTGTATACCACCTTATCATTGTCTGGTTGTGGTCACACTTAGCCCTGGGAGAGAAGAAAGAAGCGGCGGAATTGGCCGCCTGTTACAGCAATCCAACTCCGCCTGAAGTGACCAGGTTATTGACCGCACTGGCAAACGGCAGATAACGGCTATTTGATAAAGGCCACCTGTCCCTTGGCGTCCGTATCGACAGTGACACTATCGCCGTCTTGTATCTCGCCTTTCAGGATCATAAGCGCAAGCGGATCCTGGATCTTTTTCTGGATGAGTCTCTTGAGCGGACGGGCACCATATGCCGGATCATAGCCTTCATTAGCGATCAGTTCTTTGAGCTTGTCCGTATATTTCAATTCAATATTCCGCTCGGCAGCACGCTTCGTCAGGTACACAAATTGAAGCTCGACGATCCTTTTGATATTCTCCTGTGTCAATGACCGGAATATAATAATATCATCGATCCTGTTTATGAACTCCGGTTTGAAATGTGCCTTGACGGCATCTGACACCCTGTTTTTCATCTCTTCATAATCTTTCGAGGTCAAGTCTGTGATCCACTGGCTGCCTATGTTCGAAGTCATGATAATGGCGCTATTCTTGAAATCGACAGTCCTCCCCTGTCCGTCGGTGAGCCTTCCGTCATCGAGCACCTGAAGCAGCACATTAAACACTTCGGGATGTGCCTTCTCGACTTCATCGAGAAGTATAATCGAATACGGCCGTCTGCGAACGGCCTCTGTCAGGTAGCCACCTTCCTCGTAGCCTACATAGCCGGGAGGCGCTCCTATGAGACGCGAAACGGAATGTTTCTCCATGAACTCGCTCATGTCTATTCTCACTATTGCCTGTTCATCATCGAAGAGAAATTCCGCTAGTGCACGCGCAAGTTCTGTCTTTCCGACTCCGGTCGGACCCAGGAACAGAAATGAACCGAGTGGCCGATTCGGGTCCTGTAGTCCGGCACGGGCACGCCTTATCGTATTTGCGACGGCTTCAATGGCCTCGTCCTGACCGACGACCCTGAGGTGTAATCTCTCTTCCATACGGACGAGCTTTTCCATATCGCCTTCGAGCATCTTCGTGACGGGAATACCTGTCCACTTAGAGACGACCTGTGCGATATCCTCTTCGTCGACTTCTTCCTTGAGCATTCTGCGGTCTTTCTGAAATTCGATCAGCTCTTCGTTCTTATTCTTTAACTCCTGTTCGAGCCCTGAGAGAACACCGTACCTGATTTCCGCTACTTTTCCAAAATCACCCTTTCTCTCCAGTTCGTCAGCTTCAGTTTTGGCACGATCGATCCTTTCCTTGACGTCGCTGATGCTTGTTATGAGTGTCTTTTCTTTTTCCCAATGTCTTCTCTTTTCCTTCACGTTATCCTGGAGCTCTTTCAGCTCCTCATCAATTTTTGCTTTCCGTTCACGTGACGCCTCATCCTTTTCTTTTTTGAGGGCCACAGCCTCGATCTGGAGTTGAATGATCTTTCGTTCGATTTCATCTATCTCGGTAGGCACGCTGTCTATCTCCATCCTCAACTTTGAAGATGCTTCATCGATGAGATCTATAGCTTTGTCCGGAAGAAATCTGTCCGTTATATACCTGTGAGACAGTGTGGCCGCTGCGACAATAGCCGGGTCTTTGATGCGGATACCATGATGAAGTTCGTATTTTTCTTTCAGACCTCTGAGAATGGCGATCGTTTCCTCGACGCTCGGCTCCCCTACGTAGACGGGTTGAAAACGTCTTTCGAGAGCGGCATCTTTTTCAATGTACTTTCGGTATTCATCCAGTGTAGTGGCGCCGATACACCGGAGTTCACCACGCGCGAGGGCAGGTTTCAACATATTTGAAGCATCAACCGATCCCTGAGCTCCGCCTGCTCCGACTATCGTGTGTAACTCATCTATGAAGAGAATAATTGTGCCGGATGCTTCATCAATTTCTTTGAGCACAGCTTTCAGCCTGTCCTCGAATTCTCCCCTGTACTTCGCTCCCGCGAGCAGTGCCCCGAGATCAAGAGAGAGGACCCGTTTGTTCTTCAATGTTTCCGGTATATCACCGCTGATGACCCTCTGCGCGAGGCCTTCGACGATAGCTGTCTTTCCTACACCAGGTTCGCCGATGATAACGGGATTATTCTTAGTCCTGCGCGAAAGCACCTGCATGACCCGGCGCACCTCTTCATCGCGGCCGATCACAGGATCGAGCTTCCCCTTCCGTGCTTCTTCCGTTAAGTCCCTGCAATAACGCTGAAGCGCCTGGTACTTTTCCTCCGGCGCCTGATCAGTGATCGTCTGTGTTCCACGTATATCTTTCATGACCGTATAGATGCTGTCCTTGGTAACTCCCTGGGTCTTAAGAATCTTTGACGCGGGCGAATTCTTAATATCCGTGATGCCAATGAGCATGTGCTCCGTGCTGACGTACTTATCTTTCAAGCGGTCTGCTTCAGCAAAGGCGATATCAAAAGCCTGTTTCAATTGCGGGGAGATATAACTTTGTGTCATACCTTCGACGCGTGGTATTTTCTCCAGCGCCTTTTCAATCTCCCTGAGAATTGCATCGGATTTTGCGCCAAGCTTCTCAAGTATGGGCTGAATGATCCCTTCCTTCTGCGTGATAAGAGCATACAGAAGATGTTCATTTTCTATTGCCTGATGGCCAAGCGACTCAGCCTTTTTCTGAGCCTCTGATAAGGCTTCCTGTGCTTTAATAGTTAGCTTTTCCCCGTTCATACGTTCACCTCACATTTTTCCTTAACCGTAATTGTTTCATAAGTAGACCGCCGTTGATTCGCGGCCTTCGAGTAAGACTTCTACATACAAATATAAGCATGACCATATGAAATTTCATCCCCTGCCGCGTGTTGTTTCGACAGTTATCAACAAAAACAGTAATATTTCATAACACCGGTAGCTCTCACGGCTCCGCCGAATAACCAAAATCTTTTGCGACTGACAAAGTAGCTTTTTGCAGATTAGCGGTACGC
>CAYYLU010000189.1:0-3210 GCA_964472475.1 uncultured Syntrophus sp. | reverse complement strand
ACTTCAGCGGTATGCCGACCGGAGGATGTTGCGGCACACCCGGTTCCTGCGGTTCACCCGGAAGTTGCTGCGGTGGTTGAAACCCCCTCATCGTTTTAGCTCAAAACGGCTTGACAGCGTATGCGAATATGTTAAACACTAGTATGCTGCTGTAGTTGAAATTCATGCCGGTGAGGTCCTGGATGGGGATGAGAATTGAGCAGGCAATGCGAATCGCCAGATTGATCATGCTCTTTCTCCCCGTCATCCTTCTTCTCTTCGCGCTGGCGCCTCCATGCGCGGTACCCGCTGACAGTTTAACTCTTGCCGACACGATCAGGATCGTACTCGAGAATAATCATGAGTTGAAATCGATGAAGAATTCCGTACTTGCGCAAAAGGCGGAAATTGCTATCGCGCGCAGCGCCTTCCTGCCGAGAATTACTTTTGAGGAAAGGGCATCAAGAACAAACAATCCCCCTCAGGCCTTTATGATGAAGCTGAATCAGGAACGTTTCTCGCAGAGCGATTTTATCCTCGACAACTTAAACAATCCAGGGCCGGTAACTGATTACCAGACGGCATTTTTCATGGAACAGCCGGTCTTTTCAATGCAGTCATTCTGGAGATTGTCTCAGGCAGACAGCATGTTTACTGCTAAGAATAATGATTTCCTGCGCAAAAAGGAGGAAATTGTTTTCAAGGTCGTCGAGACTTACCTGTCTCTCCATACGGCGAAGCAATATCTGAACGTCTCACGAGCAGGTGTGGAGGATGCGCGCGAACACCTCCGTATCGCTGAGGTCCGTTATAGGAATGACGTGGGGCTCTATTCGGATGTATTGAGGGCAAAAACTGCAGTTGCCGAGGCCGAACAAATAGAGGTGAGTGCCGATAAGAATTTTAATACTGCGAGGAACTGGCTCGGTGTGCTGCTTGCCACGCGCGAAGCCGTAGATATAACCAGCGATGATGTCTCATTTCCTGTAAAAGAATTGAACTTCTATAAGCAGCACTCACTGAACAGACGTGATATGAATGCTCTTAAAGCCCGCCACGAAGCCGCAAAGAAAGAGGTCAAAGCAGCCGAGGCATCATATTTCCCACACATAGGCATTGGCGGTTCATATCAGATCAACGATCATCGAAATCCTTTTGGTCAGGAAGCGGACAGCTGGCAGGTCTCCGCCTTTCTGCGCTGGAACATCTTCGACGGCTTCAGGAGAGAATCTGAAAGAAGCAAAGCGCACTATCAATCAGCTGAACTGAATGAAACTCTTCATAATATGGACAATATCATAGCATTTGCGGTTCAGGATGCCTATCTGGCCATCGGAGAAACACGCAAGAATGTGGAACTTGCCGGTTCCTCGCTTGCAACAGCGGAAGAAGGCAAGCGCCTGATCGAAAGCCGCTACAGGAATTCATTGACCCCCCTGATCGACCTTCTCGACGTGCAGATGAACGTCAATCGCGCGCGAGCAGCACTCATAGCACGGAAAAATGCATACGTTTTAGCCATTGTCAGACTCATGTACGAGAGCGGAACTATCATGACAGAACTGTATGTCGATTAACACGAGCAAGGTAAGATGAAAAAGAGGTGCAAATGAACAACATCAGCGTCATTGCTGTAGTCATTATCACAGCTGTATTGTCTACCGGTTGTGGAAAAGAAACAGAACAACATGCCATTAAGCGGCAGAAAATCTCGGGAGTTACGACAACGCAGGTTCAGTTCACACCAGCCGATGCTTATTACGACACCACGGGAAATGTGGCCGCAAAAACAACAAGTCTTGTTTCAAGCCGGGTCATGGGATCTGTCATATCAGTCAAAGTGAAAGAAGGTGATTCCGTCCGGACCGGCGACATTCTTGCAGTTCTGGACAACCGGGACGCAGTCCAGAGGACAACTGCCGCCGAGGCTGCGGTCGCAGAAGCAGAACACGCAAGAGATGCAGCGGCGCAGCAGAGATCGCTTGCCGACATCACGTATCAGAGGTATAAGAACCTTCACGATGAAAGAGTAATCTCCCGTCAGGAGTTTGACCAGGTCCAGGCACAAAAGAATGTTGCAGAGGCAGAGTCTTCAAGGGTAAATCAAATGCTGAACCGCACCCGTGCAAATCTCGAGGAGGCACGCGTCCAGTCTGCGTTCTTTCAGGTAAGATCCCCCATTTCCGGCATCGTGACGGAGAAGCTCATCCAAACAGGTATCCTGGCAACCCCGGGTATGCACCTGTTCACAGTTGAAGATAATACACAATACAAAGTTGAGGCCTCAATAGATGCGGCACTTGTCAAACAGATTGCGCATCAAACCCTGGTACAGATCACATCTGAATTAACAGATACACCTCTGACGGGCAGAATCACCAAGATCGTACCCGCCATCGATCCGGCGACAAGGACTTTTGCGATTGAAATAACCCCCGAACGGACTTCAGTTTTCAGAAGCGGCACATATGTGAAGGTATCGATACCGATGGGGAAGAAGAAAATGCTCATGATTCCGCAGTCAGCAGTCTCACAGAGAGGCCAATTGACGGGGGTTTTCGTTGTCGAAAAAGAAAACATCGTCAGCTATAGGCTGATCAAGACCGGCAAAGTATACAATGCACAGGTAGAGGTGCTGACCGGTCTTGCTGATGGGGAAACGGTCATTATTTCCGGCGTAGAAAAGGCAATTGACGGAGGGATAGTCTCCAAATGATTCATTTCCCTTCAATTCCCGCCGGACGATCATCCTTTAAGAGGACATGATGGACAAGCTTGGTTTTGCCGGAAGGATCTCAAAGCTGTTCATCTCATCGAAGCTGACACCGCTGATAGTAATAGCCTCTATTCTACTCGGGGTATTCGCCGTCATAGTTACGCCCAGAGAAGAAGAGCCGCAGATTGCTGTGCCAATGATAGATGTTTTCGTCCCATACCCCGGAGCATCTGCTGCTGAAGTAGACGAGCGGGTCACAAAGCCAATGTCAAAACTCCTCTGGGAGATCAAGGGTGTTGAATATATCTATACGATGTCCAGGCCGGGCATGTCCATCGCGATTGTGCGTTTTTATGTCGGTGAGGACACCGAGAAGAGTATCGTCAATGTGCATAACAAGCTCATGTCCAATTACGACAAAATCCCTCCCGGTGTGTCCAAGCCGCTGGTAAAGCCCAAATCCATTGACGACGTACCCATTCTCACGTTCACCCTTTGGAGTCCCCTGTATGACG
>CAYYLU010000188.1:0-3210 GCA_964472475.1 uncultured Syntrophus sp. | reverse complement strand
CAATTTCGTGCGCCAACACGGAAATGATCTCGCCGGGTGCATGCGAGGCGAGCAGTGTGTCGTAGAGGACAATGCGTTTCGTCTTTCCTATGCCCGTGAAATATGCGTTTGTGTGCCGCGAGCGCTTGCCGGCATCCACCTGAAAGATGCCCTTTGCCTTGAGGTCTACCTTAGTCATCAGGGCTGTGATGTCGTTCCTGAGTGACTCATCCTTTATCGGTTCATACTTGTTAAAAAGCGGAGCTATCAGTACCGGATATGCCCACATGATGAGAACTTGAAACAGCACGAGCACAGCCCATGACCAGAACCACCAGGTATGGGGGAGCCGGACGACAAGGGCCATGAAGACTGATAGCATGATGCCCATCAGTACGACTGCAATGATTGTGGACTTGATAAGATCAGTAATCCAAATCTTCCACGTGATCGTAGAAAAACCATAAGCCTTTTCAAGGACAAACGTGTTGTAAAGACTAAACGGAAGCCCGAAAACAGATCCGATTGCTGCCAGTACTCCGAAAAAAATCAGTGCCTGCCAGATGACGTGAATATCAAAACCCACGAGCATAGATACAAGGTGCGGAATGAGCAGGAACAGCATGGCAAGCTCAATCGCGTCCCCGAACAACTCTTCCACGGTTGTCAATCGCGCACTGTCACACGTGTAATCAACCATTTTACTGAGTGTCGGTTCGTCAATGCTACCTTTGAATGCGGGAGGGACTTCTTTCCCGTGTGCCTTCAGATATGCGATATTGGCTCTTTGCAGAAGGTATCTGACGAAAATACGGCCAATAAAAAGAATGAGAAAAGCGATCAGTAGTAATCTTTCCATACGCCGGTTGTCCTCTCCATGTGTTTGGTATACGTATCCTTCGGCATTCCGGTCCGGGAATGCACATACTACCACAAAACCGGAATGACCGATATTGCTTGATGTAGATCACACATATCAGATAATGTAGCTGACACTTCAAATCATGTAGCCGGATGCCGTACCAGTGGGTATTTTGTGTTTTATGATTTCCCTAAAATATCATAATGATAGGTAACGGGCTGCTGTGGCACTGCTCTTGCTTGTTCAGAACCCGTGTCGATCAGGAGGTGTTGAACAAAATGGTAAATGAAGCGCGATTGAGCTGTATCGAACTTTTTGGGAATACTGCAGAATTGCAGTTTGTACACAACTATTTCAATCTGCTGAAAGAAAGTTATGAACGATATGATTATCTCAGGAAATCCGGTGCCTCGGAAGGAATCTTATTCGTTGAAAAAGGTCTGATCGACAACCAACTGCAATTTCTCTTCAAGAGCTACAAGAAAATACCGAGCTGGCACCTGAATACGGGAGGTCCAGACTACAAACTTCTTGAAAAACGGGTGTAGTTTACCATAAGATCAAACTACATCATCACATATGTGCCTGCCCCCAAGTATTACAACCGAACCGGCCAAAGTCACTTCGAATAATTTAGGTTCACGTTTCAGGCAGGGTGTAGCTGTCATGAATGTACTGCGCGCACATGTGGCATAGAACGCAAGCTAATTCACGCTGAACAAAACAAATGTAGAAAGACTGCTTTTCGAGTATAATCTTAATGTATGATGGAAAGAGATTAAAAATCATAACAAACTAAGAGAAGGGCTCCATGGAAAAGATGTTTTATCCGCGATCTATCGCTATAATCGGACTATCAAACAAGGTGGCCAATATCCCGAGACTCGTCCTTGAAAACCTTCTGCGATGGGGATACAGAGGAAGGATTTTCGGAGTGAATCCAAGGACGGATGAACACAACGTCAGCGGAATAAAGATGTACAAAGAGATTGGTGACCTGCCGGAGGTGCCGGATCTCGCGGTATGCCTCATACCTGCCCGCTTCGTGCCGGAATCGGTGGGGAAATGCGGCGCCTTTGGTATCAGACGCATGGCGATCCTGTCCGGCGGATTTTCAGAATTTGGAGAAGAAGGAAAGGAGTTGTCGAGGCACCTGGTCGACGCAGCTCGTAAATTCAATATACGCTTTATTGGCCCCAACGCTCTTGCGACCGCGAACACGGCAAACGGTCTGTGCATCCCCTTCATACCTATTTTCCCGCCGGCAAGAGGGGGTATGTCGATGATTACGCAGAGCGGCGGCGTAGGGCTTCTCCTCTGGAACCTCCTGGCAGATGAAAATGTAGGCATGGCGAAATTTGTCAGTATCGGAAACAAGCTTGATCTCGATGAAACGGATTTCCTCGAATACCTCGGCGAAGACCCGGAGACAAAAATCATCTGCATGTACCTTGAGAGCATGAGCAACGGACGACGCCTGATAGAGATTGCAAAGAAGGTCAATAAACCCATCGTGGTGTATAAATCGAATACCACATCAGCGGGAGCAAGAGCTGCTCTCAGTCACACTGCTTCCCTGAGCAGCGATGAAGATGTTATAAACGCAGCCTTTGAAGACGCGGGAATCATCCGGATCCACAACTATGGAGACCTGGTGGCTGTTGCGAAAGCGTTCGAGTTGCCGCCTATGCGGGGCAACAGGATTATGGTTATGAGCCCCGCCGGCGGTTTCGCGGTGATAGGCGCGGACTTGTGTGAAAAAGCAGGTTTTGAATTTGCCGATCCGGGGGAGGATTTCTACAAGGGCTTGAACGAGTTCAGCAGTGCGGGAGTGATCAAGTTCTCGAACCCCCTTGATATGGGTGATATTTACGATCCTACTATGGTTGCGCATGCCATTTATGAGTTGATGCACAATGACAATGTTGATGGTGCGATATATATCGGTCAGAGACCGAAGATGCCGGAAGGGAATAATGTTTTCCGTGACATGTTTCTCACAGATCTGTCGAAAGAAACCTATGGCTCCATTCTATCGTCCGGTAAACCTCTAGGAGTCTGTCTGTACGGCCTTTCAGGATATCTCCACACGGTAAAAGAGCATACGAACTATCCCATATTCAATAATCCGGAAGAGATGGTGCGCGCACTGGCCTTCCAGAGGGGATGGTACAGGAGAATGGCCGGTGGGCAGGAGGTACCTCCTGCGCGAACCTTTGCCGAAAAACAGACTCTCCGGGCCTGGCTGGAAAAGAGACCGTCTGTAATCGGTGAGACCGCCCTGGAATTACTTCATATCGCCGGTATTCCCTCCGCTGTTTCCGGCGTTGCAACTACGGAAGATGAGGCTGTTCAGCTCGCAATCACGA
>CAYYLU010000187.1:0-3283 GCA_964472475.1 uncultured Syntrophus sp. | reverse complement strand
AGGGCCTCGTCCCAGTACACATCCTCAAGCTTCATGGTAACTTTACCCTTCACTGGCTCTGAGATAACAATGTTCTTGCCTGATATTTCCGAAAGGCTTCTAATGACATTTTTTACATCGGCTTCGATATAATCGAATGTCACCTTTACTGCTTTCTTAGTGCTTTGACCAAGAACCAGCAGAGGAATTGCCAGTGCAAAAACTAGAAAAAGTACCACTATTTTTTTGTGCATATATCACCCTTCACTTTTTGGGGAGATCGACAACGACTTTCTTTATCTCCCCTTTGAGTTTGTAAGCAAACACCACATTGTTACTGGCTATATCTGCTACCCACATACCGATCTTATTGTTCAACGGGTCACCCTTTCTGAAAAAGATTCCTTTTCCCTGCGCATCCTCCATCATAGCCATCATGCCTGTGTCACTCTTCAGGACGCCCACCAGCTTGAGCGATTCAAGCTCGTAACTAACCTGGTCCTCCTGTTCCTTCTTGTTCTTTGAGGCAACTGCACCCACCCTGCTTTTTGCCATTTTGTTCATCATAACGGCTTCGAATGGATCTCGTCTTCCCTCGGACTTATACTCAAAATCAGCGACGTCGAATTTCGTCACACTTTTCGCTGCAGGCGTCACCTGACTAGCGGGTACCGGCCTTATTGCCTCTGCACTCCAGAGAACATCAGCGAATGTGATCGAAAGGACGACCATCAAATAGCAAAGCTGTCTGCGATTCATCATTTATTTTCCGCCTTCTTTACCGGCTTGAGCGCCTTTCTTTTGCACAGCCGGCTTTTCCTTAAGGTAAACATAAGCGGTCGCGTTACACGAGCCCTCAAGGACAACATTCTTTCCCACTCCCTTGGAAACGAGCGAATAGCCGCTAATGTTCACTAAGCGATCAAGCCTCCGCACATCATCGAAGAATGCTGCGACGCTGTGGAAGGGTCCACTAAATTTAATGTCAAAAGGCAGTTCTGAATAAAAATCCTTTTGCTTTATGTCTTTCGGCTCAAAGAAATTGAGTTTCAGCCGCGTCTCTTCACTGACACTTGTAATATTTCTCAGCAAGTTAGGTATGTCCTTCGTCTCGGGCAACTGTTTTAGTACATCTTCAAGCTGCAGCTGCATCTGGGCATATTCTTTCTTGTGACGCTCTAGATTATTGCTGATTTGTTTTAAATTATTAAGTTCGTTGTTTAGCTTGGTATATTCCCTTTGAAGTTCTTCTCTGGCTTCCCATTGAGGTTTAGCGAGAAAATAGATGAATGCAGTTAAGAGAAGAAGTGCAATCACGAGGACAATAATAGCTTTATACAAAGAAGGTATTTTTTCGACCTTTCGTATGAATCCCTTTGTCTCAAATCCTACTTTCATATTGATATATTCCCTGTGAGTATGAATTTCTTTATGACTATTCCTTCTTCATTTACATCCTGCACATTCTTCAGCTCTACGTTGGAGACATACGCTAGTTTTGAGAGCATCTCAATAAATTCGGAAATTGATTCATGCACGAACGAACGTCCTTCTATCTCAAATTTGTTGTCGCTTTTCTTCAGGCTCTTTATCCAGACTCCATCTTTAATAATGGTCGAAATGTCAAACAATGATCTGGCGGCAAGCGCTCGCCCCGTTTTTAGTTTATCGACGGTTTGGATTCTTCTTTCGATCTGTTTTTTCGCTTCTTGAATCGCCTGGTACTCCTGAGCTATAGGCTGCATTTTATTGATTTCGGTTTTGATGGCTACAATATTCGCTTTCTGTTCTTGGATGCCATCGAGCAGTCTGTAGTAGTACCACCCGAATGCGATACATACGATGATGAGCAAGTACACAAGGCCACGAACATCTTTCGCGAATGTGCTTGCCTTCTTGCCCTTGAAGGGTAATAAATTAATTTTTATCATAGCATTATGTCCGTAATCCTGGTTGATAGGTACAACGGCACTACCATAAACTCTTTGAGATTCTGATACGATTCATCCTTTGCATCACCGTCCTGCACAAGCAGAAATGGATTTATAACTTCGACCTGAATTCCGGTGTCTTCAACAATCTTTTCTTTGAGTCCCGGAAGGAGAGACGAACCACCGGTGACGTATATCCTGCCAATGTTTTCCTTTGGCTTCGTGGCCAAATAGAATCGCACCGTCTTGTTTATTTCTGACGCTATGTTAAAAATGAAATCTTCGAATAAATAGGCAATATCGCTATCTGCGGCGAGCTTCTTTTCCTCCGCGTTATGATAGCTTATCCGGGATGACTTCTGTATCAGGCTGGTAAGGTACTTACCTCCCACCAGGATCTCCCTCGTGAATTCGATCTCTTCACCATTCAGGATCGCGATATTAGTAACAGAAGCACCGATATCCACGATTACCGCGGATGATTCCTTCGGGCTGTAGATTTGTTCGACAATATTAGATACATCGAAAATATCTACATCAATGATCTGAAGCGCCAGGTCTGCGAGGTTAAATGCTGCAATGTATCCATCGACGATCTCTTTTTTGGCAGCGACTATCTTGACATCCATCATACTCTGCTTCTCAGCATCCATCCCCAGCACATAATAGCTGTAGTAGATGTCCTGCAGAGGGAAGGGAATGGCATTTTCGACTTCTGCGGAGATTGCCTTCTCGAGTTCTTCATCCTGCAGATACGGCACGGTAATCTTCTTCGAAATCACCGAATAGCTTGACAAAGCGCAGGCTACGTTCCTTGATTTAATCTTATTTTCTTCGAATATCTCTCTCAATTCATTTCCGAGAAAATCAGGGTCAACCACATGTCCATCATTTAACAGATCTTGTTCATATGTCTTAAGAACTACATTGTTTACCGCGAAAAACCCTTTCGTGTTGCTCAGGGCACACACCTTTATTGATGTGGTTCCAATATCAATTCCGACGAGTTCGTTTATCTGCCGCGTGAAGAAGCCTGCCATAACCGGCATTCTCTTGATATAGGAGGAGAGACTTCTCTTTGTTTTGTACGGCTTTTTTGGCTGTGGTGAAATTTCTTCCTGCTCAGATTCCTGCAGATCCTCATCTACATGTGGAGCATCGGAAATAAGGCTGGCAGGCTCTGCCTGCGGATTGAATGCATTTTCTGTCTTATCGACGGGACTGTCCGTGGTGATCTCCTCTTTAGATTCATCCGAATCGTTACCTGAGCTTTCGCCTGTGCCGGCAGAGTCTTCATACGAATCGTATGCCTCATTTGCCTCTTTGTGCTTTCTGTATAAGGGAATACAATATTCCCAAAAACTGCCGACCTG
>CAYYLU010000186.1:0-3301 GCA_964472475.1 uncultured Syntrophus sp. | reverse complement strand
GGTTAAGGAGGCAGGCAGTGGCACGAATTGCTGGTGTTGATATACCGAGGGAAAAGAGAATAGAGGTAGCGTTAACATATATCTACGGTGTAGGACGGACGCTTTCAAGCAGGATCCTTGCCGAAGCCAATGTCGATCCTAACACGAGAACGCACGCACTTTCGGAAGAGGAAGTGGCACGAATCAGGGAAATCCTCGAGAGAAACTACAAGGTCGAAGGTGATTTACGTAAGGAAATGAGCATCAACATTAAAAGGCTCATGGATATTGGTTGTTACAGAGGGCTCCGGCACAGGAAGAGCTTGCCGGTCCGGGGGCAGAGGACCAAGACTAACTCGCGGACAAGAAAAGGCCCGAGAAAAACATCGATGAAACGAAAATAATGAGGTGGTAGATGCCAAAAGCTAAGAAAACCGCAAAAAAGAAAATTAAGAAAAACATCCCGATCGGAGGAGTCCATATCCAGTCGAGTTTTAATAATACGATCATTACGATTACCGATCCCCGGGGGAATGTAGTTTCATGGGCGAGCGGTGGTGTCGTTGGCTTCAAGGGATCGCGCAAGAGCACACCCTTCGCCGCGCAACTTGCTGCCGAGAATGCGGCAAAGAAGGCAATTGAAAACGGCATGAAGACGGTTGATGTCTATGTGAAAGGTCCCGGGGCAGGTCGTGAAGCAGCTTTAAGAGCGCTTCAGGGGGCAGGTTTGAAGATCCATCTGATAAAAGATGTCACACCGATACCACATAACGGGTGCAGACCACCCAAACGAAGAAGAGTATAAGGAGGCGGGCATTGTCAAAATACGTTGGACCATCATGTAAATTATGCCGGAGAGAAGGTATCAAACTCTTTCTCAAGGGCGAAAGATGCTATACAGAAAAATGTGCAATTGAAAAGAGGAACTATCCACCTGGACAGCACGTAGATACCAAGAGTAAATTCCAGGAGTACGGTCTCAGGCTCCGTGAGAAGCAAAAACTGCGAAAGACGTACGGTTTGAGCGAGAAACAGTTCAGACGGTTTTTCACCGCAGCGGAAAGAAAGGAAGGTATCACCGGTACCAACTTCCTGATTCTGCTTGAAAGACGTATCGACAATATGGTTTACAGGCTGGGTTTCGCTACGTCGAGGGCGGAGGCCCGGCAACTTGTCTCACACAGTCATATTACCGTAAATAAGAAGAAAGTTACCTCACCATCATTCATCGTACGAGCGGGTGACGAAATCGAGGTACGTCATAAAGAGTTGCCCAGTGTACAGAACGCACTTGAATCAGTTGTGCGAAGAGGTTTACCTTCATGGATCGAACTGGATAAAGAGAACATGAAGGGTGTTATAAAGCTCCTTCCGACAAGGGAAGACATCACAATGCCTATTAAAGAGCAGCTCATTGTAGAGTACTACTCAAGATAGTCTAAACTGCCCCAAGGAGGGTACGTATTTATGTTTGAAAAAAATTGGCAGGAACTCATTCGTCCTACAAAGATCGAGGTGGAGAAAAAAGAAGGCAGTTACGTAAAGTTCTCGACAGAGCCTTTTGAGCGCGGATATGGAGTTACCATTGGCAACTCGTTGCGCAGGGTACTGCTCTCTTCGATAATGGGTGGGGCAATCACATCTGTCTGGATCGATAAAGTTGACCATGAGTTTTCGGCAATCAGAGGTGTAAAAGAAGATGTCACGGAAATTACTCTCAATCTGAAAAAAGTTGTGCTCAGAATGACCGATGACAAACCTGCACTTTTGAAGATTGACGTAAAAGGAAAGAGAGAAGTCACAGCGGCTGATATTACCCACGATAGCAGTGTTGAGATAATGAACCCCGAGTTGCACGTAGCCAGTCTCAGCAGTGACGGCAAGCTCTACATGGAAATGAAGGCAAAGCTCGGAAGAGGCTATGTAGCATCGGAATCGAATTTCGATGAGAGCGATCCTCTCGGCACAATCCCTCTTGATTCGATATTCTCGCCGATCAGAAAAGTAAGTTATAACGTGTCGCAGGCAAGAGTCGGTCGCCGTACGGACTACGATAAGCTCACCATGGAAATCTGGACAGATGGAAGCGTCAATCCTCTTGATGCGCTGTCGTTTGCGGCAAAGATCATAAAAGAACAGATGCGTATATTCATCAATTTTGAGGAGCTCGAGGAGAGCGATACAATTCAGGAAAGATCGATCGAGAAACAAGACCTTAACGATAATCTGTACAGGAGCGTTGACGAGCTGGAACTTTCCGTGCGTTCTGCAAACTGTCTGAAGAACGCAGATATCAAGTATATCGGTGAACTGGTACAGAAATCTGAGCAGGAAATACTGATGACGAAGAACTTCGGCAGGAAATCACTGAACGAAATCAAAGAAATTCTTTCCTGCATGGGGTTAAGGCTCGGACTGAAGCTTGAGAGCTTCCCCACAAGAGAAGATCTCGACAAAATGGTACTTAAGAAGAAAGATCATATATAGGATAGAGGGTTCGATATGAGGCACATGAATAGAGTTGTAAAACTGAATAAACCGAAGAGCCACAGAAAGGCAATCTTTATGAACCTGGCCAATGCTCTTCTAAAACATGAAAGGATCACGACCACGGTGACCAAAGCGATGGAGCTGAGAAGGGTCGCTGACCGATTAGTGTCACTTGCTAAAAGGAAAGACCTGCATTCACAACGCCTTGCCTTTGCATTCCTGAGGGACAAGGAGGTCGTCAGTAAACTTTTTACCGACATCGGTGATCGCTACACAACGATTAATGGGGGCTACACACGCGTACTGAAAGTCGGAAATCGAAAAGGCGATAACGCCCCTATGGCCATAATTGAACTGACGCAACGGAAAGAACAGGATAAGAAAGAAAAGGCGAAAGAAGCAAAGAAAGAAGCAGCCGAAAAGAAAGAGGCAAAGGCAAAGAAAGAAGCGAAACCGAAGAAAGAAGCAAAAGAGAAGAAAGAGCCGAAGGCAAAAGCTGCACCAAAAGCAAAAAAAGAGCCGAAGGCAAAGAAAGAACCGAAAACAAAGAAAGAAGCAAAGGTAGCGGATACCGAACCGAAAGAGAAGAAACCTCGCAAGAAGAAAGAGGAAGTAAAGGAAGAAGCAACGGAATAGAAGACTCGTATATATTGGGAGATCGTTCAACGGCAGGACAACGGACTCTGACTCCGTGAATCAAGGTTCAAATCCTTGTCTCCCAGTTTGCTTTCAGTGTTAATAAGAAATGGGTTGGTCGAAATGACCAGCCCATTTCTTATTAACATAACCGCAGCCAAACCAATCCGGCTGTCTCCATATAACTTTGTTGTCT
>CAYYLU010000185.1:0-3314 GCA_964472475.1 uncultured Syntrophus sp. | reverse complement strand
CTTTCATACTTTCCGGCAAATGCGTTTCCAAATGCGTCTTCAAGCAGGCTGCTCGACCTGATTATGATGGGTGACTGGCCGAAATATTCGATCACCCGCCAGAACTGCTCCTCTATTTCATCAGGAAAGGATCCTTCGAGCATTTTCTCACGGAGCTCTCGGGCCGTCTCAAAATAGCCCTCCTTCGTCTTTTGTTGCATCCGGAGTTTCCACCAACCGTTCTCGACAATGTATGTGTAGAACACATCGGAGCCGACAAAAAAAGAATCATGCGGCTCGAGTATACTGCGCCAATCAAAAGAGCTATCTTCCATCAGTATCTTTCGTGCAAGTAACATTCCGACTGTCTTGCCACCAACGTACCCGGTACCGAGCAGTCTCGCCTTGATATCAAGCAAATCATCGAGACAAAAATGCTCTCTCGCGAGTTTCAGTATCTTATCTTCCCGGCCAATCAGTATCTGACAGAGGTGGTCCAGAGTCTCTTTCCTTGTGTCAGGATCGACGGCTTGCTGTAACATTTCCTCAACCTGCATAAACAGCCTGTCCCAGTAATCGAGATTCCGTTTGGCCTGTTCTTTTCCTTTACCGGAAATATAGGTGAACAGCCGTCCCGAATCAACGCTACTGGTAACCGGTACAAAGGAGTCTTCCTTTTCTCTGTGGGGCAAAAACATGGTCGGGGAATAACGACCTTTTACTTTCAGGGGGTGCACGTATATCTTCTTCTCGACATTATAAATGTCGAGAAACAATTGCGTCGTTTCCCGGATCCTGGCCACCGTCTTGAAGGAATGACTGTCCCTGAGCAGTGCGAAATACGCAATAGTGTTTAGCTGGTACAGGTACGGACAGGTAAGCATAAAGAAGTTGCCGATCATCAAGTCTGTTGCCCACACAGACAAAAGATCCGACAGTGAATCAAACACGTAGAATACACCGTCCCCCTCTTGTGTGGCAATGTTGTAGACCTGTGTAGAGAAAGTCTCAAATCCGCTGTTCGCATCCAAATGAAACACCCTGGAGGCCTCGGACTCCTCTATCAGCGGAGCATGCCTCGCAAAGCGCATGTAAATCAGCCGTCTCTTTTCCGCACGCGCCCTCTCTACGAACGGAATGACGAAACGAATATAATCTTCAATTGAGTCGACCTGCCACACCACATTATCGCCCGTACGGAGACCATCTATGACGTTGTCAAGATTGCTGATCCCCGTCGAGACTCTCGTTGCCATGCCATCAATATATCATCTTATTTCAGCAATGCTCAATCGGAAAACAAGGGTAAGATACTGTGACAGTGAAGATTCATATTTATTGCTGCAGTAGAAGGCATGGGCTATTGCAAAACTCAGGAGGGAAATGGAATAATAGTACTGGTGGCCGGAAAACTGCAAGAGAGAGATTCCGATCTGAAATGCGCGATATACTCTCAAGAGATTTTGTTCTGACATTTGTCAGCCATTTTTTGTTTGCGCTGGGATTTAGCTGTCTTTTGCCCACTCTGCCGCTCTATCTTTCCGGGATAGGTTTTGGTGATACTCGAATAGGCGTGTTGGTCGGGGCGTTCGGTATTGCATCACTCCTCTTGAGGCCTTTAAGCGGCATCGCGCTGCAGAAGTTCGCGCATAAATACGTGATGGCAGCAGGCTGTGCCTGCTTCATGCTTACTATGCCGGCTCTCCTGCTTTTCAACAGTTTTTGGCCGCTGTTTCTTATCAGGATAATTCAGGGCACGGCTTTCGCGCTGATGACAACAGCAAGTTTCACGCTTATTGTGGAAATCAGTCCACCGGCAAAAAGAAGCCAGAGCATCGCATATTTTCTCTTGTCGGCAAACATATCCATGGTGATCGCACCATCTCTCGGAATGCTGATCATAGACAGGTATTCATACACCTTTCTCTTCCTTCTGCTCATGTTCATCTCTCTTGCATCAGCAATGATAGCAATTCCCCTGTGTAGAATATCATACAAGGAAGAGAAAACGGTCTGCCTGGACGTTCATTCACTCATTTCACGCCCTGCAGTACCCGCATCGCTCATCAGTATGGGGCAGCAGTTCGGCTGGGGAGCAATAAGTACTTTTTTCTCGCTGTATGCGGTTCAGAGGGGTGTCTTGAATCCGGGGCTATTTTTCGGTAGCATGGCGGCTTCCATGATTACGTGTCGGTTGTTCGGCTCGGGTCTGATGAATAAATTCAACTCGCGAAAGCTTATTGCTGTATTAATCAGCGGGACCACCTGCGGTGTCTTGTTGCTTGCATTTTCAGGTACGCAGGCCATGTTCATTCTGATTGGGGTCATCCTCGGTTCAGCAAACGCCTTTATGATGCCAACCACGATGGATAATGCGATTCGCAGAGCCGGTCCGGGATCTAACGCCGCGGTTGCCACATTCATGGGTCTTTCAGATTTTGGCATGGCGATAGGTCCGGTCATCATGGGAATAGTAACAAGCTTCACAGGCTATTCATCTATGTTCATCTGTGTGGCAGTCACTTCTTTTCTGAACCTCATCTACTCACAATTGATACTTCGCGAACCCAAGACAAATACCTAGACATATCCATGTAGATTTACATTTGACACTCCAGCATATCCACGATAATATGCATTATATACTGGTAAATCGGCACTGTTTGGTTGTCGGGGGTGATTGTCATGGGTGGCCGGATGAAAGACAGATCCAGCACAAATTTGGAATTGCTTAACGAAATATCTTCACTCAAGCAAAAGATCAAGCAACTCGAACAATCTCAATCAGGGAAGACAGCGAAGGAGCCTCTCCGGGAGAGTGATGCTTTGGTGCGCGACATCGTTGACAACGCTCCCTTTGGAGCGCATCTCTACGACCTCGACACCGAAAATCGCCTGATTTTCATGGGATCAAATCTGGCTGCCGATTCAATTCTGAAGGTGAGCAATCGGCAGTTCGTCGGAAAAACTATTGAGGACGCCTTTCCGCTGCTCAGAACAACACCTATCCCCGACGCGTATCGGCGAGTGGCCGCCACAGGCGAAAGGTACGACACCGAACAGGTGGATTATGACGATAAAGGTGTGCGTGGAGCCTTCGAAGTGCATGCTCTTCAGATCGGCCACAATCGGATGGTAGCCTTTTTTCATGATATAACCGAACGAAGGAAAGCAGAAGAGGCACTTCTTGAGTCAGAGGCCAAATACCGTGCCGTCGTCGAGAATTCGCTGGCAGGTGTCTTCCTCATACAGGACGGCCGCTTTCGTTTTGTCAATGAACGATGGTGTGAGATCTTTGGTTACACATACGATGAGGCAGTGGACAAGATGAGCCC
>CAYYLU010000184.1:0-3342 GCA_964472475.1 uncultured Syntrophus sp. | reverse complement strand
TTGGCGCCGGTGTTGTTACTGAGATTATAGAATAAAGGGGAAGAAGATGAGGCAATTAGTCACACTCGCCTGTTCAGAGTGTAAAAATCGGAACTACAATACTACTAAGAACAAACAGAAAACCCCGGACAGGATGGAAATCAAAAAGTATTGTCCGAGCTGCAGAAGACATACCAGTCATAAGGAGACAAAATAACGAAGGCCAGTAGCTCTAACGGATAGAGCACCGGACTCCAAATCCGGGTGTTGGGGGTTCGAATCCCTCCTGGCCTGCATTTAGCGGAGATGGCATGGAACTCAAAGAAAAGATTGACTCGATAAAGACGTATTTTTTGGAAGTATACATGGAGGCAAAACGGGTAACGTGGCCATCAAGAAAAGATGCCCTGAAAGGGACATATGTTGTACTGATAACAGTTTTTGTTGCCGCCGTGTTCCTTGGATTCGTTGATGTGATACTGTCTTGGCTTGTACAGAAATTCATACGATAAGGACTATGGAAATTACGATGGAAAAGAAATGGTATGTGGTGCACACATATTCAGGTTATGAGCAGAAGGTCAAGGAACTGCTTGAAGAAAATGTGAAGCTGAACAAGATGGAGGAATACTTTGGTGAGATTGTTGTCCCTTCCGAAGTAATCATGGAGAGAGTCAAGGGTCAGGTAAAGAAATCGCAGAGAACCGTATTCCCCGGATACATAATCGTGAATATGGCCATGAACGATACAACATGGCATTTTGTGCGGAACACGCCGAAAGTGACGGGATTTGTCGGCTACGACAAGATGAATCCGCCGCCACTGCCAGAGAAGGAAGTCAACGATATTATCAATGCAATACAGGAAGGCAAAGGAAAGATAAAACCGAAAATCCGGTTTGAAAAAGGCGATGGCATAAAAGTAACAGAAGGACCATTTACGAACTTTACCGGTAATGTCGAAGAGATTAAACCTGAGAAAGGTAAGGTAAAGGTGCTTCTCAATATTTTCGGACGTACGACGCCTGTTGAGCTGGATTTTATACAGATAGAAAAAATTTAAGGAGTTAAGCAATGGCAAAGAAAGTTGTGGCGTTGGTGAAATTACAGTTGCAGGCCGGTCAGGCCACACCGTCTCCTCCAGTCGGCCCGGCACTTGGTCAGCATGGTGTAAATATAATGGAATTCTGCAAGGCCTTTAATGAAAAGACAAAAAGCCAGGAAGGCACAATTATTCCTGCGCTCATCACGATTTTTTCCGACAGGACCTTCACGTTTGTTACAAAAACACCTCCAGCTACCTTTCTGATCAAGAAGGCGGCCAAACTTGCAAAAGGTGCCCACACGCCGAGAAAAGAGGTTGTTGGAAGTATTACCCGTTCATCGGTGAAAGAGATTGCGCAGCAGAAGATGGTCGACTTGAATGCAAAGAACATTGAAGGCGCAATGCGCATCATTGAAGGGTCCTGCAGAAGCATGGGACTCGAAGTCGTGGAAGGATAAACACCCTGCCTAAAGCATGGGGAGCATAGGGCTGTATGAACTATGCGTTACTATCTTAAGGAGTGATGAATATGGCAATTGGAAAGAAGTATACGGAAGCACGGCAGAAAATAGATCGTGAAAAACGTTACGACATGGAAGAAGCTCTCGATCTGTTACCTCAGGTTAAATACGCGAAGTTTGATGAGACAGTTGAATTGGCGCTGAGACTTGGTGTCGACCCAAGACATGCCGATCAAATGGTCCGGGGCAGCGTGGCGCTACCGAACGGACTCGGTAAAACCGTCAAAGTAGTTGTGTTCGCCAAAGGACAGAAAGAGAAGGAAGCCCAGGAAGCAGGTGCGGATGAAGTCGGATCAGACGAACTTATCGCAAAGATACAGGGAGGCTGGACGGATTTTGACAAAGCTATAGCGACTCCGGATATGATGGGCGCTGTCAGTAAACTGGGTAAAATTCTTGGGCCGAGAGGACTTATGCCCAACCCGAAAGTAGGGACAGTAACGTTTGATGTGGGCAAGACCGTGCAGGAGCTGAAGGCAGGTCGTGTGGAATTCAGAGTCGACAAGGCCGGCAACCTCCATGTTCCTGTGGGAAAAATCAGCTTTGGAAAGGAAAAGATAAGAGAAAACGTCAATTCACTTGTTGATGCAGTGGTCCGATTGAAGCCTCCCTCAAGCAAAGGAACGTATATTAAAAGTATAGCGATCAGCACAACGATGAGCCCGGGTATAAAGATAGATCCAGGATACGCCCGGACGCTCACGAAATAAGGGAAAAGGTCAGAGAAAGCAGGTGCTCCGCTTAGTCGGGATTAAATGATTAGACAGCCTGCCGAGGCTTTTTGGTGAGTTGGTCTCCCTGACTTTTCATACATATCTCAAAAGAAAGGAGGGATGAAAACCATTGGAGAGACAAAAGAAAGAAAAAGTTGTAGAGCAATTAGGGTCGAGGCTGCGTGAATTGGATTATCTTTTTCTCGCAGAGTACAGCGGAATGACCGTTGCGCAGATTACGAGACTCAGGCGTGAGTTGCGCAACGTAGACACTGAATTTTCTGTGGTAAAGAACAGCCTGTTGAAAATCGCGTCGAAAGGCACGAAGGCTGAGGCTTTGCAAGACAAATTTCAGGGTCCGAACGCCATCGTGACGGTCAATAAAGACCCGATAGGCGCAGCACGTGTCATCGCGGGCATTGTTAAAGAAGTTCCGGCCCTGAAGCTGAAAGCCGGTTATCTTGGCGAACGTCTTATCACGGCAGATGAAATATTAAAACTTGCCACTTTGCCGTCTCGCGAGCAACTTCTGGGAAAACTTGTCGGTGTTCTGAAGAGCCAGCCTTCACGGCTTGTGTACGCACTTTCAGGTAACCTCAACAAACTTGTGCTGGTATTAAATTCAATCAAAAATCAAAAAGAACAGCAGGCATAAAGGAGGCAACATACATGGCCATAACAAAAGAAGAAGTAATCCAATATATAGAGAACATGACGGTACTTGAACTTTCAGAATTTGTGAAGACGCTGGAAGACAAGTTTGGCGTACAGGCAGCGATGCCGATGATGGCAGCAGGTGCAGCACCGGCAGCAGGTGCAGCAGCAGGCGCGGCGCCCGCAGAAGAGCAGACTGAATTTAACGTCATACTTACCGGCTATGAAGCCGACAAGAAGATTCAGGTCATCAAGGTCGTACGCGCAATAACAAGCCTCGGACTGAAGGAAGCCAAGGATCTTGTAGAGGGCGTACCCAAGACAGTGAAGGAAGCCGTATCAAAGGATGAAGCAGCAAACATCAAAAAACAGCTCGAAGAAGTGAGTGCTCAGGTAAAGGTTGAGTAATAACAATAAACGGCCCCGGATC
>CAYYLU010000183.1:1604-3387 GCA_964472475.1 uncultured Syntrophus sp. | reverse complement strand
CACCTACCTATACGTAACAAAATTTCTTGACCTCCGGATGTTCCGGGGTTCATTATCTATCCTGCTTTCTCTCATACAAAAAGGAGGAAGATATGAACCAAACAGAATCAAAACTCGCCGAATCCGTCAGCACCATCGAAGCTCCCCGTGAACGTACCGTTATTGATAGTGTGCTGAAAAAGCTCTCATTGCTTGATCTCCCCGGCAAGGAGCATGTTGAGCATTACATGCGATATAAGTGGCTGGCGAACCACACGCCGGGAACGATCAATAGTTCCTTTACCTCGATTCGCTTCTTTCTTGAGCTGTACCAAGCCTCAGGTAAGACAGACCTCACACAGCTTACACGGTCCCATCTGGAAGCATTCATCGAACATGAACAAGACCGGGGCATGCACATCTCAACGGTGAGAACCAGAATGGCCTCAATCATCGCCTTTCTCCACTACCTCATGGAGCAGGAGATTCTTTCTGTCTCGATCCTGAAGAAGACGATCAGGTTGAAGCTCCCCGATGCGCTCCCCCGCGCGATGAACCCAAACGATGCACGAAGACTCATCCAGGCGATCGACACTGTCAGGGACCGCGCTTTAATCCTTCTGCTTTTGCGGACAGGCATGCGGATCGGGGAGGTTCTCGGTCTGACGGTAAACGATATCGATCTTAAAGAGAAGAAGGTCCACCTCTTGCAGGGAGAGAAGAACAACATGGGGAGGGTCGTCTATCTGAGCAATGACGCGCTGTTCGCGCTCAAGCGCTGGCTCGCCACACGCAACACAGAAGAGAAGTATATCTTCCATGGGCAGCATGGTCGTCTCTGCTACAGTACCGCACGGAGCCGCTTCACACACTATCTCACGAAGGCACGACTCGAACACAAGGGCTATACAGTGCATTCATGCCGGCACACCTTCGCCAGTGAACTCTTGAACGCCGGTATGCGTCTGGAGGTCCTCCAGCAGCTCCTCGGTCATAAGGATATTGAGGTGACCAGACACTACGCGAGACTCACCGATAAGACCCGGGAAGAAGAGTACTTCCGGGCCATGGCAGTTATCGAAAAGGGGGCAATCGATGGAGAGTATTGAACGGTACCACAGATCCTTACAGAGAAAGAACTACTCATCCGTAACGCGGAAGAATTACCTGAACAGAATTGAACGGTTTGTCCTCTGGTTGAACGCTCCGCTTACGAATACCACGCGCACGACGATTGGTTCCTATGTGGATTATCTTCTGCGGAAGCGCCTCTGCCCGAAAACGATTGCCTGCCATCTGCAAACCTTGCACGTCTTCTTCGCGTATCTGATCGATGAGGAGCACATGCAACTGACGAACCCCGTCATCCGTGTCTCGGTCCGTCTGCCGAAGCCGCTGCCCCGATGCCTCAAAGACAAAGAGATCGAGAAGCTTTTAGCTGTGATCAAGGATCCGAGGGACACAGCGATGTTTATGCTCATGCTGCGTTCGGGACTGAGAGTGAATGAAGTTGCCCATCTCACCCTCGATGCGGTAGATTACCGCAGGCGCCAGATATTTGTGTACAATGGAAAAGGTGCCAAAGACAGGGTCGTCTATGTGAGTGATGATGCCTTGAATGCCCTGACGGCCTATCTTAAAAAGCGTTCCTCGAAGGCGAAGGGACTCTTTCTTGTGCAGAAAGGACCTCTCACGGGCACATCACTCTCGGTCAGGGGCATCCAGAAGAGGATCGAATACTACGCGAAAAAGAGCAGACTTGCGGCATCCTGCCACAGACTGCGGCACACCTTTGCGACACAGC
>CAYYLU010000183.1:0-1504 GCA_964472475.1 uncultured Syntrophus sp. | reverse complement strand
CAGCGGTACTGCCGGGTGGCGAACCTCAAGGTGCAACGGGACTACTACAAGGCCATGGAGACTGTTCTCAAAAGGACACAGGCCGAACAGGATATGCGTATACACGTACATACCGGCAGACATGTCATCCCTCTTCATCCACGGGAAGACGCCGGATATGAATCGATCACGGCCAATGAAGGAGAGAGACAATGGCGTACGGTACGAAGAACAAAGAGGAACTGAACAATCTGGTCGAGGACATCATCGTTGATGCCTACGGCGATGATGAACAGCTCTGGGCCTTCAGGCAGGCGATCGAAGACGAGGTGGCGCTGCCGGCAGACGCCCACATAGCCGGTGAGCCGGTGACGGTGAGAAAGATCGACTACGACGGGAACGAGCGCCGCGGGCTCACTGCACGGATCTGCCGTGAGGACGGTGTAGAACACATCGTCTCAGCGAGCGATTGTATCTTCCCGGAAGGATCCGAAGCGGCCGACTACATGGCAGCCTACCGCACATGGCTCGGCATTCCACCCTATCCGCAGCTCGTACTGAGCAAGAAGCCGAAGGCAAAGGAGGACGAGATAGATATGAGCAAAGATCTTGATCTCATAGCCCTTGCCGTGAGACAAAGCTCCGTCTCCTGTCGTATTCTCGGAACAAACCACGTGCTCACGTTACGCCCGGTGGGCTCCTGGGAAGCCATACCCGGCGAGATTCTCACCGTCATACCGCACAAGAAATGGCGCTATGCGGGCCATCCGTACCTGACCGGCGAGATCAAAACATGGCGCCTCGACATAGCTGCCCTTGGACTTGTACCTCTCCGTCTTGAAGACCGGGGAATGTGGGATCCGAAGGAGCACTACTGGGGAGAACCGGGTGAACCGCTCGAGCCGTGGACACGACCGATCATCAAACGCGGGAGAAGACCGGAGTATGAGATGGAACAGGTGCTGCCCGGAGCAGATCCTGATGATCCGGATACCGATCCCATCCTCGAAGCTGTCGATCTTAACCAAGCAGGTGACTACCGCAAAGCTGACCGCCTGCTCATGGATACCCTCGCCGCCGATCTCCGCTGTCTCGACGCCCACGCCCACCTGGGGAACTTCGCCTTCGATCGCGACCCCGACACTGCGGTCCGTCACTATGACATAGGGGTGAAGATCGGGGAGATCTCTTTGGGTAAAGGCTTCACTGGCCTTCTTCCCTGGGGGTACGTCCATAACCGTCCTTTTCTGCGGTGCCTTGCAGGCTACGGTCTTTGCCTGTGGCGCTTCGGAAGGATGAGGGATGCAGAAAAGGTGTTTACCCGTATGCTCTGGCTTAACCCTTCCGACAATCAAGGTGTACGCTTCAATCTGTATGACGTGAAAGAAGGTACGGTGTGGCATGAGGATGAGTAGTCACGAACGAATTGTCTTGACAGAGAGAATACAAAGAGTGATAATGGGAAATGATGCGTAACCTTATAAGATCACTAGACAAAGCAGGATTTGTTACGTATAGCACCTAC
>CAYYLU010000182.1:0-3418 GCA_964472475.1 uncultured Syntrophus sp. | reverse complement strand
CCGAGGCGTCTTTCGGCGCTCATGGGTGTTGTCATGGCCGGGGACATGAATTCCAGGAGGAATGCCAGTGCTATACCTGCCGCAATTCCGCCTCCCAGACCCAGTGCAATCAACTGGCTCTTTGTAAACTTCTGCGCTTTTGGTATCCTGAAAATAGGGGCCTTTTCAATGATACTGATAGCCACCATTTTGCGTTTGTCCATTTCATCGCTGATCAATGATTCCTGCAGCTTCTTCGCGTATGTCTGATAATTCTGTTCATTCAGGCTTGCTTCTCTGCGGAGGTTGCGGAGCTCAATTTCTCTTGCATCAATGGCACGTATTTCGCCCTCAACTGAAGCGAGTTGGCGACGCAGTGTATCAAGCCGGGTTCGCGCGACAGTCAATTCTCCGTCGACTTTTCCCAATTCAATGCGTCGTTGCTCCTCATTGCCCCTTTGTATAGCCTCTCTGGCAGCCTTGATCTCCTGCTGTTGACTCTGCATTGTTCTGCTGCCGGCATTATATTTTTCCAGCAATTGAGCTTCTTTCTGTTCCAGGGCTACCAGTTGACCTTTCAGTTCCCCAGAAACATCAACGGTCCATCTGGGGCTCTTAATGAATGCAACTTTTTGCTCCAGCTGTGCTACGACAGCCTGGGCTGCCTTCGTATCCGTATCCAATTGCGTGCGCTGCCCAATCAGAGCAGTCTTCTGCTCCTCATAAGAAAAGACCCTGTTACGCTCCTTGAAAATGGCGAGCTCTTTCTCTGAGGCTGCCAACTGCTCATGTGACTTACCCAACTCTGTCTCCAGAAACTCAGTACCTTCACCGCTGAAGATTTCAAGGTGCTTTTCCTTGAAGAGATCAACCAGCTGGTTAATAACGTGCGCCACCATTTCGGGGTTTTCGTGTGTATACGAAACCTCAATCAGGCTTGAATTAGGAAGATTTCTCACAGCAATGTCTTTCATGAGTCTTCGTATGGCCATATTCTCTGCTGTCAGTTTTCCTGCGGACATATTAGCCAGGTCGGGATAAATGTTCACAGCACCCATTTTGTTGACGAGCCGGGAGTAGAGATCAAGGCTTGTCAGAATGCTGATCTCGCCATTTATGACCGTTGCAGGTGTTACGGCTGGTGCCTGACGTGACCCGGCATCTTCAGGGCGCGGCTGAAACTCTCTTCCATATTTAACAAGCAGAGTTGATTTCGCCTCGTACGTCGACCTGAGCATCATCGCGTAGATCGTTGTTCCAATTGCAACAACAAGGAACACTATGAGAATGGTCCACTTGTGTTTAAAAAGAATGGTCAACGTATCTCGAAGGTTATTCGTTCCTGAAGCCTGGTTCATGTTTTCCATTTAACTTATCTCCGTGATCAACAAAAAATTAAGGGTTGTTCACAATGACAGCACCGCTGCCCTGTACTTTCGTCCAGCCGCCAAACGCGTATGAGTAGGGGTTATTAAAGCTGCCGAATCCAGGAATACGACTGGGGATTGACCTGTTCACATATTCATCAATAAACTTGTCCCAATTGGCAATGTGAGACTTGGGAATGTAAACGATATCATACGGCATCAGAGCAACATCCTGGCTGAAATCTGTACCATCGATAACTTTACGCAGATCAAGATTGGCAGCCATGGGTTGGCCCTGAAAATCCTTTCTGATTACGATCACATTGCTGAGCCTTGCAGTCTCTCTCATGCCTTCAGCCTGAGCCACTGCCTGCATGACGGTCATGCGCCCCCGGAAGGGTATTGACTTTGGTGCGGCGATTTCACCATCAACAAACACCATGTTGCCGCCGAACGTTCTCACGATCACAGCAATCTCAGGTGTTTTTAATTCGGCCGCATACTTGTCATATAATACCTTTCTGAGCTGACTTGGAGTACTGCCCGCTGCCGGGATGTCCTGGGCGAGTTGAAGAGATATCTTGCCGTCAGGTCTGACAGGTACTGCCATTTCGTTAAGCTCCGCGTTGTACATAAATTTGATGTCCAGGGTATCACCGACTTCAATGGTGTATTCCTGAGGAGTCTGTGCATACGTATGTGCCTGCTGATTAAGTACATTAACCGGAGTGGCATGCTTCACGGAGTTAGGGGCACAGGATACGGCTAACATCAAAACACAAACGAGTAACATATACAATCTTGCAGCTTTCATAAGACCTCCTTTACGCAGTAAGTTAATCATTTTCATATAATGTACAACAACTTAGTGCTATTTGCCTCTAAGCAAATATAATCCTGTCCAACTTAGACAACAACATCATCATAATCCTGTCTATTTCCCGGAACTACACTTCCCGGAAGATACATCGGCGCTCATGTTTGTTCTCCGGTATGAACCAATAATTTTGGTGTAAGCTACCGCCATTGCCAACCGGAGTCAGCATATCTACACCTTTTCTACAGCACAGTCCCACTGCACCTTTTACTTTTACTGCCAATGATCTTCTTTCCTGCTCATGCAACAACCTAGCAATTCCTGTGCCTTTTGGTACTGATCCGCATTCAAGCACGATGATCTGACTCTAAGGTCAGCGGACATCAATGTCAACGAAGCAATACGTCTTCATAGCCGTCTCAGGATAGTTACGGATCTATCTTAACCTATTGTAATATAAATAGTTTTTTATCTGATATATCTGTACTATTAGCTCGAGCAAACATAGTCTCACTCAGGCCTATTCAGATGTCAAAATCCATCGTAGAAGCGAGCTTCAAATTGTTCCGGCCACAATCAGTGTGGCTTACCTCCAAATTATGTTGAATTAATGACACCATAAGGGATTCTAACACAGATTATCAAAAGCGCCAAACGTTCTTTTCACAAGAACCCGGCTTACGGGTACCTAGAAAAACCTCCATATCTTGCCGACAAGTATTCCCAGTATCAGCCACACGGGAATTGAAATGAGAACCGCCCACGCAATACCGCTCAGCTTCCGGACGGACCGTTCGAGACCCTTCGTATGGACCGCCCTTTCGACCTTCATGCGTACGTCTTCGAGGACAAGGGGTTTTGTTATATAGTCGTATGCTCCCTGTTTCATGACCTCAACGGCTGTTTCGATGCTCGGGTAGCCCGTAATCATGAGAAAAGGGATTTTCTTCTTCTGCTCCGTCAAATGTGCCAGTAATTGGACTCCGTCCATATCGGGCATCAGGTGATCGGAGATTATGCAGTCAAAATCACGACAGCTGACGTGAGAGAGTGCGCTCTCTCCATTTTCCGCGCTTGTTGTATCGTAGTTGAGCCCCTGAAAGAATTCAGTGAGGAGTGCGCGTATTGCCTGGTCGTCATCTACAATCAATATACTCGGGACCGCCATCAAGACCTCCTTCGGTAACTGATGTCCTATAGACTGCCTTTCCCGGCCAATTCGTTTATTTTCTACAGGCAAATTTTCCTACAGATC
>CAYYLU010000181.1:0-3448 GCA_964472475.1 uncultured Syntrophus sp. | reverse complement strand
AATAATCAAGATCATGAATAGCAATCATATCCTTCATGGAGTTGTACAGCGGTGTTCCGGGGAGAGGTGTCAATACGGAGAACATGGGCAGATCGATTGGATTCTTTGCCAGATAATCCCGGAGCAATTGGAACTGTGCTTCTTCGTAATCAGGGGATATGATAAAATCTCCGATGATGGTAATACCTGTATTGTGGAGAATTCGTATTGCTTCCGTGTTGACGGCGGTTGTGTTTTCTTTTTTCATAGACTCCAGCTTCTTATCATCGATCTCCTCGAAACCGATAATCGCAGTACGCAAACCCGCTTTTGCCCAGTCTTTGAAAAGCTCAGGATATTTCACGACCGTGTCCGATCGTACATCTGCGACATACTGTTTTTGCAGACCGGAATCCATGATTTCACGACAGAGTTCGCGCGACTGTGCCGCGCTTCCGAATGTGTTGGCGTCTACAAGGCGAATAAGGGGTGTTTCGCCAACCAGGCGTATATCACGTAAAATTGTCTTCGGATCGTGAGTGAGATAACGGCCTCCGGTGATTGGCTCGATAGAACAAAACGAGCAACGATGAGGGCATCCGAAGGCAGTTGCTACAAGCCCGAGCGAGAACCCGTATGGATGCATCGTATATTCCCGACGAAATTGGGCCGTAAGATCGTATCGCGGCGGTTTATCTTCCACAAGATCATCACGGGAATAGTTCCGTGGTACACAGAAAACCTCTTGTGATGGATTTGTCTTCACCACACCTGGAATTTTGCTTGTTTGTTTTCCTTCCTGCAGACGGTTGATCAACTCCGGAAAACTCTTCTTGCCAAGCCCTATAACAACATAGTCGATCAGCTCACAATTGAAAAACGCCGGATCATTGCTGGCGTGAGCTCCGCCTGCGACAATAATTGCGCCGCTTATTTTTCTTGCCGTTTCAGCCAGTTTCAACATCGTGTTTGCTTCACAGGTGACACCTGTTATTCCAACTATCTCCGGGCGAAAATCTGCAAGTATATTGTCGAAAGAGTCAGGCAAGGCTTTGAGGTCAGCTATGCGGACATCATGGTCGGTAAGATTTCCGGCAAGCGTTTCGAGCGAAAGCGGCTCACCGCGGAGTATCATTTTTATGGAACTGATACCGTAGATTTCTTCAGGGATGCTGCGACCACAATTAGGAGGGTTGACCAACAAAATTCTCATTTATCTTTTCCGTAAACGAAATCAAACAGATCCTCGAAAATAACGCATATGGAATAAATCCAACAACGCCCCGATCGAATTTAACGATAATATATAAGCCTTACTGAGTCAAGCAAATTAACCACCGCTCAGAGGCAGGATTGAAGCGCTTCAAAACCACAATCTTGTTGATCAAGGAGCACACATTCCGGTTCATTTGAACACTCCTTTTTGGGAGTTCCGGGGAGTATATTATGTATGGCTAAGGAACTGAGCGATATGATATACTCTTGTCATTTAGGCCTTTATTGACGCTGACGGAACGGACATTTTGTTACTTTTTCGGGATAGCTGTGGCGGTAGCCTGCCGATTTTTTTGCCGTCCCGAATGAATTGCATATAGTCCAGAGGAGGTAGCTATGAATTGCAGAAGACTGCTTGGGACAGTCCTGGTCTTATTGGTTCTTGGTTCAGGTTTTTACGGGTGCGTGGGACGCGGAGGGAGTTCGGAATCGATTTCGGCCACATCGCCGCCTCAATCGAGAGTCGTCTATTTGAAAAATAATGTACACACCCAATCGAAAGACAACAAAGAATACAGGGCTAATTATGAGAACTGGACAAATCCGGGATCAGGCCACGTTATATTCCCTGTTAATACACCTGTCGAAGTGCAGTTCGCAAGATTTGGCTTTTACCTAACAGATACCAGGACGGGCAGAAAGATAGACTATGAATACAATGATAACGGAATGGGAGGCATGAGCGCTGAAGAGTATGTAAAACTGATCACCGCGAGGGAACCGGTGAGCCTGAAAGGTATGTCCGATACGGATCGCAGGGGTATTACAGACGGCAAGGCTTACATAGGTATGTCGAAAGATGGTGTGCGCACTGCTCTCGGTTACCCTGCCGTCAACAGGACTCCCTCGCTCTCATCAAACACGTGGGTATTCGCGAAGAACAGATGGACATCAACAGCGATTACATTTGACGACAAGGGAAGGGTAAGGACGATCAAGTAATGGAACAACCGACACATTCGAGAATAGCTTTGGTGACAGGGGCGAGCAAAGGAATAGGCGCAGCTGTAGCCATTGGCCTGGCACGCGACGGGTTTGATATCTGGCTCAACTATCGGAGCGATCATGATTCTGCGACTGAAATTGCAGGTCAGATAGAAAGCCTGGGCAAGAAGTGTCTCCTTCTACCGTTTGATGTAGCGAATTTGGATGCAGTGAAATCAGCATTGATGCCGCTCCTCGAAACGGAAACACCATTCGTACTGGTCAACAACGCCGGTTTCAGAAAAGACGCCATCATGGCAATGATGAATAAAGAAGAATGGGAAGGTGTACTTTCAGTTAGCCTGAATGGATTCTTTCTTGTGACCAAGCTGGTAGTGACAAATATGCTCAGGAAGAGGTCCGGCAGAATCATAAATATTGTATCAACATCAGGCCAGAGCGGTCTGCCCGGTCAGGTTAACTATTCCGCGGCGAAAGCAGGACTGATAGGCGCGACAAAGGCGCTTGCCGCCGAGGTAGCGAAAAGGAATATTCTCGTAAACGCGGTCTCTCCCGGCTTCATCGAGACAGACATGACAAGGGAACTACCCAAAGAACAGATCGCAACAACGATACCGCTGGGCAGGTTCGGGCGGGCGACAGAAGTTGCCGATGTGGTAAGCTTTCTTGCGTCGGATAAAGCGACCTACATTACGGGACAAGTGATTGCCGTCAATGGCGGCATCTACATGTAGGGCAATCCGGCTGTCTTCACAGAATGGCGCTTCCTCGTCGTCGGAAATCCTCACATACAATAATGTGTGCTCCGGTTTCCTCCTTCCCGTCATCACCATTCTGCTTTAACATCCGAATCACCAGAAACACTAAACACTTCTGAGTAACTCACCTTTTAAGCCCATAGAAACCGATTCACTGTTTTGTCATGCCGGACCTGATCCGGCGTCCAGAAAAAAGGAAATCACTGGATACCTGCCTCCGCAGGTATGACGGAATCGATTGATCTGTACGGTATACCAGGTCACTCTCCTGAGAGATCGCCCAAAGGGCGGTTACCACTAAACACTAAACACTAAACACAACTACTCACTTACTGTTGTTTAAATGCTGAATGCCCTTTGTTTTGATATCGATGATCTTGCGTATGGTCTGCACATGAAATGCGGTAGCCCCATGAGATCGCACTACCTTGTTGAGAAGGAGACTTACGAGCTCCTGCAATTTCTGGATCAAATACAGGTAAAAGCCACGA
>CAYYLU010000180.1:0-3463 GCA_964472475.1 uncultured Syntrophus sp. | reverse complement strand
CAAGGTGACTCTCATGAATTTGGTCCTTCTCTCAAATTCATCAGAAGAATAAACGACTTCTCAGCGCACTCTGTGCCCTCTGCGAGAGACCAGTTCTTAGCCGTTCAGTTTCGCGATTCGCGTTTCGATTTTCGCGTAACGAAAGTTTCCCCAACCTATTTAACACACAATTCCTGATTACTATGTTTGCCGTACTTGTATCCCGGATTGCACGAGATACACATTTCTTGACCTTTATAAACAGCATATGTGTAACCCGGATCGCACTTTATACATTGCTTATTACCCTGATATTTCAGGAGTGAATATCCGGAATTGCACTTTGAATCAATAGGTCCCTGGACGCTTGGATGGCGCGTATTTGGCGCTTGCGTCATCACCGCATTCGCTGTAGCGGTCATCAGAACACAACAACAGACGTTAAGGAGTACAAATAGACAGAATAACGTTACAGATTTCATATCAGCCCCCCTCTAATATTGTGGCGCAGCAGAGCGATCGCTCTCACGGTCACTCACTCTTTTTTCCGATTGTTTTAATGTACCACACCATTTCTTCATAGAACCAGCGAAAAATAATCTCTCAGATACGGAACAACCATCACCAGTTTTCCACTGACGATTCACGGGCTTAAATACCTTGTATTATTCACCCCTGTTTGATAGCATCTGTAAAAGTAATTTAAACCAATTTGATCGGAGGACACTAGAGAGTCCCGTCTTTCAATTGTTTCACAATTAAGATGTTACGCGCCATGAGCTAAGAACCATGTTGGTTTTATTACGACATCGAAAATGACTTCATGTCAGTAAAAACGAGACAGGAAGAAAAATGGTCATTAAGAAGTCAGAGTTATGCAACTCGCTTTGGGCAAGCAACTGACCATCGATGAGATAAAAACCATCGTGATCAAAAGGAAATGGATGGCGGAAATGGGGAAACGCATCAGCACCAGAATGGATGACATCAGCCATCACCTTACCCAGCGCATCAAGGAACTGGCCGGACGTTGCGAAACGCGGCCGCCGAACCTTGAGGATAAAACCAGCCGGCTCGAGAGGAAAGTGAAAACGCATTTGGCAAACATGGGATTTAGAGGATGACTTTGTCGCAAATATATGCTAAATTTGCGACAAAACAATGACACTAATATGAATATTAGCCTTGAAACACAGATACTTAGAAAAATAAAAAAAGCAGGTAGAGGTTCGCTGTTTTTCGTGGACAGCTTTGCGGGACTGGGGAACGCAAAATCTGTGGGAAAAGCATTGGAAAGGCTGGTACACGCGGGTGAGCTTCACCGGGTGGCGACAGGCATTTATGTTCATCCGGTTAAGGATAATATTTTGGGCGTCGTGATGCCAGGCATCGAAGATATTGCCAAAGCCATTGCCAAACGGGATAAAGCCCGCATCCTGCCGACAGGAAGTTATGCGTTGTACAAACTTGGCTTGAGCACGCAAGTGCCTTTAAACGTGGTGTATTATACCGATGCCTCGGCGCGGAAAATAAAAATGGGCAAACAGACGATTGCGTTCAAAAAAACAAGTGCAAAAAATTTGGCCGCCATTGGCGACCTCAGCAAACTGGCTATTCAGGCATTGCGGACCATCGGCAAGGACAAGGTCACTGACAAGGAATTAATGCAAATCAGGGAATTGTTGAAAAAAGAGAAACCCTACCACCTGCAGCACGATGTAAAACTTGCGCCGGAATGGATTAGAAAATTGCTCCGTTTGGTTGTTAGCGAGGCCCGATGAATGACGTCACTCACCTGAAAGAATGGCTGGAATTAACGCCTGAGAACCGGCTGAATATTTTTACGGAGGCAGGCAGACGAACGGGCTTGCCTGCCTTCGTGGTTGAAAAAGATTGGTGGGCGGTGCACATCCTGTCCATGATCTTTTCGATGCAGTGTTCGTCTGCGCTGGTTTTCAAAGGCGGCACGTCGCTCAGCAAGGGCTGGAACCTCATCCACCGCTTTTCAGAAGACATCGATCTGGCGATCAATCAGGAATATCTTGGCTTCGGCAAGGATTTGAGCGCAAGCGCTATCCGCAAATTACGGAGAAAGTCCTATGAATTTCTTACGACTGTTTTTGTCAAAGAACTCCAAAGTAAATTTGCGGAAACAGACTTTAGCGATGTGACGGTCAAAGCTCAAGAGGTGGAAAACCACGATCAGGACCCTGTCAGCGTTGAAATTTATTATCCGAAGCTGGCTGAACAGGAAACCTATTTAAAACCCGGTGTATTCATTGAAATAGGGAGCCGTTCGCTTACAGAACCCTTTTCCCGCAAATCTTTTCGCACCCTGGTGGCGGAAAACTTTTCCGACCGGTCCTTTTCCGACCAACCGGTCTCTATTGCGACCGTCAATCCTGAACGCACCTTTCTGGAAAAAATATTCCTGCTCCACGAAGAATTTCAACGCTCGCAGGAGAAAATACGTGTCGAACGCCTGAGCCGGCACCTGTACGATATTGAAAAGCTAAGCCGGACAGAATTTGCGGAAATTGCATTGAAAGATGCCGGCTTATATCAGACGATTGTGAAGCACCGCCGCCGCTTCAACGGTCTTCCCGGGGTCAACTACGAAAATCATAGCCCGGATAAAATATGTTTTATTCCCCCGGATGCCCTGCTTGATGCCTGGGCAAACGATTATCAGCAGATGCGGGAAAACATGATCTACGAAGAATCCCTGCCTTTTGAAGAACTGATCGGCAGACTGACCAAACTTCAAAACAGGATTAATCAGATCAAATGGTAGAAGCGATAAAAATACCAAAAGGGTTCAAGAAGACGGAAGGTGGAATAATTCCAGATGATCGGGCTGTTAAAAAAATAATAGACGTTTTGCCTCTCTAAAGAGGTTCTGATGAGGCCACCAGAAAACTTGATCAAGGTACATATTCTGTTGTGTATTCTAATGTAGCGCAGCAGGGCAATTCGCTCACATGCCGTCACTCACTCTTTTTTCCGATTGTTTTAATGTACCACACCATTTCTTCATAGGACCGGCAAAATAATCTCTTGGATACGGAACAATCGTCAGCAGTTTTCCGCTCACGATTAACATACTTAAATCCTTGCATTATTCACCCCTGTTTGATAGCATTTGTGAAAGAAAAAAAGTATAGGCTACAGGCTGTTCCACCATAAACCGAAGACTACCGAATGAATCGCGCATACTACGACGACAGCATTGACAATTTCCTCAACACCTCTCCCGGAGAGATATTCCAACACTTAGCGCTTCGCAATGAATTCCCGCTGGAACACAACCAAAAGGATGCTTGGCTGAGTGAAATCAGGATTTTAAAGCACGTCTTACTTCCTTACCGCGGTTCGATTTACTTCGAGTATTCAATTCCTAGAATGGGACAACGTGTTGATGTGGTAATCCTTATCGGTCCCGTCATATTCGTCATTGAATTCAAAATTGGAGAGAATCAATACA
>CAYYLU010000179.1:0-3465 GCA_964472475.1 uncultured Syntrophus sp. | reverse complement strand
TCCCGCCATGTTTTTCCTGTTCGTGGTTTGCCTTCTCAAATCCCATCACCATCTTCCCGCAGACTTCGCACTTATATAACCCAAAATCTGATAATGTCGGCTGACCTGCAGGCGGATCGATCTCTTTTACTACCTTCGATGGTGGTGTCACTGGCAAAGGCGGCTTCGCCGTCGCAGGAAGCTGGGTCTGAACTACTGCTGGTCGCCTTTCCGGTCTGGGCTGCGCGACGGTAATCGTTTCTTGTTTTAGTGGAACTGCAGTGCCATGTTCTTGGTAACTATCAGGATTGCCAACTTCAACACCCTTCAATCGATCCCAGGCTTCTAGAACCAACCGGCGCGTGCGGTACTCACCATATTGTCGGATCTCCTTATCTTTCAATACTCGGAAAGTCTCGCCAGGGTAGTCGGAGCCGTAAACATCCTGTGGATCAAGGATGTATCGTAGTTCATCACGGGTTAATCCATAAAGTTTGGCATAATATGCATCGAGTTCGGATCGTAGCAAGGCACGGCGTTCTTCATCCCACTGGAAGGGTTTGGCTTTATAGCCTATGTCTTCAGCAAAGGGTTTAAGGTCGTAGGCGGAATAAACCAATTCAAGCAAACGAGGGGTAATATACTTTATGTCGGTTTGTGAATATATACTTGATGGGAAAATAGGAAGTTGCTTTAATATCCAATGATTAAAATTCATTCCAGGAATTTTCAATCTTGCGACAAAGTCAAATACAAACGTATTCATATTTGCGCAAACTAAACCTGAAGTGAGTGGACTCAACCCTGTAATTATCGTAATAGAATTGCCGCATGGTCTTTCTGGGATTATCGTGACAATTGAGCCGCGTTCATTTGTAGCATTTGTTATCATTCTGTATGCTAAAAACCACCTACCTGGAAAACGCTCTTCTTGAAGAGTGCTTTCTAACCAATATCTACTATCAACGAACTTATTTGGATTTCTTAATTCCTCTACAGACAGTTCTTTGGCATTATCATCAGCGGAATTTGCATCGGATAATCCATTAAATGTTGCATAACGGTGATTAAATTGGTGAATGAATTTTGATTCATATAGCGGTAAATATGTCTTTTTCCCCACCACAATGCACCCATTACCATCAACGACCCCACCTAATGCGATTAACTGTGAAGTAGTTTGAAATAACCCCGAGTCGTTTGACATATTAAATGGGGTTTTTGGTATACCAATTTCTTCGGTTTTCTCATCTTGCAAACACCACGCAGGAATTCGGTTATAAATGGCTTTTACAATCACTGAATCCTGACGGCTCTTAAATGTTGGGCAAGTTCGTGTATTCGGATTTATCTTTCTTAAATCATCATGCGATATTCTAAAGTGTTTATCAGGGTTAGCTATTTGCTGGGTGTTCGATAAGAAAAACGCAAAATCAGCTTCTGGTTGACCAATATCTTTGCCTCCTGCACAAAAGAGGCAAAATTTATAGCGACTATCGATTGCAGGGAACAGATTCTCACGATTTTCAAAATCAAAAATACTTATCAACCGTTTAGTTTCAACCATTTTTTCAAACAATGCCTTGTTGTTATCATCTGTAGCAATGCCTGATGCTATGACTAAACCCAACCTGCCTTTTGGCGAGACAATTTTCAAACCTGTTTCAGCGAAAACAGAATATAAATTAATTCGACTTACGCCAGTTAAAGGGTATGCCCCACTAAATCTGAAATAATTACTCAAATTATCATGATATGCTTGTGCTTCAACAAATTCTTGATAATCTAAAGGAAAACTGGACTGTAACTCTGAGATTAATTTTTCACGAATTGCTTTTGTACGAGCATTCGCAATTTCGGGATGAGTCTGAGCAAAAAATTCTTCATCCTTTAGGTTAATTTTTTCCCAGGGGGGATTGCCTAACATACAATCAAAACCAGGATGATTCTTTGAAAAAACCTTCGGAAATGCCAATTCCCAATGAAAGAAATTTAAATCTCTAGCCATTTTGCGTACTTGGTTAACAAGCACAGCATCTGGATTACCATTTGATCGGAACATAACCAACTCTTGCTGGGTAGGCGCCAACAAATGCTCTGCACCACCCTTCGGCATTGGCCAAAAGAAAGCTGCTGTCCAAAGGTCAAATTCTAATCGGTTCTGGATGTACTCTTTTGCTTGCTGGAATTCGGCGAATGCCTTAGCTTTGGCTTGAACCTGGGAAGGTTCATCTTCTGGCATTTCGTCCACCTGTCCAGCACGTTCAGCTAATAATCGAGCCATGTCTTCAGGATTGTTTACACCAGAAACCTTCCAGCGGAAGCCTAACTGGCCACTGCGTTCGAGCTTATTTCGTTTCTTCAATGCAGCGCTGGTTACTTTATCATCCCCAAAAGCAGGATTGAAGGCTTCATCCGGAATCATAGATATATCTAACCCAGGGCTTACACCTACCAGGCTATCACCACATTGAATATGTGCATCCAGGAAAGATAGCGGTTTACCCGGCTCAAGCGATTCCAGCCAAAGATTGACTTTACACAATTCGACAGACATAGGGTTGATATCCACGCCATAAATACAGTGGCGAATCACATCCCGCAATGCCCGCCGGGTCTCGTTTGGTGAGGGTTCGTTGTCACCTGCACGCACCTCCGCCAGCTTTCCAGCAATACGGTGTGCTGCCGCAATCAGAAAATGCCCGCTGCCGCAGGCAGGATCGCAGACTTTCAATTCGAGCAGTGCTTGTTCCTGTTGAGAAGCATCCTGTTTGCCTTTCAAACGATCTTCGATGGCTGGATCTAAAGCTGAGTCCAACAATACCTGGATCAAACTGGATGGCGTGTAATAACTCCCTGTCGTTTTCCGTTCGTTCCCGGCGGCACTGGTTAACTGGAAAGTGCCGGCGTCGGTATTCAGCAGGGGATGCAGTTCCAGCAAGGATTCATAAACGCTTCCCAGTTCTTCCGGTCCCAGGTTGCGGTAATCCACTGCCCGACGGGTATTTCCTTCAGTGATGAAAGCCAGGCTGCGTACAGCGCTCAACAAGGCCTGGTTATCCAGATTGGCTTCATTGAGGTCAGCCGTAGAACGGGCATCAAACAAGAATCCACCCAAGGCCGGGATGGCCAGCTCCGGGCAACCTGAATCAGAACCCAGCAAAGTCATCACCAGGCGCAATGCTTCATAGCGGTCATGGTGCCGGCTGCCGCGTTGTCTTTGAGCTAAAGCCCGCAAACGGGTGCTGGAATAATAATTCTGGAATCGCTGCCGGGCTTCTACCGCTGCACCCGGTAGAAGCAGCAGATCGCGGTCTTCTGCGGCAAAGAGGAAAATCAACCGATAAACCAGGCGCAAAAGCTGGCGATAGTAATCCTGGGCGGAAAGGTCGCCATCTTTTAATCGGTTGCGCAGCTCTCCATTCAACGGGTGCTGCAAAAAACCCTGCCCAAAGCTGACAATGGCTTCTTCCACCCCGCGGCGCA
>CAYYLU010000178.1:0-3572 GCA_964472475.1 uncultured Syntrophus sp. | reverse complement strand
ATCTTCATAGTCTTAGTCCCTCCTTTGCGGTGGAGCCTGACTCAAGAATGTGCCACACAAGAAGATAGTCACGGATTTGTCGTGTGATAAGAAAGTTTTTTCTGACGTGTTCTCTTGCCACAGTATGCAATCACCGGGTCGGTTCAGGATAAGAGTATCGTGCAACCGTCGGCTACCTTGATCTAAGTGCACTTGATTGGGCATCGTATCCTCTTCAGGCCTAGTTAAGAGAAATTACCTTCAAGCCTTCATCGGAGGCTGCCCTGCAGAGCCTTTCGTCGGTCGAGGAGAAGAATAGGGTTAACGGTGAGGAGCATTCTTTTGTCTTAGTCGAATCAATCGAATCAAATAGTTGCTCGTATTCGTCTAATATCGATTTTGCTGCTGAAAGATGCAGTGCGCCAAATCTCGTCAGGCCGTATTTTTCTATGAGATTTCCCGCCTCAACATCATCAAAGTCGATTTTGGTAAAAGCGGGCCAGTCATCATTAAAAATTCGCAGCAATCTATCATGATCCGGAGTGGTGATATCACCTTTCTCGTGGCGTATCGACAACGCGGAGACAATTTCCGTATATGCGACGCGACACGTCGCTACAATCTCGGCGGCTCTGACCCAATCGGAAATAAGTTCTGAATGCTGTTCTTCAACATAGAGCTTAATCAGACTGCTCGAACCCAAATACAAGATCACTTTCTTTCCTCCAGCACTGTTGCCGAAATAGGCTCGCCTACCACCTTGATCCGTGCTGCGAGTCCTTTTGGTTTTTCAAAGGACCATTGTGCTTTACCATACCTCATCATGTTGCGAATAGTCAGATACTCAGTTGATAGAGGCGTAATTAGCGCCACCTCTTCTGCGTGGTCCTTTATGAGAATACTGTTTCCATTCCTTACAACATTCATATACTTACTTAATTTTGTCTTGAGTTCTTTAATACCAACTGTCCACATTGTTACCACAAATCCTTTATGAAGTGATCACAATCTAAACTTAATTGTAATGACTTGTCAAATAAAAAGTGGTACTATTTAAAGCATAGAGCCTCACATGCCTGTTAAATGGAATCAGTCGTTCATTGAATTCATAAGAGTCAACCGTGCGCCAGTCCTACTGCAAGGACCCTCTGAACATCATGTTGGGTCTGTACCTTTTAACGCCGGTTCACGAAACATTAAAATTGTTGTTGAAATGGTAAGAAGATGTTTCTTGTGAACTGTATTAACCTCCTATCCAGGGGGTCTTTGCAGAATATTTTCGAGGCTTTAATAACTGAGAGTGATGACCTGTAACAGAAAGAACCCATTAGGAATTGTTCTTGCGATCTTCTTATCATTCTTCATCGTCACATTCTCACCTGTAGATGCTGTTTCTAAGAAATCGCGAAAGGTCTCGAAGGCGCACAGAATCAAACCTGCCAAAAAGCCCAAAAAGGTTCCTAAAATAAATACAATAAAATCGACTGATATCGCTGTTCACGATGCAAACATTATGTCGTATCAGAAAAAGGCCGAAACACTCTTCGAAGAGCATGATTATGAAGCTGCAGTCGCTATTATGTTGAAAGTCTACAACTATGCCGAAGATGTGCTATCAATAGCCAAGCTCATCAGATCGGGATATCAAAAGGCCCAGGATATGTCCCACATTTCTATCGATCAAAGAGAAGATCTTGCAATGAGATCTGAAAGACTGGATGGGCTCATTATTCGGTACACAGGTTTTTACGAGGCGTCTACATTTAATCTCGGTTATTTATACTACAAGTTAAAGGATACAGGAAAAGCAAGGAAGTATCTGATGGAATACATAGAAACAGTGCCCCACTCAGATATAAGCGATGAATACAGAACAACCGCTGAACGGTTGTTAATGGAAAGCTACAACCTCAAGGAAAACTTGCGAGGATTACGGCCGTGATGTCTCGCCGGGTTAAAGCTCCATCATACGTCGATTCATCAGGTCCGACCAGTTACGGCGCATGGATACTATTCGGTTGGGCAGTAGCATCGGTTTTGGCAAGGTTGGTCTTAACCGGGAAAGTGCCATGGCTCAGATGAAGAGTATTGCGTCAGCCATGCCGCTTCGGAGGCGTAGGGTCATTTCATTATAGCAGATAGCACATGAGTGCCATAGAGATACTCAAGCACGATCTAGTTTAAATATATTGACACTGTCAATAACCTAAGATATAAGAATTTCATATAAACGGGTTCGGAGGTCCTACGATCTCCGGAGGTGATTCAAAGAATGGTCGGGCCGCCGTTCGAAGATTGAATTCTTCGGGTGGCGGTTTTCTGTTAGTGCCACTCAGCTTAAGACTAGGAGAGTGGCGCCATTAATACAATCAAATCTAAAAAATAGAATGAAACATTAAGGGTTTAGGAATACATATTCCTGGAGGGAGGAGAGCAGGTCGGGCCGCCGCTGAAGTAAAGTGGCGGCTTTTTTTACGTGCGACAACATCCAAATAGATGAAAATACTGATGAATGGGAGGTTCTCTATGTGCCCGGATCATACGATGAATCTGTACGATAAGGTTACAGCATGGACTGTGCAATATACGACGTATATAGGCACATTGGCGTTAGCGACGGTCATGCTCATCATTGTCGCCAATGTGCTCTTCAGGACAGTCGGAGGCATTATAGCGGGCACCTACGATCTGGTGGAGATTGTCACAGTGCTTGTTGCATCCTTTGCCCTGACGAACACCGAATACGCGAAAAAGCACACCTCTGTGGACATGCTTACGACATTGATGAAGAGGAGATCGCAGATCTGGCTTGAGCAGTTCTGCAATGTGATCAGCTTTCTCTACTGGCTCGTTATATGCTATGCGACCATACGCGTGACAATCGACAAGGCGCAGGTAGGAGAAGTAACAGACCTGCTCAAAATCTCCATCATCCCCTTTCGGACGATCTGGTGTTTCGCGCTGTTCATGATGGCCTTTATTGTGATCTACAACATCTACAGGAATTTCAAAGAGCTGAAGGAGGTTGAATAATGAGTTCGGAACTGATAGGCGGCTTAGGATTTCTCGCCTTATTCATCCTCATGGCTATCGGTCTGCCCATCGGTGTCTGCATGGGTATCGTCGGCTTTGTCGGTCTTGCTTCGATCCTGCCGCTCCAGGCAGCAATAGTAAAAATGGCTATCACACCGTACGACCTTGTGTCGAGCTATACTTTTGCCACCCTGCCACTCTTCATCCTCATGGGCCATGTCCTGCTCGCGACCGGTCAGGGTGGTAACCTGTTCAAGATTGCACGCAAATGGTTCGGACGGACCCCCGGTGGTTTAGCTATGGCAACGATCATTGCGTGTGCGGCATTTGGCGCTGTCTGTGCCTCAGCTATCGCAACCGCAGTTACCATGGCGCTCGTCGCACTCCCCGAGATGAAGAAGTACAAATATGACACTGCCCTGGCGAATGGATGTCTTGCTGCCGGAGGTCCGATCGGAAGCCTTATTCCTCCCAGCGGAATCCTGATCATCTACGGTATTATAACCGAGAATTCGATCGCAAAACTCTTCGTAGGCGGCATCATACCCGGAATACTTGTC
>CAYYLU010000177.1:2334-3574 GCA_964472475.1 uncultured Syntrophus sp. | reverse complement strand
TTCCCCACGATGCTTTCTACTTCCATTCTCCCCCCGTGGGCTTCTACGATGGATTTGCTGTGATAGAGGCCTATGCCCATACCCTTGCTCTTCGTGGTTTGAAACGGCCGAAACAGAGAATTCTCAATGAACTCTCTCGACATTCCGCAGCCGTTATCTGTTACCGTGCACTGTATCCATTTCTCAAAGCGGCGTGTTTCCACTTTTATCAGCCCGGAAGCCTGAGTTGCCTCTTTGGCATTGAGCAGAAGATTTTCAAAGACTTTTTGCATCTGCTCCGCATCTACAAAGATTCCTGGCAATTTGCCCGGTTCAAACACGATCGGAGCTCCGGTGGCTGTCTTCATCTCCTCAATAACGGTCGAGACAATGTCATTCAGGTTTACCTCGGTTTTTTTGAGCTCCAGCTTCTGGCTTAAAGCTGATAGACGTCTGCACATGCCATCGATTTTTGTCAGACTCTGCGAAAAGCTTCTCATTGCGTCCGCCCGAAATTCAGGGTTTTCAAAATGCACAGGTAGGTTCTGCATGGTCAGAGACAGTTTTGAAGCAACGTTTTTCAGATCATGGACAAAGAAAGCGGACATGGATTGGAATGCTTCCATCTCTTTTGCTTTCCTCAGCCTTTCCGAAAGCATCAGATTATAGAGGTTGGCGGCTGCCTGATCCGCCATCGTTTTCAGGAGATCGATATCTTCCGGCGTAAAATGGCTCTCCTTTTCGCCAACCCGGTCGCCCACCGTGACCATACCAAGGACCTTTCCGGAAGAAACCAGCGGGAGAGCATAGTTAATACGGTTCTTTTTCAAGAGATCTTCGCCGCCGGAGATATCCTTACTCATTTCATTATAATCGAAGATTGCCGCATCATCCTGCGATTCCACTTTGCGTAAAAGCTCAGAAACTACGTTCTCGATTTCCCCAAGCTCCTGGAATTTTCCTTCAGCGTGTACAGTGGATCCTGCCATTATGACTCGCTGATGTGTATCGTCGGAAAGCCATATCGTAACGGAGAGCGCGTCAAGGGTTCTCGCAATTATTCTCGCGACGGTGCTGCACAACTCCACTATATCGGTTATGTTCGCAGTATGCTCGGTGAAATGAGCCCATTCTTTCCGGTAATCATAATAGGGCCTCTTGAAGTGCCGGGACAGCATTTTTTTCAGAAATCGTTTCAATCTATCTGAAAGCAGCAGCGTCGCTAAACCAAGCAAAGCCAGGAAAATATAGAAGAACTTTA
>CAYYLU010000177.1:0-2234 GCA_964472475.1 uncultured Syntrophus sp. | reverse complement strand
AGGTATATTCTGACTGCGAAGAGGCTTCCGATGCCCAGGACAATAAATTTGATCTGCCATCTGACCCTTCCAGCAGAGATTCTGAGGGTCTGTTCAAGATTCATCAGAACAACTACTGACGAGAGCAGGAAAGCTAGCTGAAACATGTAACCGGACCATCCAAGAGAAATAACTACGTTTCTGGTGCCGCTTATGACCAGGAGTCGGTCAAAAAAATGAGCAGGGAAGACAACAACCAGCAGGATGGGAATGACAAAGGCACACGCAACAATCCATAAGCGTTTCCATAAGATCTCGCGAAAATTGCTTCTTGCGTAGACGAAACTGAAGAGTATCCATACGCCGGGAAGCAGCGATGCCATGACAAAGCGCAGTCGCTGCCAGAAAATAAACGCGTTCGGATCGTTGGTTTCCGGTGAGAAGCCGATTACAAGTGTTTCCACAGCTAAGAGAGTTAGGCCTGTGGCGAGCGTCTGATGGACAAATGAACGCCGGTCGCGCAGAATCACTATGCACACAACGAGTAATGTAGTTGCGGCGGCGAGGATAGATAAGAGAGTCGTAAATGTCATATGTTTGGAAAACTTACTTAGGACCTCTTCGCATCAGCCAGATCTCAAGGCCAAGTAATACAAGTCCCGGTATGTAGAACAGGAAACCGCCCGAATGATGAAGAAAACTTTCAGTCAGAAAACGTATGTCGACGTAAACTGCCAGCAGAGAGAGTGTCACAATACGAATGCCGTTCTTGAGAACCGTTATCGGGAAGATCGACAGAATCAGTATGATTTGTTTCCAGCCTTTATCAAGGAAGAGGTGTGCCGCCAACACTCCAGTCACAATCATGGCCAGGCTCGAACGGATACCGCTGCACTCTTTTGCCACTTCTATGGTGATGTTCGGAAGATGGAAAAGAAAACCTTCCCGATAGTAGGGCATGCTGATGAGGTTGAAAAGAAAGTCGGTCGTTTCCGTAGAACTGACCTGAAGAACATAGATGAAAGAATCAACAAACGACTGGGGTGGTGGAATGAGGAATGCGAGAAACAACAGGGGAAACCTTGCCTGTCTAAAAGATTGAATACCATAGAGAGAAACATATGCCCCCGTAAAAGCCAGCAGTGCCGAGAAACCGAGAATTGTATCCAACACTGTGAGGGTTGGCATAAAAGCCGCGAAGCAGACGTACATGAGCAAACCGACGAGAATGATCGGTAATCCTGAAGGCAAACCGTAGTGGACATCGGCAAAGGTCGACGCTCGATCACGATACAGAAAAAAGGCACTGACGAAGGGAATGACAAGCATATAGTCGTAATTGCTGGCGCCGGGTCGCGCGGAAATCTGCCGGAGGGGATGGTACAGCAATGCAGCAACGGCGATAATCGCCAACAGAAACAGGATATTCCTCATCGCGAACAATTTACTGCCGTTCGATACTGATTTTACGTTAAGCTCCGTATCCATATTGTTCTTTGGCCTAATTAGAAAGAAGGTACTTTTAAATATACCACTAAGCCGAAAACCTTGCAAATAGCCGTTGTTTAATAGCGTTGTTTAATAGCGTATACTTCATATTATCGGCGAAATATGGTCAAGAGTTAACCATAAGACAGGTTTACCGGTTCCAATCTATTTTGTCTTGACAATGCTGCTGTTGTGACGTACGATATGTAGTACGTGTTGGAGGTGGAGCATATGGCTGCATTATCAGCATCCGAAGCAAGAAAGCGACTGTATAGTCTGGTAGATGAAGTGAAGGAAACTCATCGACCGGTACAGATTGTCGGCAAGAGAAGTTCCGCAGTTCTTGTATCTGAGGAGGATTGGAGGGCAATTGAAGAGACTCTTTACCTCGATTCTATTCCGGGTATGAGGGAGTCGATTAAGAAAGGTATCAAGATGCCTGTCGAAAAATGCTCGGAGGAACCCGGCTGGTGAAATGGCGGTTGGTGTTTTCCAAGCAAGCCCAAAAGGATGCCAGGAAGATTGCTCAGTCCGGACTCAAAGCCCAAACATCAAGACTGTTAGAGATACTCCGAGAAAATCCTTATAAGAGCCCACCGCCCTATGAAAAGCTGGTTGGTGATCTTACCGGGACCATATCTCGAAGAATCAATATTCAACATCGTCTCATTTATCAGGTTCTCGAAGATATCAATACGGTGAAGGTTATCAGAATGTGGACACATTATGAGCCGTAAGAAAGCTCGTAGCTTGCTCGTAGCTGTAAG
>CAYYLU010000176.1:0-3600 GCA_964472475.1 uncultured Syntrophus sp. | reverse complement strand
ATCTGTACGGTATACCAAGTTACTCTCCTGAGAGATCGCCCAAAGGGTGTGTACCACTAATCTGTGTCTTTGAAGGATGTCACTTACTCATCCATGCTTTTTCGGCGGTCCACCATCCCCAGTTACCAAGAGTGAGATGTCCCGTGTCGTGCACGCTCTTCTGCGAAACACATGCCCGTCCCGTTGTGTGGATCGGAACAACTGTAACATCGTCATTGAACATCTGTAACAGCTTGTGAATTCTGGGCAGTTCCGGGTTGATAGTCGCCAAAGCCTCGTTGAGTGGTTTCTCCAGACCTGCGGGTTTCTTCAGACTCGGAAATTCGAGAGTCGCCGGCGCAAAGTAGTATTCGATCGTCTGAAGATAATTGGGGAATTCTCCGAGCGGTTGACAGAGAAATCCATTCTTCCAACCCTTTCTTCGATATTCAGTGAACTTCCCCTGGTCTACAAATTCAATTTCAACGGTAATCCCGACCTTTGCAAGATAACTCTGGATACTGACCATGACATCTCTATCAACAGCAAAATGGGGGATAATTCTCGTCTTGAATCCTTTTGCATAACCTGCTTCAGAGAGGAGCTGTTTTGCCTTTGCGGGGTTATATTTGCGCCCCTGGAATGTTTTCATGTAGGCCATATTCCCCGTTGTTGGCAATTGATAGGCTGCCCGCCAGAAACCATACCCTTTTGCCTTCACCAGGGCCTCTTTATCAATCGCACAGTCTACCGCCTCCCGCACTTTTTTGTTGGCAAGCGGCGAATCGGCGTTCATGCTGTCCGGTATCATAACCACAACTCCGGTGTCGGCGGCATATACATTCAGTCCGGCTGCTTTCAAATCTGCGGCCATTTTCCCGGTTTCAGTATTGAGAACGTGGGCCTCACCGGATTCTATGGCGGCGGACTGTGTCATCGGGTCCTTGATGTACACATACTGGAGACCATCCAGATATGGTTTATCTTTCTGCCAGTAACCATAGAACTTCTTGTATTTCATGCTGACATCACGTTCGAAGCTGACGAACTCAAACGGTCCTGTTCCTACCGGATTCCACCTTGCCCATTCTATCCCTTTTGTCTTGAAGGCCGTCGGTGAAACCATTGAGCCGGGGGTTCCGGCAAAACGACTCAGCAGGATATTGCTGTACTTCAATAAATTGATGCGCACTGCGAACGGATTCACTATATCCACCGAGCCCCAGTCTTCTGTTCCCGGGTTCTTGCCGGCTTTCAGGGCATCAAGATTAAATTTTGCTGCGTCTGCATTAAATTCGGTACCGTCATGGAACTTGATACCTTTTCTGAGAAAGAATGTTATTGAAGTCTTGTCGGGTGCAACCTTCCAGGATTCTGCGAGCAATGGCTCGATGCGGCCGTCATAGTGAAGCCGCACAAGTGATTCGACAATCGGCTTATGAGCCACGGTTGATTCACCGACGCTCTCCACCGGCCAGCCAAAAGGTGTTTTAGGCCCCGTGACCTCTATGATCTTGAGTATTCCACCCTGCTTAGGCTGTAGCTTCGATGCAGCTTTTGCCGCCGGACTCTTCTCAGTTGCGTCCTTTGCCTTTGGTGCCGGCTTTTCAGCAGCCATAAGCGTGCCTGTAACAAATAGGAACATACACGTGAGACAAATGATGCACGCGCAATACAGATTCCTTTTCATCATACCCTCCCTTTTGAGATATATATAAGGTACAATCCTTTCAGAACTCTTCATTTAAGGTACACCTAATTCTTTCTGACTTAGAGAAGGCACGGGCATTTGGTTCTTTCAGTGATCCCGTTCTAGCCGTCTGTGGTGTTTTTTGTGAAGATATATCGATATCAGAGTGAACCGGTTTATCATCGCCCATATGATCGGTCATACCAATTACCAAAGTCTTATACCAACTGGTGTCTTTTATTGTCAAGAGCTTTATATGAGGGGAATACCATTTGACACAGGCCCCTATTCTGCAAGTGAGAAAGGGTATTCTGCCTTCCCTTCGGTTCTATTTGCCTCGAATTTCAATCATATCGGCGGCTGAGACAACAAGATCTCCCTTCATGGTTCGCTGCTGTTCCCAATAACCACCCGGCAGTTTATCCAGAGCCACACCGTTATTAATCATCGCCTGCCTCACCAGTTTGCCGTCAAGTTCACGCACGGCGCTAAGCTTCTGATCGATGTACAGGGCTGCCCCAAGGGCAGCTGCCTGGCCCATTCCCATCGAAGGAGCGATGACGCGGACAGACCCCAGCGCGTGATACTCCGCCGAAAAGCAGCGGCCCACGGCCATCAGGTTGTCCACTCCGCACGCAATTAGACTCCTGAACGGGATCTCGCAGTAATCCCGTGGATTGGTTCGAATTTCGTAGCCTCCGAGCGGTACAAACGGATGCATCATGTAATCCGTATCATCCTGAGACGGACGGCATAGAGCAGGATCGACAGGGCCTTTGTAGTGGACGTGACGAACGGCTGTATGATGGCCGGGCGTCGGTACATGTGTGTCGTAGAACTCCGTATGCTGGTATATGCCGTCATCGAACTTGGCCGCAAGGGCGAGGTCTATATCACGAAGCACATATTCACCGACAATGCGCCGGGAATCTCTGACTCCATTCATTGAGGCCACACTTGTAAGGACAGCATTTTCAAACCCCGGAACATATTTTTTCAGGAAATCGACAAACCACATCACCTTGCGCCGTTGGTCGACGATCTGCCTGGTCAGGTCCACCACGTCGTCATTGTGGCAGTCAAAGGTATGTGTCGCGTCAAGGGTTACATCCGTACACGTCGGATCGCCAACAGGCATCGGATAGACAATATTGCCCGGGCTCAAAAGATCGTGCAGATCACCATTGGCCACAGCCTGATGTTCTTTGTACACAATGAGGCTTCGCTTCTTCAGATCGTTGGCATCCCATTCAGGGCTGCTTCTCCACGCGGCATTCGCTTCATTGTATTTCTTAAGATTGACGTACGATAACCGGAACCCCATCGTTACGGACTGGTTGAGGCCAAGGTACTCCGCATTTCCGACTTCGCAGGGGACGTCGGCCGCGAAGGCCAGATCGGCATCACCGGTTGCGTCAATAAAGACTTTTCCCGTGATCTCGATACGCCCGGACTTGCAATAGGCGATAACGCTTTTTATCCTGTCGTCTTCTTTGATACAGTCCACAACGTGCGCCCCGTACAATATTCTGCAGCCGGCCTGAAGTGCCATCTGCTCCAACATCATTTTGCCGAATTCCGGCTCAATAGTGGGCAGATGGGGCTGCATCACCGCATGCCCTTCAGAGTTCAATCTTTCGATCCACTCCTTACTGATACCATCAACCAGACCGGCTATGCCCGTTATGTAACCGTTCGTGCATAATCCGCCGAGAGATTCACGTATTTCGAGAAGTATCGTCCTCTTTCCCGCCCTTGCCGCTGATATAGCAGCCGCACTACCGCCGGGACCGCCGCCGCAGACTACTACATCTGCGTCAAACTTTTTACAAGTTGTGAGCATTATTGTTCTCCTTCTGAATATAGGGTTCAAGGTTCAAGGGCAAAGATAAATGACAAAAGCCAAAAAGTAAAGAAAAACTTCGGTTAAA
>CAYYLU010000175.1:0-3605 GCA_964472475.1 uncultured Syntrophus sp. | reverse complement strand
ATCGCTTCCGGAAAGATATCATATTTACGGAAGCGATAAAGAGCGCGTGGAGGAGTAAGCCGCCGCAGATTAGCGTACGACAAATGTCAGGCCTCTTCACTCAATACGACACGTTCTTTGGCATTTTTTAAATGGAAACTTCAATGCAGACGGTGTTCTTTTTTGTACCGGATTATCGCATCCACAAATTGCTGTCCATACATAAGGAGTTTCTTCTGCCCCACGCCCGAGATGTTTCCCATCTCCTCGAGAGAATCGGGCAGGTGCCGCGCAAGCTCTTTTAGCGTGCTGTCGTGAAACACCACGTATGCGGGCAGCGAGTGTTCCCGGGCGATCTGAGCACGCAGGGAGCGCAACTCTTCCCACAGGTCCGTCCGTATGTCCTGAGTATCCCCCGCAATACCAACCGTTTTCCGGCCGTGGAGAGCTTTCGCACTTTTCCTCTCCTTGCGTTTTTCCCGCGGAGCGTGATCTTTTCGCAGCTTAAAAGATTCTTCGCCCCTGAGCAACGGCCGGCATTTGGGAGTCAATTTGAAACCGCCCTTGCTCTCGTGGCTTGATGTGATCATGCCCGCTGCTGCCAATTGTCTGAATACGGACTTCCACTGCGTTTCACTAAGTTCCTGTCCTATGCCGAACGTACTCACCCTGTTATGGCCCAGGGCGGCAATCCTCTCAGTCTCTCTGCCCAGAAGGACATCGATGACATGGGAAGCACCGAAGCGTTGTCCCGTCCTGAAAACGCATGAGAGCGCCTGTCTGGCGGCATGTGTCCCGTTCCATGTTTCCACTTTGCCGCCGCAGGTATCACAATTGCCACACAGGCCGTCGTGTTCCTCTCCAAAATAGTTCAGCAGAACCTGTCTTCGACACTGTGTCGTTTCGCAATAGCCCAGCATCGCTTCCATCTTCCGGTGCTGAATTCTCTTGAATTCATCATTCCCCTGCGAGTTCTCGATCATGCGGCTCAGCAATACGATATCGGCCAGGCTGTACAGCATCCACGCCTCTGCCGCCTCTCCATCGCGCCCTGCCCGGCCTGTCTCCTGATAGTACCCCTCGAGAGTCTTAGGAACATTGAGATGAGCGACAAAGCGGATGTCAGGTTTGTCAATACCCATACCGAATGCTATGGTAGCAACCATCACAACACCCTCTTTCTGAAGAAAGTGTCTTTGGTTAGCAAGGCGTACGGAACGATCAAGACCGGCGTGGTAAGGAAGTGCTGGAATCCCTTTTTCATTCAGAAAGGAACTTATCTCCTCGACCTTTTTCCTCGTCATGCAGTAAACGATGCCTGATTCGTCAGGGTGTTCTATCCGGATAAAATCAAGCAGCTGGACTTTTTCATGCTCTTTCAAATCCACTTTGTATTGAATGTTGGGTCTGTCAAAGCTCGATACGAAATGGCGGGCATCTTCCAGCCTCAGCTTTTCGATAATCTCCTGCCGTGTGATTTTGTCGGCGGTAGCCGTGAGCGCAACCTGGGGGACTTGGGGGAACATGTCAGAGAGGACGGCAAGCTTCAGATACTCGGGCCTGAAATCATGTCCCCACTGGGATACGCAGTGCGCCTCGTCGATGGCAAACAGGCATATCTTTGATTTCTTCAGGAGCTGTAAAAAACCGCGTGTTACAAGCCGTTCCGGCGCTACATAGAGGAGATCCAATTCTCCCGAGGCGACCTGAGCCTCAACGTGAGCTGACTCCTGAGCGTCGAGAGTTGAGTTGAGAAAACCTGCTCTTATGCCCAGTTCCCGGACAGTATCCACCTGGTCCTGCATGAGGGCTATAAGCGGTGATACTACAACACAAACACCGGGCAGTATTATGGCAGGCACCTGATAGCAGAGAGACTTGCCGCTTCCGGTCGGCATGAGAACGAACGCATCTCCGCCCTGTATAATGTGATTGACAATTTCTTCCTGGTGGGAGCGAAAGCTATTGTATCCGAAGTATTGCCTCAGAACCTGACGGGGATTCACCGCGGCCTCTCTCAAGTAAAATTGAAGCAGCGTCCCTGGTACAACAAATTAAGGGCGCCTGTCACTCCATTTTTGTCTCTGGAATGATTTCGATGCCGAAGTACTTTTTTCCGGAGCAGTCTTTGAGGATTTGCGGGAACTGGACAAGCCTGTCCGGCTCTCATTGTTGCCGCGTTTGTCTGCATTTACGGGATTCCGCATTGTCCTGACGTGGTTGTCCTGTCGTGGACCGCGGCTGAATTCCGCATTACGTGCCGGTGCCGTCTTCTTATAATCAAAGTCTTTCAATAATCGGCGCTCGATCCTCTTGCCCAGTGCTCCCTCAATACTTCTGACCACAGGCTCGTCTGCAGGACTTACGAAAGTGAAAGCATCACCGGTCTTTGCTGCACGACCGGTTCTACCAATGCGATGCGTATATGCATCGGTTGTATCCGGAATGTCATAGTTGATAACGTGTGATATGCTCAGCACGTCGATTCCGCGGGCAGCAATATCCGTTGCTACCAGGATCTGGTATCGTCCGCTGCGAAAACCTTTAAGCGCATCCTGGCGCTTATTCTGCGAAAGATTGCCCTGGAGCGAGACGGCCTTGTAACCCGCTTTTTCAAGCTGTTGACCGATGCGTTTAGCCCGGTGTTTGGTGCGCGTGAAAATCAGGATTGATTCAGTGTCTGTGTGCTTCAGGAGTTCCATCAGGAGAGCAGTTTTTAAATGCTCAGCCACGGGATAAAGCGCATGAGAAACGGTGTTTGCGGGAGCCGTGAGACCGATCTTTACGGTAACGGGATCGCGCAGCACTTCGTCTGTTAGTTTTCGAATGCTGTCAGGCATGGTAGCAGAAAACATCAGAGTCTGGCGCTCAACAGGTAATTGTTTGACAATACGCCGTATGTCGGGTAAAAAGCCCATGTCGAACATCCGGTCAGCCTCGTCAAGGACGAGGATTTCCAAATGGGATGGATCAATCGTTTTTTGCTTGAAATGATCAAGTAGACGACCGGGGCACGCGACGAGGATATCAACACCGGAACGGACCTTTTGGATCTGTGGATTTATATTTACACCGCCATAAATCGTGCAACTCTTCAACCCCGTGTTTTTTCCCAGTTCTCCAATCGAGACGTGGATCTGCTCCGCCAATTCGCGTGTCGGAGCAATAATCAGCGCACGAACCATGCCGCGCCGGCCGTTCAGCAGACGCTCCAGTATTGGAAGCACAAAAGCCGCTGTCTTACCTGTTCCCGTTTGGGCAAGCCCCATGACATCTCTGCCCGCGAGAACGGGAGGAATCGCCTGCGACTGAATGGGAGTCGGGACTTTGTAGCCGAGCGTATTAACGCTGGCCACGATTTTTGAATGAAACTTAAACGAACTAAAACTCATAGCACCTTCTTTAGAAGTAGAATTAGTAGCTGAAGTAGATGTGATTGAAGGTTATCTTACTACGAGAACGTCTTTGACGAACTTATCTATAACTCTCTAAAAACATGCAAACTAACACTTCATTACTTGATCAGTATCATACACTTATCCCGCCCCTGCGTCAATGTAATTATAGAGACAGGTTCAAGGTTCAAGGTTCAAGGTTCAAGGTTCAAGGTTCAAGGTTCAAGGTTC
>CAYYLU010000174.1:0-3630 GCA_964472475.1 uncultured Syntrophus sp. | reverse complement strand
CGCGGTTGCTCTGAATATGTCCAGTATTATCACGCTTCTGACAGATTTCGGCCTGAAAGACGCATACACAGGCGTTATGAAGGGTGTCATTCTGTCGGTCAATCCCGAGGCGCAGCTGGTCGATATCACACACGATGTAGGCCCGCAAAACATCGAGGAAGCTGCGTATCTCGTCGATGAGTATTACCGGTATTTTCCGACAGGCACGACTCACCTCTGTGTTGTTGATCCAACAGTTGGAAGTTCCAGAAGACCCATCATTATCTGCAGGGACGGTTACTATTTCGTTGGCCCGGATAATGGTATTTTTACGCATGTGCTTAAAGGCGCGAGAACTTTTGCGATCACGAATTCAGCATACATGCTGAAGAACGTAAGTGACACTTTTCATGGAAGGGATATATTTGCGCCTGTTGCGGCACACATCTCGAACGGGGTGAGGCCGGAAGAAATCGGAGTGGATGTTTCTGATCCGGTAAACATTAAAGATAACCTGCCTGTGATCCAAGGGACCAGACTCGTCGGGAAGGTCGTTCGTTTCGATCACTTCGGCAATGCAATTACAAACATCAGATTTGATTTACTGGAACGGTTCACAAAAGGCCGTAGTTTCCAGATCCAGGTCGGCGACCGCACATTTAGAGGAATCAACAGAAGCTATTCAGAAAATGAAGTGACATGTATCCCGGGAAGTTCAGGGTACGTTGAATTCGGCTGGTTTAGCGGAAGTTTTCAAGAAAAGGGAAAAGCATATTCCGGCCAGACCGTCACTGTGACCGTCGATTGATCTAGCGCATTGCATCCTGATGCCTATTCCAGGGCAGTTCTTTCGTCTTCGGACGGACCATTCGGTATAATAACGTTGCTTTGTTTCCCCAGTTCATCGATTTTTTTGAGAGAGCGTTCAAGCATATTGCTCCTCGTCGTAATCAAGGATTCATACTCTTTTTTTGCTGAATCAATCCGGTCACCCATAATTCTGAACTTGTCTTTGAAGACTGTCCACTGTTTTGAAAAATCCATGAGAAGCGTGAGAATTTCCGATGCAGTACGTTCAAGATTGAAATTTTCGATTGCCTGCCGCACAACCGCGAGTACTGCATACAGCGTGCATGGGGAGCAGAGAATCACCTTCTGCCGCAGCGCTTCGTCCATCAGTGTTGGATCGGCTTCGTTAATAAATCCATACACCTGTTCGTTCGGTATAAAGATCAGAACGTAATCTATAGTATTCTCCGCGGGATTTATGTATTCGCGACCAGTTACATCTTTGATCATGATCTTTGTGCTCTTCAGCAGCTCATCTCGAAACCTTTTCTTTTCGAGATCTGAGCTGCAATCGAGATACTTTAGGTAGTTATCGAGAGGGAACTTCACATCCATATTGATCTTGAGATTGTTGGGGAGCAGAAACGTGTAGTCAGGCCTTCCCGAGGCCTGCTCAAGGGTTTTTTGTTTTATATAGTTTACTCCTTCGACCATTCCGATGAGGCGAATGATATCTTCGGCCATTCTTTCGCCCCATTCTCCCCGCTTTTTGGAGCTTGCCAGGGCGGTACCGAGGTGCTCGGTCGTGTCTTTCAGCTTTGCTGTGACCTCCTCATGCTTTCTCATGAGGGTGGTGACTTCCGTTATTTTCTCACCACTGATCTTGCCAACTTCTTCTACGCGTCTTTGCACCTGATCGAGCGTCTTCGCCATAGCTTCAATGTTCTTGTCGATAAGGTCCTTCTTGCCTTCAAGTTCCTTCTTACTTTCTGCGGTCTGTGACTTCATCTTCTCTTCTGCGAGCCGGATGAATTCATCCGCATATTTTTTGAACTCATCACTGTTTTTTGCGAGGGCGTCCAGGGATAGTGCTTTGAATGTCGCCCCGAGTTCGGCCTTCATCAGATTTAAATGCTCCATCTCTTCGGTAAGCTGTTTCTCTGAAGCGGCCAGCTTCGTCAAAGCTTCTACCTTTGCGCTCTTCTCCGCGCTGAGAGCTTCTCTGATCTCCTGCAGTTCCTGTTCTGCTTCATCGTTCAGCATCCTTAGTTCGCTTATCAGCGTCTCAGCAGAAGCAGCCCTGCTCTGCAACTCCGAACTTTTCCGGTGAAAACGGGAGGATGCCAAAAGCCAGAATAAAGCGCCACCAATGGCAACTCCAATTAAAAAGAATACGACTGTGCCCGATGTAACCATAGATTTTCCACCTTCTCGCTGTAGTATCTAATCGTATCATATTTCTCCCCGGCATGAACAAAGATTCATCAGGCGGGGTATTGGACAATGATTGCTCAAGTTGACCGCACATCCGAGTCTTGCAGTAGAATGCAAAAGAAATGCTCGCGAATATTGTCTTGAAGGGTAGTGCTGGGAATGCTCCTCATGTTTTATCCGGTTCCGGATATGTCTCCCGGCGAGCGGCCTGGACTGAATTATGAGCAGGTTTTCTGTATCTTTCCCTGGCGGCCTTGGCACAACCGAAAGAACCCGTTATTACGGTTGCCCCGTCGATGATTGTGACCCTATTGTGGGCTATCGCACGTTTTCCGCAAGGTGAAGAAAGAAAGGTCGAGGGCGTCCTAAAATGAGGATGCAGAGTATAATGAACAGCGGAAAGTTGAAAAAACGTGGAACTATGCGGTAAAATAGTCCAGCACTACGCTGAAGAATAAAGAATCCAACCGACGGAAGATACTATGAGTTCAGACAACGTGCGGTATGTGGGATCTCTCCTAACGAGCGCCGGAGTTTCAAAAAGTGACAAACTAAACCAGATACTCACCATATGCGCCGCTTCCGTCGATCTGGACGCAATCAGCCTGGACGAATTGGACGCTATTATCCAACACGCCGATGAATTGGGAGATTTTTTCACCGATTTTTTGAAAAAAACAGGAAAATTGAGCGTGAATGAAGTTGAGACCGAGGTAGCGAGCCCCAATACTCATATGATAGTGATTAATCGCTCAGAGATGTTTCATCCGGTTCAATTCATGCAGGATCACAATTTGAAAATAGAAGAGCAGGACGAACGATCCGTTATGCTGGAAAGTGTCGATGTGTCTAACATACACCTTAGATCAATGTTGCAAGACGAGACAATAATCAGCGGAGAGGAGCATCTGAGGCGCCTCAAGCAGCACAAATATGTCCGTCTCGATGCAAAAGTGTTTCAGACCCTCTGGGAGAACCAGAAAGTTATCCCCGTTGAATGGAGGCTGTCAAACGACAACCCGAATCACGTTTTTTTCGATGGTACAGTCCTCAAGAACAAACACGGAAGATATGTAATATGCCTGTATTGGGACATCGACGGGAAATGGAGGTGGACGTATTGCCGCCTCGATCTCGGCGGATGGAGCGCGAATGATCTATCAGCAGTCCTCGAAATGTAAGTTTGAGATCAGCCACAGATATCTGCCGGCCGTGCGGTAATCACCGTGCCTGATAGCACCACAACCAAACCACACTTCACGACTAAATTGTCCTAAACTTAATCGAAAATCAATCTACCGCTATGAAACCAATTGACTTTACAGAGCATCTATTGGTATAAAATACCCCACGGGGCTGTAGCTCAGCTGGGAGAGTACTTGACTGGCAGTCAAGGGGTCGAGGGTTCAATCCCCTTCAGCTCCACCA
>CAYYLU010000173.1:1462-3644 GCA_964472475.1 uncultured Syntrophus sp. | reverse complement strand
CAGTGTTCCGGTGACGAGCCGGTGGGTGGGTTCGATTCCCATGCACTTCCGCCATATACCGCATAATTTCAATATATTACTTATTTGCTTTTCGTGTCCGAGTAGGGGACATCCTATATTCCTCCCGAAGATTATTAGGTCCGATTTTGACTATGCCTCCTTATGTTGATATACTACAATCATATGAAAGCACAAGATTTTGTTTTTACGTTGACCAAATACCCCTCCAATCATCGACTTTTCAGGAATTAAATCCTACAAAATACCAGGAGCACATATTTTGAAGAAAATCAGAATTGTCATTATGGTTGTATTTCTCATTTTCCCGATCGTTTCAGCAATCAGTTCGTTGAAATGGCGGAATGTGGAGAAACGGCAGGAAGAAAAGGTGGAGGCACAGAAAGAAGAAAAAGAGGTTTATCTTTACGCTACCGGTTATTATCATCCTGAAGAAGATCAGGATCTCTATGCCACTGGTTCCTATGAAAAAGATCTGGAATTAAATGGACGGGGCATAACAGCTTCGGGGAAAAAGGCATCAAGGGGACATGTAGCAGTAGATCCGTCTGTTGTTCCTCTGGGAACAGAATTCTATAGTGAAGAACATGGAATACTTAAAGCGGAAGATACGGGCGGCCGTATAAAGGGTAATAGAATTGATATTTTTACCGGAAACGGCAAGAAGGGATTGATAAAAGCGCTCAAAATAAACGGGTGGCTAAAACTGAAGATATTAAAATGGGGTAACGAAGAAAGGCAGAGGGGTCGGCCCCTGGCACGGGACATCCGGGCTGATGTGACGCCTTCACAGTTGTAATAATTCAAAAGAGGTATGTATGGCCCGTCCGCTCCGTATCGAACATGCGGGTGCTTTCTACCATGTAACGGCTCGCGGAAATGACAGGAATGAAGATATTTCTGTCGTCGACTGATTACGAACCTACCCTTGGCCAATAGTGCGAAAACGAGCGAGGAGACTTCCGAATCAAGTATTCATGAGGCTTTATGAGGATTGTCGCTTTGTCCGATTCCCATGCACTTCCGCCATATACTCTTTATTTTAATACATTACTTGTTGTCTTTTCGTGCGGATTCCAGTTCACCTGTTCTCCGGGAGAGCAGTATGCGTGCAGGGGCACAACGTCGCAATGTACCGGTTGCGGTCAGACTATACTTCGAGAAGATATATAGCTCACTGTCGGATTAGGGGAACGAAGAATAAGCTTGGATGCAATGGCAATGTTTGTGTTTCCCAACGCTGTCACTCTACGTCATAATAATTCGCAAAGGTTACATTTATCGGCCTGGTTTCCGGCAGTATATAGACAATCCCCCGCGTCCCGGTAAAAGTCGGGCTTAAGACTTTATTGAAGAACTCCGCCGGAACATTGATGCAACCAAAGGAAATACGGTTGTCGAGCGGTGTTGGAGTGGCCATGCGCTGCAGGCGTTCCTTGGTCGTAATTATCCGATGCATTGAAAGGGAAAGACCATAGTCCACCCAGAGGACGTCCTTTTTGTTGTAATTATAGCCGAGCGAAGCCACGAAACGGCCCGCTGGTGTGGTACGGTCATCGGGGCGTATAGCCGACAATTTCATGTTACCGATACCGGGGATAGAGTCATCACCCCGCGCTAGGCCAAGCAGACATGGGGCGGCGCCGCGAAGCTGCCCATCGGCACCAAATGCAAAGACTTTGGCACCTATCTTGTCGACAATCACGAATGGCATGCCCTGATTATCACCGGCATCGACGACCCAATCCGCAACGTGCTGCGCATCCCGGGATTTTTGCTCCTGTTCGAAGTTTGCCCGTTTGAATTGAGATGCAGCCGCGGGTTGCACGTCAATAGTAGGGAGGGTCGCTACATCTTTCTCAGAAGATGAAGAGAGACCCGGGTTGTGCAATTGTGCAGCGTTGTCTTCAGCCGCAATCTGGTGGGGGATAAAACTGACAGCCAGCAGTCCAAGACAGAGTCCTTTGGTTATGATCGCTGCGCAAGAGGGCCTGCTCCCTGAGTGGATCGTGTTTGACAATACCGCCGAAGGAGGCAGCCTGGTCTTTTCTATTTTTGTTGTCATATGATTTGCTGTACCATCCCAGGATGTATTTTTTACCATCGCAACATACTGCAAGTTACAATTTGTCAAAAATTAGTATAGCTCGCGTTGGTTTGTCAA
>CAYYLU010000173.1:0-1362 GCA_964472475.1 uncultured Syntrophus sp. | reverse complement strand
TTCATTACTGGGGGACGCTCTTTATATATTTACATTTATGATCTTATGTGATACGTTCACCTCATGCCGAGAAAGTCACGTATCGACGCTGCAGGGGCACTCCATCACGTAATCATGCGTGGTATAGAACGTTCAAGCATCTTCCGGAATGATGTCGACCGGAATGATTTTCTCACGCGTCTAACTTTAATACTTAAGGAGACAAAGACAGTCTGCTATGCCTGGGCCCTCATACCCAATCATATCCATCTCCTCATCAAAACCGGAAACGCCCCTCTCTCATCAGTTATGAGGCGACTGCTCACCGGATACGCTGTATCCTACAATAGACGGCACAAACGGCATGGACATCTCTTTCAGAACCGGTATAAATCGATTCTTTGCCAGAAAGATGCGTATTTTCTCGAACTGGTGCGCTATATTCATCTTAATCCTTTGAGATCTGGTCTTGTAGCGGATATGAACGGTTTGGACCAGAGCTTACTCTGCGGCCATGCCGTGATATTGGGGAAGCGTACAAACGACTGGCAGGATACCAAAGAAGTGTTACGCCTCTTTGCCGATTCTCCCCCGTTAGCCCGCAGAAGGTACCGGAGTTTCGTTGAGAAGGGTATAGAAGAGGGACAGCGCATTGATCTTACCGGAGGCGGCCTTGTTCGCAGCAGCGGGGGATGGCTCAATGTAGCTGAAATGAGACGGAACAAAACATTGCAGAGATTCGATGAGAGAATGCTCGGAGACAGCGCCTTTGTTGAAGAAGTCCTCAAATCTGCTCAGGAACAGATGGATCGCTCGTATAGATTAAAAGCACAGGGTTTTGATCTTGACAGACTCATCCGGCATGTATGTACCGTCATGAACACAGACAGAAAAGAACTCTTTGCAGCAGGAAAGGAACGAACCGGAGTACATGCAAGAGACCTCCTCTGTTACCTTGCGGTAAGAGAATTAGGAATACTCCAGGTGGAAATGGCATCGTTGCTTACGCTTTCCCCCGCTGCCGTAACCTTTGCTGTTAAGCGTGGTAAGCGTATTGCCCGTGAAAGGAACATCAGCCCAAGCGGAAATGATATGTGGCGAATATAAATATGTAAAGAGCGTCCCCCTTCCTTCGTTTCCTTGGGATTATAACTGGGAGGTATCATGAAGAAATACAAGATTGTTTGTGATTTGAACTTTGGACATATCCTGGGACAGACGATTCTTTGGCTCATCCTCACCATCGTTACGTTTGGATTAGCTTTACCGTTTTTCGGGTACTATTTTGTAAAGATCATACTGAACCATACTGAGCTTCACGAAATAGCCTAGATGTGCGGCGGAAGCTTGAGACCGTGAGATCCACCAAGAGCATTTTTTCGC
>CAYYLU010000172.1:0-3664 GCA_964472475.1 uncultured Syntrophus sp. | reverse complement strand
CGACATACATCTCTGGTGGGAGACATAAAATAGGGGCAGGGTGTGCAGATGAATGCTAGAATGAAGAACCTTTTAAAGGGCGCAGTGAGATATTTTTTTTGATTCAAACACTGCCGATATGATCGGGTTTGTTGATTAGTAAGCAACACTGTAGGGAGAGTCTGATGAATTGTTCCCGGCTTATTGTTTAAACAGATCTGTTTGGAGCAAGAGGAGGAGCCCTGAATATCGACATGTTGTGTCTGTTAGGCCCGAGGTATCCCTGAGCATTGGTTTCTTCATGTTGGTTCCAAATGCATGGTCCGTGGTGAACTCGAAGACTTCCCATATGGAACCGACCACCACAGTAGAAACGAAGGAGGAAAGCGCCACAAACAATCCCAGCAGGAGACTGGAACCTGGAGAATCAGCGCGAAAAACCTCAACCGCTACGGTATACAGAACCTTATCTCATTGGTTAAGTAGGACAGAATTGGCGCTGTAATCGTCTACAAGCTGGACAGGCTGTCGCGATCTGTAAAAGATACCATAAGCCTAATTGAGCTCTTTGAAAGGCACAGAGTTGCCTTCCACTCAATCGTAGACCGTATCGATACGAAGACGGCTACCGGCAGGTTCTTTCTTCATATTATGAGCAGTCTGGCACAGATGGAGAGAGAGCTCATGGGAGAGCGCGTCGGCCATGTTCCATGCGGATACACCTTAGGTGAAGACGAGAAGACCTTGATCGAATCTCCAAGAGAGCAGGAGGCAATCGCATTAATCCAGCGCCTCAGAGCTGTCGGCTGTAGCTATAGGGGAATATCTCGTCAACTTGTAATGAAAGGGTATGAGCCCAAAGAGGGCGCTTGGCATCATCAGAAGATAAAGAACATCCTGGAGTACCAAAAACGAAAAAGTGGTGTGTGATATCTCATTGACAATAAAGGCGGTCTCTCCCTATACTTGAGTAATCGAAGGCAGGTTACCGGGTTTATAGGGTGCACATTCCGCGACTTAGAGAAACAAACAGAACAAGGAGAAGGTATGGCAGAGGGAATGGACCGAAGACAGTTTTTTCTGATATCGGTATTTTTGGCCGCATTATTGACTATGGGAAGCACGATCTTATCCGCCCAGGAGATGAAACCTATTCCGCTCCCGGAACCGCAAATGCAAGGTGGAAAACCCCTCATGGAAGCCTTAAAGGCCAGACAATCGGCACAACAGTTCAGCTCCGAAAAACTGTCCCCGCAGGTGCTCTCCAATCTGCTATGGGCGGCGGCCGGAATAAACCGCTCTGACGGCAAACGTACTTCACCCACTGCCTCGAATAAGCAGGAGCTGGATCTTTATGTTGCCACTGCGGACGGTCTCTTTATGTACGAGCCCAAGACTCCTGCATTGCTACCTATTCTCACGGATGATATTCGCGCACAGACGGGAAATCAAGCCTACCTGAAGGATGCCGCAGTCGTCCTTATCTATGTATCAGATTACGCTCGGATGACGAAAGGAACTGAAGAGACTATGCTCATCAATGCCACGGCGGGCGCCTCATTGGCCGCCCAGAATGTGTATCTTTTCGGTGCCTCCACAGGGTTGGCAGTGCGTGTGCGATCAAATATCGACCGCCCCATGCTGTCCAAGGTGATGAAACTGCGACCGGAGCAGAAGATCACTCTCGACCAGGCTGTGAGCTATCCGAAAAAATAGTTCTGACAGGACATTGTACCAATGAAACGAAGTGCCTTGTGAAAAGACCAATGGCAACTACCGTTCGGTTCTTGCCAATATGAAGCTATCGCCGTCGGCTACAAAACCTGTATTGGGGATAACAACAAATGGTAAAGATTACAGGTTGAAACATGCAGACTTTTTGAGAGATTCATAAAAACAATTACTTTTTCAATTACTTTGATATATTGTCGGGTTCTGGCTCCGACATTGCCTGTTCCACCTGTTTAAGCAGCATTCGTGCTTGCCTGACATATCGCTGACGGGCGTATAGTAGGGTCCCTGCTAACTTCAGCCCACGTCCACGATAGCCTACCCGCAATATATGAGAAACACTACGGCGTTTCATCTTATTCAACTCAGATGTAAACTGCATCGCTAAATGTTGAAGTTGCATTGAATTAAAATTTCTATGCTTGAAATGCATGCCCAGACAACTGGGAAGCAAATGGTTACAGGTCGAAACGGATTCCTTTTTCAGCCACCAGTCTTTGGTCACATTTCCGGAGGAAAGCATCTGGGCGTACAGAGAGGTGCTCGGAAAGATCTTTAGAATGCGTATATCGTATATGGAACACGGTATTTGTTTGAGATATTGCAGGGTACACGTGAGTCTTTCCGGCGTGTCGTGAGGAAGACCAATCATAAGGAGCGCAACTACCTGTATTCCGTATCTGTTCGCATAATGGACAGCATCCGAAAACGGCTGTTGCAGGTTTTGGTATTTGCCTACGGAGGCGCAATTATCATCGTCTACGGATTCGACCCCGACTGCCACACCCAAGCATCCGGATGATGCCATCTCCTCCATAAGAGCGTCGTCACAGAACTGGTCGACAGTTACCATAGTGACAAAACGCCTCTTTTTCCGGCGGAGCAACGAAAGCAACTCGGCTCTGTAGCTTCGACTCGCAAGAAGATTATCATCGGTAAACTGCAGATATGCCCCAGGGTAAAGCTCAGTCAACTGTTCTATTTCCTGTTCGAGCACGTCCAGCGGCTTCGTGCGATACGGTCCCATATATCGTGAACTCACGCAGAAGGAACACCGGTGATTACAGCCCCTTGTAGCGAAAAGAGAAGCTGGCGTGAGGTAATGCCGATTGCCAAAAAATCGATAATCGACCGGCGACATCTGTGATGGTGGTGTCGGTGAGCCGGTATATCGCTCCTTGAGCTCTCCCTTCAAGAGATCGGCGCAAACTTCTGGCCAAATAGTTTCTGCTTCTCCGGTCACTATAGCATCTGCATGACGCATCGCTTCATCTGGACAAACAGTGATATGAATGCCGCCCAGGATAACCTTCTTCTTAGTAGCGTGCAGAGCATCAGTGTAATCGTATACAGCCTTGGCGTTTTGAGTCGATACGGAGAACGCGAACACGTCGCCTTCAAACCGGATTCGGTCCGTCTGCTCATCTATCAATGCTGTCTTAATAGTCTTTGGTGTAGCTGCGTTTAAAATCGCCAGGGGAACGGGAGGCTGGGTGATATTTGCCGTAGAATCGAATTTATGCAATTCCTGCATGATATTTACAAACACGAGTTTCATCTGTTTCCCCACTCCACACGCATAAATTCGCTTTTTTCCACAATGGCCTTACAATTTTATTATACGAACTTCATTCTTCTGAAAAGATACGCCTTGTCAATTGAAAGGACAAGGAAAAAAATATGCTGAAGTCTAAACGGATTTCCTTAAACAAAGAGGATAAAACGCGCATAATACTAGCAAAAAGCAAAGTTCGTTTATGTTGTGTGTATCCAGTAAATTTAGTTCTGTTCTGGCACACAATTCTCAGCACAACTATGACTATTCCCATGCACCTATCACTGATCGAAACATTCAATGATGGCTGGAATGAGGAGGAAGAACTTCGTGACCGCTGCTTCCACCTACCTATACGTAACAAAATTTCTTGACCTCCGGATGTTCCGGGGTTCATTA
>CAYYLU010000171.1:0-3670 GCA_964472475.1 uncultured Syntrophus sp. | reverse complement strand
TGCCTTTTCTTTTTCCGCTCTCTTGAGTGCGTCATAAATACCCTTGAGAAGATCGTAATCCATTGCATTCTTCTTGTCGGGGCGGTTGAGGGTGATTGTATATATCTCATCCTGGTATGATTCCAACACTACGCTCATGTTTCCTCCTTCAAATTTCAATCGTGCAACCAACCGGCGCGTAAAATGCTCTGTCGCCGAATTCATTCATCACCTTGTGCGCGGCTACAATGCCTGTACAGTGTGAAAGACCGATCATCGGTACATCCATTTCCTTCAAAGCAGACATCGATGCAGAAAAATCATCTTCTTTCATAAAACTCCAATGCGTACCTCCGACAATAGCGTAAATCCTCTCCTGTCTCAACTTGGATATTACATGTGTGACCGTATTTACCACACCGGCATGACAACAGCCAAGCAGTATCACCAGACCTTCTGGCGTAGCTAACACAAGGCCCTGATCATCACGAAACAGATCTGTTTCGAAGTCTAAACCGTGTTTTACTCTTAATTGATCATCTGCAGTTTCAAAAATGGCCGTTCTCGGGATCTCTCCGGTTAAGAAGATGCCTTCCTCAACTTCCCTGAAACCTTGCTCAAGGTTGAAATCAGCGCCTTTTGATTGGAGAAGTGTTTTTCTTTGGGGTATGCCTATGAAGCGTCCCTTCTCTCCGTATTTACCCGCAAAACTAAATTTCTCTTCAAAGATTGAGGGATGGCCATATACAGGAACATGGCCGGTTACATCGAGTACGTCTGAAAGTCCACCTGTATGGTCATAATGACCATGACTCAAGAATACTTTCCTTACCTGCCGAAGGTCTTTTTGCAGTAGCGCGGCATTGTGAATTATTCCGACGCCGGAGCCGGTGTCAAAGAGATAGGATCCGTTCTTCGATTCCACAAATACTGCGTATCCGTGCTCTCCTATTCCCCCGATAACGCCGACGGAGTTGTCGCACAATATTGTAAGTTTGACTTCACGCAATATTTTCATGATTTTCTAATCGTGAACTCGTCCTTTTCCCAATGATGATGTATATTTCACAACTTTGCAACAGAAAAATACACTCGATTATTCTCGTCTTCTCCTAAACTACAAAACTGTTTTTGCCTCGATTCAATATCTGACAACCATTCTGAAAGACAGGTTGACAATGAGCGCCTGTTTTCCAATCATGATGAAAATAACTTGCTTTTTTGACAAAACACATTAAAGAAAAAACAGATATCTCACACCCTTTTTTGTCTTGACATCAATGCAGTTTGAACTATAATATACAGAGCTAATAAAAAATTTCACAAACTGTTTCACCGTTTAGAGCTGAGAATTCAAAAAAAGGAGAGTTTACATGAAGCTAGAGGGTAAAAATGCAGTCGTGACGGGTGGTGGAAGAGGAGTCGGACGCGCGATCAGCCTCGCGTTGGCGGCCGAAGGAGCTAACGTTGTAGTAAACTACGCCGGACGTCTGCAGCCGGCTGAAGAAGTTGTAAAAATGATCACCGACATGGGCAGGAAGGCAGTTGCTGTGCAGGGTGACGTGGCGAAGTACGAGGATGCGCAGAGAGTCGTAGATGCATGTGCACCATTCGGCGGTGTTCACATCCTCATCAACAACGCGGGCATATCAAAACCGGCAATGCTTCATAAGCTCTCAGAAGAATCCTGGGACGAAGTTGTCAATGTCCAGATGAAAGGCCCGTGGCACATGATCAAGGCGGCCTCAAAATACTTCATGGAAAACAAGTATGGCCGTATTGTGAATGTCACTTCAGTGGCTGGAATGGTCGGTACAACAGGACAGATCCACTATGCTGCGGCCAAAGGCGGCGTCGTAACATTGACCAAATCTGCGGCCAGGGAACTTGCCAGATATAATGTGACCTGTAACTGCATATCTCTCGGCATTGTTACGACCGAGATGACAACCACCTTGCAACAGGACGAGAAATTGAGAGACATTTACCTGCGCAGGATTCTCCTGAACAAGTACGCCGAGCCTGAAGATGTTGCCCCAGCTTTCGTATTCTTCTCTTCGGATGAGTCCCGGTATATCACGGGACAGGTTTTGCCTGTGGATGGTGGTTATGGAATGACGTAAGATTTCCGGATATTTTGAGCATAAATATTGATAGGAGGTGTTGTGATGGCCGAAGTACCAACAGTAATAAAGCAATGGCAGATGGTTCAACCGACAACTTTCAACAAGGAAACCAAGGAAAAAACACCCGGCAAACTGGCCGTGGCAGAAATTCCGGTTCCCGAATTGAAGGCCGGTGAAGTGCTCGTCCAAGTGGCTGGTTGTGGAGTATGCCACACCGACCTTGGCTACTTTTTTGATGGCGTGCCGACAGTCAGCAAACCACCGCTGGCTCTGGGACATGAGATTGCAGGAACGGTTATCGCCGGAGATCCGGCATGGATCGGAAAAGAAGTTATTATTCCTGCGGTTATGCCCTGCAGGCAGTGCATTCTTTGCAAAACAGGGAGAGGAAACAGATGCCTCGCACAGAAGATGCCCGGAAACTCGATCGGTGTGTTTGGTGGTTTCGCGAGCCATATAGTTGTTCCGTCCGTTGATCTCTGTCTGGTTCAGGATAAGAAGGGGTATAAGCTTGAGCAGCTCGCGGTAGTTGCCGACGCAGTGACAACCCCGTATCAGGCATCCAAGAGAGCTGACCTGCAGCCTGGCGACAACGTAATCATCCTCGGCGCAACAGGGGGCGTGGGTGTATACATGGCGCAGACGGCGAAGGCACTCGGCGCAAAGACCGTTATCGGCATAGCCCGTAATCCTGAGAAACTGAAACGCGCGCTTGAGTATGGGTGTGATGCAGTCATCAGCACAACCGACAAAGACAACAAAACGGTTGTCGGCGAATGGAGAGCATATTGCAAAGCCAACGGTCTTCCCAATACCGGCTGGAAGATCTTTGAAGTAACCGGTTCAAAACAGGGTCAGGAACTCTCGCTCGATCTTCTTTCATTCGTAGGAAAGTTGATCCTGGTCGGCTATGGTATGGCAAAGAGCGAGTACATGTTTTCAAAACTGATGGCTTTCGACGCAGAAGTAATCGGAACATGGGGTTGTCTGCCTGAGTATTATCCTATCGTTCTGGATATGGTATTGAACAAGAAAATAGTGATCGATCCGTTTGTTGAAGTCAGACCGATGAGCACAATTGCGGCAACATTTGAAGAAATACACAAAGCAGGATCACCTGCTAAACGAGTGGTGTTGACACCAGATTTCTGATTCAAAAAACATTAATAGGAGGAAAGTATGGGTTTAGAATGGATGCCAAGAGAACACGGAATGAAAGACCATAGCAGACATGGTACAAATCACTGGGGAACAGATGCACCAAGTACTGTCTATGAAAAAAGACCTTTGAAAGATCCTAAGGGTAATGAGATTCCCGGGCTTTACACTGCATGGATCAGACTGAACAATCCGGCCCAGTATAATTCCTACACCACAGAGATGGTGAAGGGCGTAATCGCCGGTTTTGAGAACTCTTCAACAGACCGCGAAGTCGTTGCAACAGTTTTTACCGGAACAGGACCCAATGCGTTCTGCACCGGCGGCAACACAAAAGAGTATTCAGAATACTACAGCATGAGACCGGAAGAATACGGCTCATATATGGAACTCTTCAACAACATGGT
>CAYYLU010000170.1:0-3687 GCA_964472475.1 uncultured Syntrophus sp. | reverse complement strand
TTATCCTTGTTGGCAGGGCATCCACCAGTGAAGACTTGGTCAATTCAACACGTGTCGCATGGACGCTCAAGTATACCGGTTTCAATAACATTTCGATCCTTGACGGCGGTTATGATGATTGGTTGACAGGCCGTAATCCGGTGTCGAAGGTATCGGAAAGACCTTCGAGAGGCTTTCTGAAGTGCCGGCCGAACAACGATATAATTGTGACCAAAAAGGACATCGATTGTTCCTGTACAAGTAAAGCCGCTATTGTCGATACGCGCCCCGCTGAGGAATATCGAGGAGAAACAGCGTGCAAGACCGTGAAGAAGAAAGGGCATATTCCCGGCGCGGTGAATCTTCCATTTTCTCTCGTATTTACGAAAGATGGAAAATTTCAGCAAAAAGAAATACTTCAGGAAATCGCCAACAAACAAATCGGCAGCGACAGGAATCGTGATATTGTCATTCTTTGCGCTGATGGTCGTTACGCTTCTGCCTGGTGGTTTGTACTAAGCCAAATGCTTCATTACAGGAAGGTTCGAATCTATGACGGTTCGATGGAAGACTGGTGCTGCGATGAGAATGCAGCTGTAGTGATTGAACGATAGATATCTTCTTTGAATAAACAATGTAAGCGATAAAAACGTTGCGAGGAGGTCAAGTGTGCTTTATGGCTTTGACGGAAAACAACCATCCATTGAAATAAACACGTATGTCAGCGAAACTGCGATTCTGGTTGGGGATGTTCGTATAGGAAGTTACTGCTACATTGGACATGGTGCTGTCTTGAGGGGTGATTACGGTACCATTGAAATAGGAGATGAGACCACAATAGAAGAAGGAGTTATTGTTCACGCTCCTCCGGGTGAATACTGCTCTATCCGTAACAGAGTAGTAATCGGACACGGGGCGATTGTTCACGCAAGAATCATAGGTGAGAAAGCCGGCGTGGGAATGGGAGCAATCCTGAGCGTGAGATCAGAAATTGGCGAGGAATCGGTAATAGCTGAGGGCGCCATAGTTAAACAAGGCCAGCATATAGAGCCGCGTATAATGGCTGCAGGAAATCCCGCGCGAAAAATACGTGACATATCCAGCAACGACCGGGAATTCTGGGCGTATTCGCGGCGTTTGTATGTTGATCTTGCGAAGAAGTACCTCGCAATTGGTATGTTGAAAGTTGAAATCAGTTCGCCGGAGAAGGACTTAGCAGTGAACGATATTCGTGGAGGGCATACGGCTCAGGTACCTAAGGATGTGTGGACTGCATGGGATAGCAGAAAAGGACCTGTGGTATTTACCACCGTTGATGCCAATGGTCTTCCAAATGCGATTTATGCTTCATGCGTGAGCAGGTTTGACGATCACACAGTAGTCATTGCAGATAACTATTTTGAAAAGACAAAAAGTAACATTCTGGACGGAAGTAAAGGATCAATCCTGTTCATTACCGGTGACGACAAATCTTTCCAGCTCAAGGGCACTATCGAATACCACACGGAAGGAAAACTCTTTGACGATATGAAAAAATGGAATCCTACCAAACACCCGGGTCATGCTGCGGCAGCGCTGAAGGTAGAGGAGGTCTATGCAGGTTCAAGGAAACTTATGTGAACGTTACAATAAGCTGGACGGGGAACCTGTGGTATAGTGAACTCAGCAATTCGGCCGTAAAACGAAGTCCATGTTGAAAGGATATATTCAAGTATATACCGGCAATGGAAAAGGCAAGACAACCGCGGCCCTCGGTCTCTCTCTGAGAGCGGCGGCGGCAGGGAAAAAGGTCTATATCGCTCAATTTGTCAAAGGAATGCACTACAGTGAACTTGATATTTTGCCGCTGATTCAGAATATTATGGTGCGACAGTATGGCAGGGGCTGTTTTATTTATTCAAAACCGGATGAAGATGATTACGCGGCTGCGTCAACAGGTCTGACCGAAACTGCTGCCGTTCTTCGATCAGGAGAGTACGACCTCGTGGTTTTGGACGAGGCGAATATTGCGCTTCATTATGGCCTGTTCAGTTTTCATGATCTGAAGCAGACTCTTGATAACCGTGCCCAACATGTTGAGGTAATCATAACCGGCCGTTATGCGCCCGGAGAGCTGATTGATATGGCAGATCTGGTTACAGAGATGAAAGAAATCAAGCACTATTACACAGTTGGTGTGGAAGCGAGAACGGGCATTGAAAAGTAGACGTTGACCCGCTAGAATGAACACAATGATGTATTTTGTTGGTGTCAAAAATGAAAACAGTTCTTTATACAGGTGTATTCATGAATAAGAAACTGAAGAGGCGCTCGCGCTCGACCATGTCCGACAATCAATCACCAAGGAGAACAAACAATGACACATGAAGACGCAGGACACTATGCTGCAAAGAGGCGGGGAGCCAAACTGAATGAAACGATTGCCGCAGAGATAAGGAAGGCAGTGCGAGACAATACAATATTGTGTGCAGAGGCGCACGGTATTGCAGGCAAACTCAATGTCAGCCCTGCCGAAGTAGGAACTGCCATTGATCTGCTTGAGGTGCGGATAACCCAATGTCAGCTTGGTCTTTTTGGACATGGTAGAGAGAAGCATATTGCTCCATTGCCTGACCACTTAGATCCTGAGGTTGAGTCTGCGGTTAACTCATCTGTTGCCGACGGGAAATTGCCATGCTCTGCAGCCTGGGAGATTGCAAGAAGGTTTAAGATGGCCAGACCTGCGATGGCGGCGATATGTGAAAAAATGAAGATCAAAATTTCTCCGTGCCAGATTGGTGCATTTTGATATGCACTACGAGTACATTTGGCTTGTTGGTTGAATTACGATAGACAACGTACTTCACCAAGAAATAGGCTTGAAGTACGATATGTCCGCCGTGTCCCCACCGTACCATGAAGGTTTGAGGACCACTTTTGTCCGCTCTATTCTTGTGTCCTGAACCTCTGCCTTTTCCGAAACCGGATGGCAAGTATCGCCTCCTTTATCGGGTATCCGTTTAGCAATATCTCACTCCCTTCAGATTCGCATCGCTCCTGTACTCGCATCAGACAGGCTAATGCCGAAAAGCATAAATGCATTTTGCATTAATAGCACTCTGTATTGGAGCAGAATGCATGTGTCATCATTCCCGGGCCTATGTTCTGTCAGCGCATAAGATCAAGTTATTAAAACCATAATTGGATAGCATGTTGGCCGGTATCAAGTTTGCATAACATATACTTTATGGAGCTTACTAAAACATCTATCATAAGCAGGAACGTCTGGTTTTACAATGAAAACGAATGCTCTGATATGAGGAATCCCCGACATATTGCGCACAGGAATCGCCAGCCGCGATTTTGTGATTCGCCGGTATGGACTATTCCTAAGAGAATGGGGATGTGGGATCCATTTTGCTCAGGACTCATTGAATATTAAGAGGAGGTCATCATGTCAAAAGTAAACACGTCAAGAGAGGCTACAATCTGTCCTTTTTCAGGGGGAGCGTGCAGACAGTGCGCGATATATAGAGGGAGACATTACGAGCTTTGTGCCTTGCATGATGCCAATCTGAAAAAGACGAGAGCAGCGAAGGCTAAAGCCTGGACCGACCCAGCCTCCACCAAATGGGGAATGCCGGAGATCCCTAACGATTTAAAGATAAAGATCGTGAATGTCGAGAACCTGGTAGAAAAGAGAGACCTGTAGCCTTTGTTAGTACGTAC
>CAYYLU010000169.1:0-3717 GCA_964472475.1 uncultured Syntrophus sp. | reverse complement strand
TTGGCCTCCGGAGCCAAAGGCCCCGCGTTCGAATCGCGGCGGGCGCGCTCTTCAAGATTCCCAGATCTCCGAGCATAGAACCCTTACCTTTTCCAGGGCACGCCTTGCATACAGCTTAGAGCTATAAGCTGGTTTTCCTCGTTGCAATAAGGGTCAGCCGGTTGAACCCGGCAGAAAGGAACAGAATCACTTGCGGCAGTACAAGCGAGAATAATGAGAGGAAGCTGTAGCAATTTGTAGGGCGTTGCTTTCGTGTTACGATAATGATATTATTAGGCAATTAATCGGGTCATGTTGTCCGGAAGATACTATTGAACCTATAAATACTTCTGTTCATTAACACGTTCTCGTGCCGCTGAATACGTTCAGAATAGACCTCCTAACTGTATCAACATACGCAACATGCCTCAAATGAAAACAACTGAGTTGGAATGCGCCTTACTATTTTTGCACGATTATCATTGGGTTATCTTGCGATACTTCTGATCCTGGGGGCCGTCAACGGATATACCCTGCTCAAGCTCTACCGCTTGAAACACGAAACCTCATCCATTTTCAACATTGATGGCAGACTCCTCGATCTCAAGAAGAATCTCACGGATTCTCTGCTGTCTCAGATCGGACATGAAAAGAAGTTCCTGATTACGAAAGACCCGGCATATTCAAGGCAATTTCTGACCGAAAATGGACTCTTTAACAAATACCTCGCCGAAGCTGATTCTATTGCGAGGTCCCTGCCGATGAAGCAGACCATCGATACCATAAAAGTGTCCTATGATCAGTACAAAAACATTGTAACGGAAGAGTTTAACAAAACCGAAAATGGCCAGTTGATCCAGAACACAGTGTCCACAGAGGAAAAGGAGACAATCAGCGATCAATTACTTGATCAGCTGAAAACTCTGGAAGCCGCCTGCAGACAGGACATGTACGTACGCATGAATATTATAAAAGACGACGCCGCCTATGCCAGCAAGCTCGCCGGGTTAATGTTGATCGTGGCGTTATTCCTGGTCATCGGCACTTCTCTTGCAAGCACCAGGAGCATAACAAAACCCCTGAAAGCCCTGATTGAAAAGACGAAAGAGATATCACAAGGCGTATTCGAGGCCGACCTGCACATATCTTCACCCCCCGAGGTGCTCGGCCTCACAAAAGCCGTCAATGTGATGTGCGACCGGCTGAAGAAAGTTGACACCATGAAAACAGAATTCTTCTCTGCCATGTCCCATGAGTTGAGGACGCCTCTCACTTCCATTAAACAGGGCATTGTCCTTTTGGAACAGGGTTTTGAAAATCAGCCAAACGAGAAACAGAAAAAACTCCTCAACATTTTGTCACAGGAAACGAATCGTCTGATCGAGATGGTCAATTTGCTGCTTGATCTATCGAAAATGGAAGCCGGCATGATGCCATACCGTTTCGCCCGTGAAGAGCTTCCGCCTCTGGTCAGGAAGGCTATCCTGGAAATAACACCGATTATGGAGGCGAAGAAAATACATCCTCGTGTCGTATTTGATCCCGACATTCCCATGCTTAGCCTGGACAAGGAAAGGATGCTCCAGGCGATCAGAAATCTGATTTCGAATGCTGTCAAATACACGCCTGAAGGAGGTCAGATAGTCGTCTCCGTGATGTGTACGGACCACAAACTGTCATGCTCGTTTAAAGACACCGGGCCCGGCATTCCGAAAGAGAACTTGAACGAGATATTTGAAAAATTCCACCAGTTGCCTGTCAAGACATCTGAATGGGCAAAGGGTACGGGATTGGGGCTCGCATTGGCCAGGAATATTATCACAGCTCATGGAGGGAGAATATGGGCCGAAAGTGTATTGGGACAGGGAAGTACCTTCACATTTGTTTTGCCGTTGTGATCTGTATAACGTTGGGAGGATGTGTCACATCCGATGAGATCGCCGGCAAAACGACGGACGGCCCTACATGGCGTTTCCTTAAGGCAAACCGGGCTGACAGTGAACCCGACTACTCGTCGGTAGCGGATAGTGGAGCATCGAAAGCCGACAGTATGTTCAACACGGCGCTTGCGTATCTGGACGTCAAAAATCCTTCCAGGGACACGATCAGAGGTATTGCTGCCCTGAAAAACGCTGAAACGACTTACCCGAAAACCATATGGTCATACAGGAGTCGTGTAGTTTCCGATCTGCTGCAGGAAAATCTGAGACTCAAGAAACAGACGATAGATGTGCAGCAGGAGAATACGAAAGCAAAAAAGCAGCTCGTGGAACTTCAACAAGAGAACACTAAATTAAAAGAAATTATTGAACAATCTAAGAAGATTGATATTGAAATGGAACAGAAGAAGAGAGAATAGAGAGGAGAATTATGTCTTTCATTGGAAAAATTCTTGTAGTCGACGACGACCGGAATCTTGTTGAATTGATCCAGATGGGACTGGAGTTGGCAGGTTATGAAGCAATTACAGCAACTGACGAACACCAGGCCCTCAGGAAAGCTCGGGAACACGCCTTCGATCTTGCCGTGGTTGATCTCCAGCTTGTGAATAAAGACGGCCTGTCTTTAATGGAGGAACTCCACCTGATAATTCCTGATATGCCGGTGATTATCCTTACAGGCTACGGCAGCATTGAGAATGCCGTTGAAGCAATGAAGCGTGGAGCATACAGTTACCTTACAAAACCTTTCGAATCACAGGAACTTCTTTTCCAGATAGGCAAGGCCATGGAAAACCGTCGCCTGTTTTGTGAAATAGAGCGTCTGCAGGGGCTCCTGGAGGAGAAATACAGTTTCACAAATATAATAGCCAAGAGCGCAAAGATGCGGCAGGTCCTTGAAGCGGTGTCGAAAATAGCCAAGACTGACTCCAGCGTTCTGCTTCTGGGCGAAAGCGGGACGGGGAAGGACCTGATTGCCAAGGCAATTCACCTGTCCGGCCAGAGAAAAAACAAACCTTTTGTAGCGGTGAATTGTGCCGCCCTTCCGGAAACTCTTTTGGAGAGCAGCCTTTTCGGTCACGAGAAGGGCTCGTTCAGCGGAGCCATCAAAGACTCAAAGGGCCTTTTTCTCCAGGCAGACAAAGGCACGATATTTCTTGATGAAATCGGGGATATGCCGATTTCAATACAAGCAAAAATCCTTCGGGTACTCGAAGAAAAACAATTCAGACCTGTCGGCAGCGAAAAGGTAGTTGAAGTCGATGTACGGATTATTGTGGCGACCAACAAGAATCTCGAGGAACAGGTCAAGCTTGGCTTGTTCAGGGAAGATCTCTACTACAGAATACATGTTATTCCGGTCGTACTGCCCCCGCTGAGAGAAAAGAAAGAAGATATTCCACCTCTCGTAGAACACTTTGTAGGGAAAGCCGGACAACGCATGAAGAAGGAAATAAAGGGACTGACTCCACAGGCTATGCAAAAAATAATGTTGTATGATTGGCCGGGGAACGTGCGCGAACTCGAAAATGTGATCGAGTATGCAGCGGCAATGACGGATAAGGAATTCATAACGGACGATCTCCTTTTGCAGACGAAGGGGGTCGTCTCACAGGACCCTGTCATACCCCTGAAAGAGGCAAAGCAGTCGTTTGAGAAAAGCTATCTCATATACCTTCTTGAGATCTGCCATGGGAACGTTACGGAAGCCGCAAAATGTGCAGGCAAGTACCGTGCAGATTTTTACGATCTCCTAAAGAAGTACAGCCTGAATGCCTCCGATTTTAAAAGAAAGAGC
>CAYYLU010000168.1:0-3801 GCA_964472475.1 uncultured Syntrophus sp. | reverse complement strand
TATCCAAGGTCCTAACCGCATTGGTACGCATGATCTCAAGAGCTTCCTTATACGTCTGGGCTTCGAGAGTTCCGCCACCGACTGTACCATAGGATTTGCCATCTTCCCCTATAAACATCTTCGTGCCGACATCTCTTGGCGTTGAGCCCGATCTCAGGATTATAGTGGCAAGAACCCCGGTTCGATTTGACTGAATATAGTCGATAATAATCCGATAAATATTCATTACAAATCCAGTTTATTATACTTGTGCATTATGACTTCCAGGACTCCTCCGGCGATAGCCCGCGCCTTATCCGATATCATATAGCAGTGGTCGATCTTACTCCTCGGGTCTATGTCTCCGATTTTTTCGTTGGCCGTAACATACACTTCCCGGATAAGTCCCCTGAGTATGCCATCAATTTGCGCACGGACAGGAATTTCGTCGACGTATAGTACGGTATCTTCTTTCTTAACCATTTCACCAATATGCCTTACATGTTTCACAGTACCTGAAACCGACGCTCGCAACACTCTCTCCCTCGTAATCCCGTTCGTATTTCCCGGAACTCCAGTATATGGCTCAGCAGATCCGGTCCATATCACACGCCCAAGATTATGACCTCTGTTACTTTCAATCACAGCATGAACGTTATCAGGCGCAGTAAAACCAGGTCCGACTCCTATGATCAAACGAGCTTCCCGGCCGCAAAGTGACGTTTCTTTCTTCAACATGGTGGCGTCTATAAAAACATCTGGTTTAAGCTCGGATATACATCGGCTTTCCGGGTCGACAATGACAGCAACCATATCTTCTTTCCAGGGATCACTCAACTCGTTCAGATTTCCGATGAGAACACCTCTTATCCCCTCAACGCTCGCTTCACCTTCGTAAACGGACTCGGAGAAAGAGACTGTTCGTCTCACACATAACGGTTGCACAATCTCAGTCATAACAATTTTGTGCATACCTGCAGAGTGGAGTCTATGCGCTATACCGCTTGCCATTTCACCGGCGCCTCTGATTGTAATTATCAATTCGTCCATGCCCATTCCCCTCGGCACATGATCATCACCGGTGCTAAACTTTTTATGCGAGACCAAACGAATACCTCGTTCCCGCTGTGTTGACAACGAATTGATCTCCCATGGCCTCTTTGAACATTGTCATAGCTTCGAAACCGGTGCAATGCATAGGGATAACGTAATCGGGCGCAATCTCCTGCATATCCGCTATGGTCTGCCATATAATCTCCGGATTGACATTCACGAGATGAAAACCGCCTATAACAGCGTGAATCTTTTGTATGCCCATTATCTGTTGAGCATGCCTGATGGTATTGATGATACCGGCATGCGCACATCCGGTAATCACCACAATACCTTTGTTCCTGAGATTACAAACGACCGCCAGTTCTCCCCGGAAATCGTCCTGTTCAATGCTGTCGCCCCTCATAACGAGTAGAGTGGGTGAGCCGTTTTCATAAGGTACGGTTCGCGCTATTTTCCCGGTCAGCACAACACCCGGCAGGATTTCTTCCGGACTGTTTATGTGCAAAATCTCTATCGTGCCAAATGATTCAATCGCGTCCCGGTCCAGTCTGCCAAGATCTTGAATACCGGCGGAGGGCCTTTGAGAAAACCTGTATGCGAAGGCGTCATCACCAACATACAAAGGAATATTCGATCTCAAATCGGCGCCATATTTTTCCAGGAAGGGTATTAGCCCTCCCCAGTGGTCAAAATGTCCATGGCTGAGAGCAAGCGCCTGCAGTGCCGGAATGTCTATTCCGAGGACGGCAAGGTTGTTCATCAGAACAGGGAAGCTCATGCCGTAGTCAAATAATAAAGCTTCTGTATTATGATTACTTACACCTTCGATACAGCAGGAGAATCCATGTTCCGCATAAACGCTCACCTGCGGTGTTGCCCTTAACCTATCCGCCGGCGCCGGCGCCGCCCTGACAGCGTCATAATAGTTGTCAACAACAATGGTAATATTTAGTCTGTCGAGCGCTTTACACGCCATTGTCCCAGTAACTCCGCCGTCATTCATGTATCTCTCTTCTTCTCCTAATGATCGCAGGTGTTGGCGCCCGTAAGCAGCGTGCCCTTCAAATAATTCTCTACAACCTCTCTGGGATATTCTCCCTGCGCGCCGGTGATGACTTTGACATTGTTTTCGGCAAACAGCTGTTGTGCCCTGGCGCCCATTCCTCCAGCTATCACACAGTGAACACGCTGCTGTGACAACCAAGGTGGCAATAATCCCGGCTCGTGTGGCGGCGGAGTCACGTACGTCTCGTTCAGAATGGTGTTTCCTTCAACGTCAATGAGGGCAAACGTCTCACAATGGCCGAAGTGCTGGCATAATTTACCGTCGTTTGTCGGTACTGCAAATTTCATAGAAGCCTCCTGTTGATTAACATCAATCTTCTTTTCACTGTTGTCCTGTGCAGCCGGTACCGGATCTGACTTCGTATCCTGGTCTGTTTTGGTCTGTGTTATTTTCTTAACAACATTGTCAAAGTGTTTTGCTGTTTCTGATTTTGTATAATAGAACACGTAGGGCTTTCCCTCGTCTCCGCTTTTTGCAATATCGGTTTCAATCGGTATTCTACCCAGGAACGGAACAGAAAATCGCGTTGCCAGCTTTTCACCGCCGCCGCGTGAGAATATATCGGATTCTTTGCCGCAATGAGGACAGATGAAACCGCTCATGTTTTCAACAATACCCGCAATGGGAAGCCCAAGCTGATTACAGAAGGTAATGCATTTTTCCACGTCGATTGTGGCAACCTCCTGAGGAGTGGTGACGATTACGGCGCGCGCCTTCTTCCCTAAGATCTGCACGGCTGAAAGAGGTTCATCCCCTGTTCCCGGAGGGCAGTCGACCACAAGATAGTCAAGCTTACCCCATGCTACGTTCTGAACAAACTGGCGGATGACTGTTGCCTTCATGGGTCCTCGCCAGATAACCGCCTGCTCCGTGTTTTGCAGCAGCAGGGCCATAGACACAACATTGATGTTGGCATAACATTCTATAGGCAGGAGATCATCGCCTTTAAGGCCCATCATTTGGCCGTTTATCCCCATCAGTTTGGGAATACTCGGACCATGGATATCTACATCGAGAATCCCCGTTCTATAACCCTGCATTGAAAGACTGAATGTAAGATTTGCCGCGACAGTGCTTTTGCCGACACCGCCTTTACCGGAAAGTACAATAAGGATATTGTCGATTTTATCAAGTTTTTCCTGAATTGCTTTATCCTGTAAAGCCTGGTCATTTGCGCTTCCATTGCTCATACACTGATCTGAACTCATGTTATTTTTCCTCCAATATTCGTTTTAGTTTTTCATAAATGTGACCGATAGCAACGCCTGCCTCGCAATCAGGATTAAAGTCCAGTATTGTTTTACCCGCCCTCTGGGCTTCGGTAATCTCCCCATCATAGGGAATTTCACCGAGGAACGTATGATTGCCCTCACCGCAATAGCTTTTAATACTTTTCAGATGGGCTGCATTAACATCACATTTATTAACCACCACTGCAGTCCGTATTCCGAAATGTTTGGTCAGGGTAAAGACCCTTTCCAGGTCGTGTATCCCTGTCGGTGTCGGTTCTGTAACAACAACAACCAGATCCGTTCCTGTGATGGAAGAAATAACAGGGCAGCCAATGCCGGGAGGACCGTCGATGAGGACAAGTTTTCTCCCAGTCGATTCAGCTTCTGAGCGGGCATCGGCGCGCACTGCCGCCACAAGTTTACCCGAATTATCCTGTCCGGGCAGAAGCTCGGCGAAGACAAAGCGGT
>CAYYLU010000167.1:0-3835 GCA_964472475.1 uncultured Syntrophus sp. | reverse complement strand
CCCGATCTCGATCCTGAAAAGATAAGCACATATGAGATCATTCTGGAGCAATACGTAAAGAACTATCGTTTCTCTGTATCCGGCTTCTATTACAAAGCCAGGGACATGATAAGCCAGCAAACGGATCCTTCTGACGGACTGATTGTCTTCCGAAATGTTGACAAGGTGGAATCGAAGGGTGTTGAGTTCGAGGCCCAGGGGAAATGGGCCTACAATATCGAGGGACAACTCAGTTACTCGTATCAGGAAACCATAGACAAGGGCACCGGCAGGCTCCTCACAAATGCGCCCCGGCATCTTCTCAAGGCAAACGTCCACGTTCCGATTGTAAAGCAATACCTCTCTGCGGGTGTTGAGGCTCAGTACACGGGCAGCAGGCGGATCCCTGCAGGCGGCGAAACCGGAGGATTCCTGATAACGAATTTGACCTTTTTGAGCCGGGAACTTGCAAAAGGGCTTGAGATATCAGCAACCGTTTACAACATGTTTGACAGGAAATACGGCGATCCGGCGTCGAACGAATTCAGGCAGGATACCATTCCACAGGATGGCAGGTCTTTTCGCGTCAAGTTCACGTATCACTTTTAGGGAGATGACAGGAAGAGTATCGGTGTGAATATGTCTAGAGTGCTGTTCTTGTTGATTATCGGGTTCACGATGTGCGTACCCTGTACGTACGCGGAAGAGTCCGAGTTCAGCGAGTACGAAATCAAAGCAGGCTTCATCTATAATTTTGCGAAATTCGTAGAATGGCCCGGCGAAATCTCTCGCGACGATAAGAAAGCGCTCACACTCTGTATATCGGGAACCAACCCGTTCGGGAATTCCATTGCAACGATCAGTAACAAAACTATTCAGAGCCGCAGGCTCGAGGTCAGAACACTCGGGAAAAACAGGGATTTCAAAGGGTGCAACTTGGTATTCATAAACTCGTCGGAAAAAGAGCTTCTGCCACAGCTTTTCGAAGCCCTCGGGAATTCGCCTGTATTGACAATTGGAGATGGAAAAGGTTTCGCGCAAAACGGGGTCATGATAAACCTTGTAATGGAAGAGAATAAGGTCAGGTTTGAAATCAACACGGGAAGCGCGAGGCGCGCCAGAATATCGATCAGCTCGAAACTGCTCAAACTAGCAAAGACAATCTACAAATAGGGACGCCATGAAATTAGCCGATATGTGGGTAAAAATGTCGCTTAAGAGCAAATTGCTTTCAGCCAGTACCTTCGTTACATGTTCGATACTCTTTATTGCCAGCGCTGCTTTCATAACATCGGAAGTCGTGTCGCTGCGAAATTCATTGAAAAATGATCTCATGAGCTATGCCAAGACAACGTCCATGAACCTTTCAGCGGCACTCGCTTTCGAAGACCAGACAAGTGCAACGGAGACCCTGGATGCATTGAGATTTGCCCCGCTCATTGTAGGGGCGGCTGTGTATAATCGTGACGGCACGATAGTGACATCATTTGCCCGCGACGAAAAAGTTGATATCCCCGCGAGACCTTTTCAGATAGGTTACTATTCCGGAATCGATCACATCTATCTCGTTGATTCAGTCGTATTGGACGGGGAAGTGATCGGCTCCATATATATTCATGCTGAATTGCGCTCTTTTTATCTTCGCGTTGTCAGATATGCGCTGACGTTGTTGGCGATCATGCTGTTTGCATTCGGCATAAGTTATTTTCTATTTACAAAGCTGCATCGAATCATTACGGACCCCGTGACAGCGCTTACAGGTCTTATGCGGACAGTCTCGGAGAAGCAGGACTACTCCATCCGGGCAGACGTTGCCGGCAATGATGAATTCGCATATCTCGCAAAGGGATTCAACGAAATGCTCGACAGAATCGGTCAGAGAGATCGTGAATTGGCTCACTACAGGACACATTTGGAGGAGCTCGTCACAGAACGGACGGCTGCACTTACGGATAGTAAGACAAGACTGGAAGATGAACTCGCCGAAAGGATACGGATAGAGGCTGAGCTTACCGAGTCAGAGCACAGATACCGTACAATTTTTGAAACAACCGGAAATCCGAGCCTTATCACATCGATTGACGGTATTGTGCTCATGGTAAATACCGCTTTCGAAAAAGTATCCGGATACAGACGTGAAGAGGTCGAAGGCATACTTAACTGGAGAACCTTTGTCTTTCCTGAAGATATCAATAAAGTGGAAGACTTTCGGGCAGCCGGGAAGACAGGGTCTGTATCAGGTTCGCGCGAATATGAATGCAGGTTGATAAACAAAGAAGAAAATGTGCTCCACGTATTGCTGACGTCTTCGATGATTCCCGGGACAGATCGGACGGTCACATCCATACTCGATATGACCGAAAGGAAAAGACTCGAGGAACAGCTCATACAATCGCAAAAAATGGAGGCTATTGGTCAGCTGGCCGGAGGTGTCGCGCATGATTTCAACAACATTCTTACTTCCATAATCGGTTACGGGAATCTGATCCAGCTCAAAATGGCGGACAACGAAAAACTGATGCAGTATGTGACCCCTTTACTCGGATCAGCAGATAAAGCCAAACACCTCACGCAGGCCCTGCTTGCCTTCAGCCGAAAGCAGATCATAGCCCCCAAACCCGTGGATCTGAACTCGGTCATCGAGAACGTCAAGACCTTTGTCGTAAGGCTCATTGGTGAAGACATAGAAATGAACGTGAACCTCTGCAGCAAGGACCTCATAGTCTTTGCCGATGCAGGTCAACTCGATCAGGTGTTGATGAATTTTGCAACAAATGCCAGGGATGCAATGCCGCACGGAGGGGCGTTCACTATTGAAACTGACATCGTTAGTATAGATGAGGCGTTCTGCAGGAAACACGGTTACGGAAAGACTGGCGATTACGCGCTCATTCGCGTTTCGGATACAGGGACAGGCATCAGCAGGAAGCACCTGGAGCGCATTTTTGAACCGTTCTTCACGACAAAAGAAGTAGGCAAAGGCACAGGACTCGGTCTTTCCATTGTGTACGGAATAGTCAAACAGAACAATGGTTACATAAATGTATACAGCGAACCGGGACATGGAACCATCTTCAAAATCTATATGCCGCTCATGAGCGCAGCGCCCGAAAAGAAAAGGGCGGAAGTCAGTGCCAAGCCCAGGGGAGGCAACGAGATCATTCTCCTTGCCGAAGATGATATCGGCACACGCGGGATAATGAAAACTCTGCTACAGGAGTATGGATACAACGTAATAGAAGCTGTGGACGGTGACGATGCTGTCGAGAAGTATCAGGAGTCCAGCAAGCAGATCAGCCTTCTCATCGTGGACGTAATCATGCCGAAGAAGAACGGAAAAGCTGTCTTTGACGAGATCCGGAAAAAGTATCCGGATGTGCGTGCACTCTTTGTCAGCGGATATACGGCAGACATCATAAACAAAAGGGGTCTCATTGAACCGGACCTCCATTTTATGGAAAAACCAATCATTGCAAATCAATTTCTCACAAAAGTGAGGTCCATGTTAGATGGCGTGTGAGCAGGTCCCGGGGAAATTATCCGCGTCAATTATTGACTGTTCAGTGCCCCCGTTTGAAGGACTATTCACTTTTTATTACACCATCAGGTATTTCTTCTTCACTTCTTCATTCGCTTCCAACTCCGCTACAGTCCCCTCGAAACGGATTGCGCCTTCATCAATAACATACGCTCTCGTTATCATCCGCAGGGCTGAGCGCACATTCTGCTCAGAAAGAAGTATGCTGATACCTGCATCCTTGAGCTTGAGAATCTGTTCTTCAAGACTTCTGACGACGAGCGGCGCAAGACCCTCGGTAGGCTCATCCAAGAGGAGCAGTTCGGGGCTGTTCATGAG
>CAYYLU010000166.1:0-3854 GCA_964472475.1 uncultured Syntrophus sp. | reverse complement strand
GGTACGGACCTCCTTTCAATACTCAAGGATGAGATACTCCCTTCCTATCCTGAACTGATAATTGACATTAAGACGATCGGAAATCTGGACTACATAACGGAGTATGACGGAGTTCTGAGAATTGGAGCACTTGCCCGGCTGTCGGATGTTGCCGGCTCTTCTGTCGTAGGCCGGAGAGCGGCTGTCCTTGCACGGGCAGCGCTTTCCGTCGGAAGTCCCCAGTTGCGTCAGATGGGTACCATCGGAGGAAACCTCTGCCAGGACATACGATGCTGGTATTACCGTTATCCGATCGGATTGGGAGGGGCTCTGCAATGCGCCCGAAAGGGAATGGGCCCATGTCTTGCTGTAAAAGGTGATAATCGGTATCATGCAATCATAGGTGCAAGAAAGTGTCATGCGGTTTGTCCGTCCGATACGGCGGTTGCACTCACTTGCCTCGGAGCACGTATGATAGTAGTCGGGAATAGAGGTGAGCGGTCGATCGATGTGGCGGATTTCTACAATCCGATGGGTAATGCACTTGGCACGGACGAGATCGTAAGGGAAATTGTAATTCCTCTGCAGGAGAAGCCGCAGAGGCAGACCTTCCTGAAATTCACATTAAGACAGTCGATTGATTTTGCGGTTGTCAGTGTAGCAATCAAAATGGCATTTGAGAAGAACGCCTGTACGGAGGCACATATTGTACTCGGCGCGGTATCTGCCGGGCCGCTGATTGCCGTTGATGCTGAAAAACTGTTGATCGGCAAAACCATCGATGAAGATATCGCTAAAGTGGCCGCCGAACTGGCGCTTAAGAATGCAAAGCCGTTAAGCAGGAACGCATACAAAGTGGATATCGCAAAGACGCTGGTCAAGAGAGCGATTTTGAATAACCTGGCGGGTGTTGCATGAATAGTGCAACGAAGAAAATGAAAAAGGAAGAAAGGACCACGAGTGCTGTCGGTATTAAGAAGAAACGGGAGATGCGGAGTCAATCAGATCCCGGTCCGCAGACTGTTCGTCTGACAGTGAATCGAAAGCTCCATGAGTTCATTGTTGGAAAGGACATCCAACCCTCACATACGCTTGCCCATACAATCCGCGATAATCTCGGATTAACAGGTACGAAGGTAGCGTGCGATCATGGCGGATGCTGCAGTTGCACAGTGCTCATGAACGGCGAGCCCACGCTGTCCTGTATGACCCTTACCATCGAATGTGACGGAAAAGAGATCGTTACCATAGAGGGATTGAAAAACCCTGAGACCGGCAAATTGAATCCACTTCAACAATCATTTGTTGATCGCTCGGCTTTTCAATGCGGTTTCTGCACACCCGGTATTATCATGACATCACAGGCACTGCTCGATAAAACCCCAGAGCCTACCGACCGTGAGATTGAACAGGCGCTTGCGGGACACTTCTGCCGATGTATATCCCATTATGAAGTGATTGAAGCGGTGAAGAACGTGGCGAAGGAGAGAACCGAGTTGTCTGCTCCGGATGGTTTTCGCCACTTAAGAAAAGGGACTCCGCGTGTTGATGCAGTGGATATTGTGAGCGGGACGGCGGCATACATAAGCGATATTAAAGTACCCGGTATGCTTTACGGCAAGATTCTAAAGAGTCCTTACCCGCATGCGAACATCATTGATATAGATACAGCCGAAGCAGAGGGTCTGCCGGGAGTTCAAGGTGTGGTGACGTATAAAAACGCCCCGGATTGGCACCCTCGAGAGGCGCGTGGCGGTGGTGTTCTCGAAAGCAGAGTCCGGTTTATCGGCGATGCGGTTGCGCTTGTGGCCGCCGAGACTGAAGAAATTGCCGAAGAAGCACTGAAACTCATCCGTGTAGAATACGAACAGTTTCCCGCTGTATTCGATGCGGATGAGGCTATGAAACCGGACGCTCCGCAGCTCTATGAACAGTACCCCGGCAATATTGTTCCTCGTGGTTTCATCGGTTTCGGTCCGAATGCTTTGCAGGAAGTGGTGAGAGGTGATGTAGATGCCGGATTCGAAGAGGCAGACTTCATTGCAGAGGGGACCTACGGCTATGAAGGGATGCCCAACGCGATGCCCGCCGAGCCTCCCGGCGCAATTGCTCAGTGGGATGGACCCGACAGACTGACGATCTGGTCGGCTACTCAAAGTCCGTTCCATGTCCGTAATAGAATTATGGCGGAACTGGGTGACGTGGATATTCGAAGCATTGCTTCCCAGTGCGGCGGAAGTTTTGGTTCGAAAAACTCTGCGAGGAAGCCCATATTGTATGCGGCTGCGCTCGCCTACGTGGTCGGAAAAGGCAGACCGGTCAGAGTTGCTTACACAAGAGAAGAGCATCTCGGTACGTTTGTTGTAAGATTCGGATCACGTATCCGGGGGAAAGTCGGAATTAAAAAAGATGGAACGGTAACCGCGTTTGCCGGCGAATGGATCATCAACACAGGCAGTTTCGCCGGAGCGACACAGGGACAAGTAGCCGTCGGTCTTGGAGAGATCCAGATTATGCTCAGATGCGCCAACTGGAACCTTCAGCCATACTCGGTGTTCACGAACCAGACGGCGTCCGGCGCAGTGAGAGGTTTTGGCGGACAGGAATTAAAATCAGCCTTCCTGCCGATTCTGATGCTTGCTCTGGATAAGGCTGATCTTGACCCTGTCGAATTTCTCAAGGAAAATTTTGCCCGAGCAGGTGATGACTATTACTGGCGCGATGGAAATTTGTGGACCTGCCGGGGTGTGGATTACAGAAAAGCGGCTGAAGAGGGAGCACGTGCTTTTGGATGGGCAGAAAAGTGGAAAGGATGGCTCAAGCCAACGGCTGTCGAAGGGGTAAAAAGAAGAGGGATTGGCTGCGGTGTTCACGGCAACGCCGACGTGGGAGAAGATCATTCTGAGGCGTACGTACGGCTTCTTCCGAACGGCAGGGTTATCCTCCAGGCATGCATAGCGGAATCCGGCGGAGGGCAGAGGAGCGGTGTCCGAAAGATGGTCGCGGAGGTGCTCGGCGTACCGCTTGGGTGGGTGAGCGTCACTGTTCCTGATACACTCATTAATCCTTTTGATCATGGACTTGCAGGCTCCAGAGGCACCTATGCTCTTGGGACTGCTACCACAATGGCTGCCATTGATGCAAAACGCCGGCTGTTCGAAAAAGCGGCGATGATTCTCAACGCGGGAGGCGATGACCTTGAAACCAGAGATGGCATGGTATTCGTCAAGGGACGTCCGGCAGCGGCTGTTCGCTGGTTAACAGCAATGGGTGGAACAGAACATACCATTACTGGATTCGGTTCGTTTGAGCCGGACTATTCGATGCCCAACTTCATGATGACCTTCGTGGAAGTTGAGGTTGATACTGAAACAGGGCTCGTCGCGCTTGCAAAAGTCATCAACTCAACTGACGTGGGACGTATTATCGATGCTTTTGCGCTTGAAGGACAGCTCCATGGGGCACTGGGGGCTGCCGGCATAGACACAGCCATTTGTGAGGAGACGGTTCTTGATAGAAGAACGGGGCATATCCTCAACGCTAACATGATAGACTACAAATGGCGTGTGTTCCCGGGCCTGCCGCAATTCCAGAACGTTATTCTCGAGACGCCTTTACCAAGCCATATATACGGAGCATTGGGGGTGGGAGAGATATCAACATCACCGGGACCAAGCGCGGTGCTGATGGCGGTATCCAATGCAATAGGAAAACGAATAACAGAGTATCCGATTACTCCGGATAAAATCATGAAGGCACTCCGGAGCTGATAAACGCGATAAAGCAGGTATTACGCGTACTTCTCCGCCTTGACATATACCCGTCTGAATGGCATATCGAGAGAGATCTCTTAAGAAAATCAAGCAGGATCCGAG
>CAYYLU010000165.1:0-3889 GCA_964472475.1 uncultured Syntrophus sp. | reverse complement strand
CTCCTTTTCTTCTCGTTTGAACGCGGACAACACGAATATGCCACAATAGAAATGACCTATTACCTGTGGCCACCACCTCCTCCTCCACCACCCGAACCGGCGCCGCCATTCCCGCCATCGTTTCCGCCATGACCGGATCCGTCATGACTGCTTGATCCTCCTTGTACGCCGTATGATCCCAGACCGTCAGCCGTCGTGCCTCCTCTGATGGCTTCGGCGTAGCGTGAGGCAAGAGTGGCCGGAGCAACCTGTCTCGATTGGCTTGTAAATGACTTACTGAGCATTTGCAGTTCCCGCTCATTATAGCGATGTTGGATAGCCTGACAAATAAGCGTTCCGGTCGCTTCCGATGATGTGCCTAACCGCGCCATGTCTCTTGCAGCCGCGAAAGTCTCTGCAGCGAGTGGGCCCAGTCTTGCTGCGCTCATACTCTCTGTACGGGCTCTCTGCAGCAAGGCGTTTGTCATTGTCTGTACATCACTTTCTTTGAGTCCGGCAGCGAGACCCTGCGCAAGAGTATTTTGTACCAGATCTCTGGAAGTCTTCTGTGTTGCAACTCTGGTTGCGTAAGTATGTGCCACGGCGTAGCGTTTCTGTACGGTTTCCATTGCCTGGATGATGTTTGTTGCCTGGACCTGTTTGGTCATTCCCTCGAACGCCTTGTTGATGATAGGACTTGCCGGTAACCCTTTCCCGTTAGCGTTCATGATCATTTCGTGCGCCCTGAGCACTTCTCGTTCCGTGAATTGATTTTGCAGCATAAGACGGGTCATGCGGATTGCTTCGTCTCTGTCAACGCCTGTCTGTATCATTTGTCTGGTGCTTGTTCTAACCTGAACCGTTGCCTGACCGGGCAATCCGGTATCCACTTCATCGCCGTACACGGCAGAGACATAAGCTGGAATCAGAAATAATAGAATTAACGTCAATGTCTTCATAATGTTCCTCCAGATGTTCGCTGTTATTTATTTGTGAAACGTATGGAAAGGCAGAAGGTTACATATCGGGAACATATACGCAATTTTCTCTGCCAAAATCGTCCCGTTCCTTGAACTTGCACTCAGGTGTATACCAGAAGCCGTCGACTACATAGAAGTAGGTGAACTCAATCTCAGCCGGCGCAACAATTTGCCATGCTGAGCCACCGATTCTTTCAGCTTTGTGTAGCTTAAACCCATCTAATGAAGAGGCAAACTGAACGAGTTTTGCTTCCGGTTTCTTGAGACGGAGAAAAAGTTCATTATCTTTGACTATATATTCATGGGTGGAAGTGCATGCAGCCAGCAAGAAGACAAGCGTAATCAAAACTGTTGTAGTTCGTTTCACACTCTTTTCCCGTTGATGCTCAGAACTGAGTTTTCACCGCCGAAATCATCTCCTTCCCGGGTCGGTATTGTCGGATCCGCAAATCTCTTATCTCCTTGAACAATATAGGTAAATCGGTGTTCTTTCCGTGGAAGGTCCAGGGTGATCTCCCAGTAACCGCTGACTCCCCTTCGTTCCATGGGGATTCTTTTCCATCCGGTGAAACTCCCTGTGATCTCTGCCTGTGTTATATCAGGTCGATAGATGACAAACCGGTAAGGAACAGTAGGGCCGGGGGTTGCGGTGTATACGAAGAGAAGCACAAATACAATAGCGGCAAGAGCCACAGCGGAGGGAATCAAGGTAAGAGGTCGAAAAAAGACACTGGACCGTTGCTGTTTTGCTCCTATAGCAAGCATCGGTGCATGTACCATCACCTCAGATCTGAGCAGTTTCTCCTGCTTAAGAAATCCCACCGTCTCGTCCTTATAGGATGGGGATGAAGCCACCCTTTCTACAAATTCGATTTTACCGTCGAGGTCTAACTCATCATCAATAAAAAGGCTGATAGCGGGGTCATTCATGGATATCTTCCTCCAGCATTTTTCGCAATTTCTGTCTTGCACGGTGTACCTTTACTTTGACATTAGCTTCACTTATACCCGCGATATCTCCTATTTCCCGATATGAGAAATCACCGTTAAGGACAAGTGAGAGCACGTCTCTTTCGTCATCATTAAGTCTCTGCATCGCCGAGAGCACCTGACGATACTCCTCTCGCGCCAGAAGGACCCGGTTCGGATCCAAACTGCTCCCACTTTGAATTTCGTCAATCGGCACATCTTGCTTTCGCCGTCGTATATGATCGTACAGCGCATTTCGTGCTATGACATAAAGAAGTGACGGGGTTTCTTGATATCCGTATCGATCAAGATAACGGACGAAAGCCTCTTGTGTTATATCGCCGGATAAATGATAATCTCCCGTCATCCTCATAAGATAGGAAAATAATTTGTGCCTGTGAATTTCATAGAATTTTCCTTGGTTACGCATTCACACTAATTATAACGTATGGTACGGGAGAAGGTTACACTTCTCATTGTCCCTGACAGATAAGGCTTGAATGTAAAACATTTTAACAGTCACTATCTCATGTAATTACAAGTACTTTCGGTGATAATTACCAGGAAAAGTCTCAACATATCGGTCTCCGAAGCAAGAAAAATTTCTGAACACCATCCGAACCCATTTCCTCAAAACGAAAAACTTAGGATAGCGTAAAGGAAATAGCAGAGGATAAATAATGAATAAATATTCACTTGACATTCACACGTTATGAATATATATTCGTTAGTATGAAACCAATATCAACGTTATATGGTATCGGAGGGAAAAATGCCAAGGCCTCGTTGTAGGCGAACAGTCGGATACCTCCCTTCCGTTACATATTTCAAACCTGCAGGTGTCCGCATATCTGATCTCGAAGAGGTGATACTGGGCCATGATGAACTGGAGGCTATGCGGCTAAAGGACCTGGTCGGCAAACCGCAGGAAGAAGCGGCCAGAGAAATGGGCGTTTCTCAACCGACGTTTCACCGTTTGATCCTGTCTGCACACAAGAAGCTTGCAGATGCCGTGGTAACAGGAAAAGCCCTGAAGATAGACGGAGGAAATATCAATATTGGAGAAGATGTGTTGCCTCCGTGCGGTCATTGGAGAAACCAGTGCGGCAAGAAGTTGCGAAGTAGCAAAAACATGATGATTAACGAAGAGGAAAAAGCCACGGAAGGAGGAGAAATGAAGATAGCTATATCAAGTATGGACGGGACTCTTGAAGGACCGGTTGACGAACGTTTTGGCAGATGCAAAAAGTTTGTTCTTTACAGCCGAGATACGAAACAGGTTGAAGTAATAGATAACGTCGCAAACATGAATTCTCCACAAGGTGCCGGGATACAGTCCTCACAAAATGTGGTCAATGCAGGTGCAAAAGCGGTTATCAGCGGACATCTGGGACCAAATGCGTTTCGGGTACTCCAGGAGGCCGGGGTTGACGTCTACACGACTACGGGAGTAACCGTTGGACAGGCAATAAAGGCCTTCGAAGAGTCCACATTATCAAAGCTTGCCAGCCCCGATGTTCAGGGACACTGGTAGGAAGGAGGTATTTATGCCAAGAGGAGATGGAACAGGCCCTACGGGAAAAGGTCCCACGGGTGGAAGAAGATCAGGGAGTGGTCAGGGGCAAGGCGCCGGTCAAGGTCAAGGTGGTGGCAGAGGCAGGGTAGGCGGAAGAGGACTTGGTGTCGGCGGGGATTGTATTTGCCCGCAGTGCCGATCCACAATACCCCACGAACCCGGCGTGCCTTGTCTGCAGCAGAAATGTCCGAAATGCGGGACTCCGATGGTACGAGCATGAAGGAAGAAGGGATCGGTCCGATGAAAATAGTATTTGCAAGCGGCAAAGGAGGAACAGGCAAAACAACCATTGCAGTCAATCTGGCATATTTTCTGGCCCATTCAAATCAAAAGGTCCGGTATCTTGATTGTGATGTAGAAGAACCGAACGGGCATCTGTTCCTGA
>CAYYLU010000164.1:0-3915 GCA_964472475.1 uncultured Syntrophus sp. | reverse complement strand
ACACCGCTGTACAACTCCATGAAGGATATGATTGCTATTCATGATCTTGATTATTACACACTCACAAATGCAGTCGTTCCAACACGAATGGACGAAAAGATTTTTTATGAAAATTACGCTGACTTGATGAAATCTGGTCATGCGGAAGCAAAATTATAAAGAGGTGTATTTTGAAAGATGTTTACATAACCGATCTGGCAGCTTTTCTTCCAAACAATCCGGTATCGAACGAAGAAATGGACAACGTGATCGGGGCAGTCGACCATATTCCCACAAGGATCAAGAGAATTGTACTGAAAAGCAACGACATTAAGACAAGATATTACGCGATCGATCCTGAAACCGGCAAGACTACACACACGAACGCGCAGCTCACTGCCGAGGCCGTAAAAAAGTTGAAACCATATGAGTCATTTTCATCAAATGATATAGAATGTCTTTGCTGCGGAACAGCAACTCCGGACCAGTTGATGCCAGGCCATGGCCTTATGGTGCATGGAGAATTGAGGAGCGGCCCCTGCGAGGTAGTAAGCACCGCCGGTGTCTGCATATCGGGCATGACAGCGCTGAAATACGCATACATGAATGTGGCACTTGGCCTCTCAGACAATTCGGTTGCCACGGGGTCAGATGTAGCTTCGCCTTCACTTCGGGCAAGATCATATAAAGACGTTGGACATGAAGAGAGGGTAGAAAGTGCACAGGCTAAAGGAGAGATCTTACCATTTGATACGGTTTTTCTCAGGTGGATGCTTTCTGACGCGGCAGGCGCCGCTTTCATGACCGGTAAGAAGCCTACGGGGAACACATCTCTCAAAATAGATTGGATCGAGAATATCTCATTCGCGGGTGAGATGGAAACATGTATGTATTCAGGCGCAAAGAAGAACAGTGGTGGCTCAATAACCGGATGGAGAGAATTCGAGTCACCCCGGGAGGCATTAGAGAACGGCGCGTTCCTGATCCAGCAGGACGTGAAATTGCTTAATAGCGATATCATGTATTATTCTGTAGACAAGACATTGCCGTACGTCATCAGGAAACACAACCTGACCGCATCACAGATAGACTGGCTCCTCCCCCATTATTCCTCCGGTTATTTCAGACAGAGGTACTACAATCAGCTTAAGTCGTTCGGGTTTGAGATTCCGTTCGACAAGTGGTTCACCAATTTGAGCTACAAAGGTAACACGGGCGCCGCTTCTATGTACGTCATCCTTGAAGAGTTGTTCCACTCAGGCAGACTCAAGAAAGATCAAAAGATCCTCTGCTACATCCCGGAGAGTGCGCGCTTTTCTATTTGCTATGTCATGCTGACTGTCATGTAAGAGGCGATTCGACTGCCTTGAAGGGTCAAAGGACGTCCGCTGTGCCGGGACAAAATAGAGATATGATCCTGCGGCCCTGTATCTATCCCCTTCCCGATTAGAAAATGCCCTGCTTTCCGAATGTTTTGCTTTGTTTCTATTTACGACTCTGGGATTTACGACTTACGAGCTACTGTTCGCGCTTGAGGAATAAGTCATGGTATTCTGATTCGGTAAGGTATTTTCTGAGCATTCTTGTTATCGTTTCGAACAGCTCTTCTATGTCTGCGTCCGACATTCTTTTGAGTACGATTTTCATCAGATTATCGTCTGAAAATTTCTGCAGGTACACCTGAAGCGTATTCTCATCGGATTCCCGATCAAGTCCATATCCCAGAAAGCCTTCAAATGTTTCCACAAAATCATGGGAATGAGCTGCCATAGCATCACCTGTTTGTATCGGATTTCTTTGCAGCTATTCTAATACGATAATCCGGCGATAACAAGAAGAAACAATTCCCGAGCAGGGACGATCCGTTATTCATTGATTTTCCTGAAGCGATAACCTGAATATTCAAGAAATTCGTTGCCGTTATCATTGACGGTCCTGATAGTCTCGCCCATTCCGTTTCCAATTCCCAGAATAACGGCCTCACTTTCTGAAATGGGTGATATGGGAAAACCGATCCGCTCGTCCGCAACAAGAGGCGCGAAGTACTCAACTACCAGAAAGCCATCGGACCAGATCAGACCTTTGTCATCCACAATGGCAATACTCAAGCCGTTCACTTTATTCCTTTTCATTTCCTGCAAAGCCAGGGAGGACACGGTCTTCTCTACACACGCATAATCGGCGCATGAGGCCGTACGAAAATTTGACGGTACGGATGAACAGCCGCCGAGCATAGTCGCTGCCGCAATGAGCGCAGCTGTTATCAGCTGCACCGGTTTTACCTTCTTCATGAAGATGGGAACTTCTGAATATGCGGGTCTACGATGCTTGTGATTCCTGTGGGGCATTTTGCCTGATGAAAGCAGCCAGCGTATGGATGGATTTGAAAATCCTTCGGCTCGTCTCCTGCGCGTCAATTCTAACATGATAATTTTTCTCCACTGCAACCACAATTTCAACTGCATCGAGCGAATCAAGACCGAGCGCAGAATCAGGTCCTATAATTGGACTGTCGAACGACAGATCGTCAGGTATAGGATCAAGTACATTGCACACCTTAGCGATGAGCTCAACCAGTTCTTTTTCGAGTCCTTCGTGTTCAAACCATTTCATTATATATAACCTTTCAGAAGTCTTCTTACTGTATTTTCGTACGGCTTTTACGGGAGAGATTAAACCATGCTATCAAAGTGGTTACAAGGAAAAAAAGCATGAGCAAACCAATGTCAGGCATGACGGAAAACAAATCTCCTCCTCGCACAAACACGTCCAGAAAGGCGTTGAGCCCCCACGAGAGAGGAGAATAGAGGCTGATCTCCTGCATCACGGCAGGCATGACGTAGACCGGCACCATGATGCCTCCCAAAGCCGCCGCTATTACGACTGAGACGGCACCGAATGTTGCTGCCTGCTCATACGTCCTTGCTATCGTCCCAAGCAACATCCCGTATCCGCACGCAGCCGCCGCTGAACTCAACGCTATCACAACAAGGGCTGATAATGAAGAACCTGTTTCGAGTACGGATGTCCCAAGGTGCGGCAGAGCAAATTTTCCTAAGGCAAGCACGAAACAAAATTGAGCCAGACAGATCAGTACGTATGTCACTATCTTACCGGCCAATATCATGAATGCAGACATAGGGAGCGTAAGCAGTCGTATGAACATTCCGCTTTGCCTTTCTCTTATGAGTGAACCTCCAAGGGGCACAACAACGAAGAACATTCCGAAAAGTGTCCATGCAGGTATATTCTGCTGCACGGCCGTCGGCGTTTTACTGTTTCTCCCAATTTGTGTGGTGCTTTCTTTTAGAGTAAGAATGGGCGTTTTGTCCCAGGCTATATGGAGTACCGGGAGGGTTTTCTTCATTTCTTCCGACCACATCGATCCCATTGCTTTTCTTGCCGCTATCTCAATCTCAGATGGCAACAAAGCGGAAAACTGCTTAACCTTTTCATCTGTTTCGATTCCGATTAGCGCCTTCTCAAGCAAACCGATAATGCCTGCCCTGACACTTTCAGTCACCGCCGGATCAAAGTAAACGTCAATCTCGGGTACCTCGTTCTGCCCGATTTTCCGATTGTCCTTCGATGAGAGAGAGTCTTGCGCGGACTGTTTTGCCCTTTTCATGAATGTCTTTGTCGCGTCTGCCGGTATTACAATTGCCGCCTGATAACGGCCTTCAGCAACTGCAGTCTTCGCCTCTTCAATGTCTCCCGGATTATCCTCGAATGCGTTAACGAGGTTTATCATATTGGATGTGCTCAATTCTTTACGGAGTTCAGTTGCCACCATTTTTTTATCGTTATCGAGAAAAACAGCTTTGATCTTTGTTCTGCCGACTGACCCCATGATATTGTGCTGGACCAGCGTGATGACTACTACGAGCACAACGGGCATGAGAAATATAACAAGTAGCCCCGTGTAATCCCTGAGCA
>CAYYLU010000163.1:2185-3924 GCA_964472475.1 uncultured Syntrophus sp. | reverse complement strand
CAATATCCGGCGTTTAGAAGCTTCCAAGTAGTTATCGATTAAGAACGCATTGAACAAAAGGAGGTCAACATGAGCAGAAAGAAAAAGGATAAGGGGTGGAGCCCGTATCTGGCAGGAGCACTTGCGGGGCTTCTGATTGTTTTCTCCGTCTGGTTCACCGGAAAATATGTTGGCGCATCAACAACGTTTGTCAGGACTTCGGGATTCGTAGAAAAACTCTTTGCCCCTGATCGGGTGAAAAGCATGGAATACTTTGTGAAGGAAGTCCCGAAGATTGACTGGCAATGGATGTTCGTGATCGGCATCTTCTTTGGTTCTCTCATCTCCGCGGTAACATCGGGCTCCTTCAAGTCCACTGCCGTTCCACCGATGTGGGAGCAACGGTTTGGCCCCGGCAGGTTAAAACGCTCCCTGGTTGCTTTTGCAGGAGGTGTTGTAGCAATGTTCGGTGCACGCCTTGCAGACGGGTGCCCGAGCGGTCATGGGCTGAGCGGTTCGCTCCAGCTTGCGGTGAGCGGTTACATCTCACTGATCTGCTTTTTTGCAGGCGGCCTTGTAGTAGCGAAAATTCTGTACGGAGGTAATCATAAATGAATGAACTCGCATACGGCGCTGTTACAGGAATGATTTTCGGTTTTCTTCTGCAGAAGGGGCGGGTGATCCGATATGACAAGCAGATTGGCGCGCTGAGGCTCCTCGACATGACAATCGTAAAATTCATGTTAAGCACTATTCTGGTCGCAATGGTGGGTGTCTACATTCTCAAGGACCTCGGTCTTGTGAAACTCTCAGTCAAGTCTACTATTCTCGGCGGTAACATCATTGGCGGTCTGATCTTCGGCGTCGGCTGGGCACTGCTGGGATATTGCCCAGGTACCTCTCTCGGTGCAGTGGGGGAAGGCAGATGGGACGGTGTTTGGGGTATTGTCGGCATGCTCGCCGGAGCTGCCCTGTTTGCGGAATTATATCCCGCCATGAAAACAAGCGTACTCACATGGGGCGTTTACGGAAAAATCACGATACCCGAAGTACTCGGAATAAATCACTGGGTTGTAATCATCGTCGTTATCGGGTTAAGCCTGCTTACATTCAGATGGTTCGAAAAGAAAGGACTGTGAACACGGTCCGCTGCACACTTGTAGTTGTGACCGTGATACGGGGGATCAAAACAATTGCAAAAAACGGTTTAAGAGGGTATAAGATGTGAAAACGCCCGCTTCTTAATACAGAATCCGCGGAGGGATAGAGTGCTCCACAACGTGATATCGACTTTGCAGCAACGTGCCGCAATGCTTGCAAAATCAACGTGGAGCGCCGGTATGGCACAGGAGGAGCTTGAAAAATTCGCTGATTATCTCTACGTAGCCAGGGCTTCAAAGGATGAGTTGATCTTCAATGAAGGTGCGATCGAACCGTATATGTGTTTTATAGCGGAAGGGCTTGTAAAAATAGCGAAGGGCGATTCCAGGAAGAATGTAAAGACCATCTGCGAAATAGGAGCGGGAAGGACTTTCGGCGAGATGAGTATCATAGATGGTCTTCCCCGTTCTGCTTCCGCTCTGGCGGCCGAAGAAACAGTTGCTCTCGTGCTTACCAAGGAAAAATTCGAACAAATATTGAAGGACGTTCCAAGACTCGGGGTAATTCTTTACTCAAAGTTTGCACAGATGATGAGTCACCGTCTCAGGGTCTCAGACTACATGCTTGTCGAATACCTCTACGAATAGACCAAATCGTAA
>CAYYLU010000163.1:0-2085 GCA_964472475.1 uncultured Syntrophus sp. | reverse complement strand
AGTCATCCTCATCCTCGTTTCCCTCGCTGCTAGCTGCAGTTAAAGAGATTACCTACACCTTGAAGCCTTTGCACGGTAATTATCACATAGATGTCTTGTAACTATATGATATAATTTGTATAATAATGATTGTCCCACAGCAAGGAGATCATTTCGTGACAGACAAATTCGCTACTATGGGTTTTGCCGACTACTTCATAGAGGACAGAAAACATGCCAATAACTTTCTCGATAAAATAGATGGATTTACTGACTGGAAGAGTATTGAAAAACTACTCGAGAAGAAATACAAAAAGACCGTAAGCGCCGATGGCGGACCTGCCTATCCTCCTCTTCCCATGTTCAAACTGTTACTGCTCCAGAGATGGTACGGATTAAGCGACCCGGGACTCGAGGAAGCGCTCAATGACCGCATATCGTTTATCCGCTTTTCTGGTTTCTCTCTTTCCAGTCCTTTACCGGATTATTCCTCCATCTGCAGATTCTGTGGACGAAAACTATTATGACATAGTATGATCAGTTGATCGGAAGGCAATCTATATGGAAGAAACAAAAGCCGATTCAAACAAGACTTTCTGGATTACGTTTTGTGCGATTATGATCATCGGTGCTGGTTTGCGGATGTACGGGCTAACCCAACAATCCCTGTGGTTTGATGAAACAAATGGAATTAGGATTGCCCAACTGGGCTTCAAAGAAATTGTTTTAGGCCTACAAAAGGATGTCTCTCCGCCCTTGCACTATTTTGCGCTTCATGTGTGGATGACAATATTTGGACCTGGAGAGTTGTCCGTTCGTTCATTCGCTGCTCTTTTCGGAATTTTGCTGATTCCCGCCATTTGTTATATCGGTTCATCGCTCTTCAATCGTCGTGTCGGCCTGATAAGTTCTTTTATGGTGGCTATTTCGCCGTTTCATATCTGGTATAGCCAGGAAGTAAGAATGTATTCCATGCTGGTACTCTTAGGCCTGCTTTCCATGTTTTTTTTGCATAAAGCAGTCACCGCCAATACAAGGTCATCTTGGACGGCATATGTGGTGTTCACGACGTTAACCATGTACACGCACAACTACGGTCTTTTTATCGCGGCATCCGGAATATGCTTTTTCATTATTTGCTCATTGATCCAAAAGGCTGATTGGAAAAGATTTCTTACGACGCAAATTATCATAGCCATCTGCTACGCTCCCTGGGTTCCGACATTGGTCATGCGGCATTTCGGAAGCAAAGCAATAGTCGGCTGGATACCGCACATGCAGACTCGATTTATATTTAAGACATTTCAATTTTACAGCGGTCTGAACTTTGCACTATTCAGACCGCTCCTAGACAATGCGATTATCTACATTGGTTCAGGCATATTTTTCTGCTTCTTCGCTGCCGGTATTTTCTCACTAGCCCGATACGGGCGATGCTTTGTCCCTTATCTGAAAAAAAATACCGGTCTCTTTCTTCTGTTATGCTACTTGTTTGTAACTCTTGCGATACCGATGATAATATCCATTGAGAAGCCTATTTTTCTCGCACGTCGATATTCTATTGCAGCATGGCCTGGTTTCATTTTGATACTGGGATTGGGGATATCCAAATTAAGGAAATGTTACCTGCTGTTGCCAGCAATGGGTCTCATATTTTTTATTACGTCTTTTTCATTGTACTGGTATTATTTCGATTATGTAAAATCTAACGATCGAGCCATAGCGAGATTTGTCAGTGCCAGATTGAACGAAGATGACCTGGTAGTTATTGCCCCGGATTTTCTGGCAGTCTCCATGAATTATTATCTTGGCACATCTTTCGAACACCTTGGATATCCGAATCCCAGTACAATTGAACACAAGAATACGAAGCAAGAACTTTTTCCTCGAAAACCTGACACAATGGTGCAGTTGGTGGAAGAGAAGCTTGCGGGTTCCGCCGGCAAGGTATTTTTGATCTCGAGGGAAGCGAAATGGATTGATGGCATAGAGACAATAGCGATACTGTTTGATAAGCGGTTTAAAAAGATTGAAAATGTAAGGTACCCGGATACAGATGTGGCTGTCTACATATTACCCAAAAACGCAAAAACATCAGAATCTATA
>CAYYLU010000162.1:0-3985 GCA_964472475.1 uncultured Syntrophus sp. | reverse complement strand
CGTAAGCAAAAGTTCCGAAGCTGAGTGGGAGCGACTGGAGCCGCAGGAGCGAAGGGAGCGTGTTTGCGGAGGAAGTCTCGACATGGAGCGGATCTAATGACAAATTTGGGTTTATATTATGCAGAAAAAATGTTTATGTATAGCATCCAATTACGTGAGGGAATATGCTCGATAACGTCTATTTATCCATCCTGGTACCGGTGCTGAATGAAGAGGAATCGCTTCCTGAACTTCATCGCAGACTCCTCGCAACGCTCGACCGGCTGGGCAAGCCGTACGAGATTATCTACATCAACGACGGAAGCACCGATAGAACCGAAGTGTTTCTCGAGAAATTCCACGCTGATGACGGCAGAGTAAAAGTAATAGAATTCAACAGGAATTATGGCCAACACATGGCACTCTTTGCCGGTTTTGAATTCGCAAAGGGCGAAATTGTGATAACGATAGACGCCGATCTGCAGAACCCGCCGGAGGAGATTCCGAAACTTGTCGCGAAGGCTGAAGAAGGCTACGAAATAGTAGCAACGTACAGAAAGCGGCGTAAAGATTCTATTTTCCGGAAAATGCCGTCATATATCGTAAACAAAATTACGGCAAGGCTCGTGGGAGTCAGGCTGCGCGATTATGGGTGCATGCTTCGTGCGTACAGACGTAACATCATCGATTATCTCAATATGTGCCCTGAGTCGTCCAGCTTTATCCCGGCCCTTGCAAACACATTCGCGAAGAAGATAACCGAGATAGAAGTCGAACATGAAGAACGCAAGAAAGGTAAAACCAAGTACAGCCTGTTCAGGTTATGGCGTTTGAATTTTGATTTGATGACCAGTTTTTCACTCTTGCCGATACAGATAATCAGTACTCTTGGGTTCGCTATTGCTGCGGTGGGCCTATGTTTTGCCTTGTTCCTGATGGCACGAAGGATCCTTATGGGTCCGGAAGGTGAAGGGGTTTTCACTCTATTCGGTATTCTGTTCTTCTTTATCGGCGTACAGATCCTTGCACTGGGGGTCATCGGCGAGTATATAGGCAGGATTTATCAGGAAGTGAGAAGAAGACCTCGTTTCATCATCAAAAAGGAAATTTTTTGAAAGCAGTCGTATTTGCGTACCAGGACATCGGCTTTGTCTGCCTGAGAGAACTTCTGTTGTCCGGGGTTCACGTGTCGTCCCTATTCACTCATGACGACGATCCGGCTGAGGAGATATGGTTCCGTCGTCCGGCCACGTTGGCCGAAGAACGTAATATACCGATATACAAACCAACATCACTGAATGACAACAAATGGATAAGTACGATCCATGAGCAGGACCCGGATTTCATTTTTTCTTTTTACTACCGTTACATGATTCCCCGTGAGATCCTGAATATACCGCGTGTCGCTGCCCTCAATCTGCATGGTTCGCTTTTGCCGAAGTACCGGGGAAGAGCACCCGTAAATTGGGTCCTTGTAAACGGAGAGAAGGAAACGGGAGTGACTCTTCACGAAATGATCGAAAAACCTGATGCGGGTGATATTGTTGCGCAAGAGAGAATCGAGATTTCTTTTGAAGATGATGTAGGGAGCCTTTATGTCAAAATGTCGGAAGGAGCGGGGCAACTTATGAGAGAGACCCTGCCGGCATTGAAGAACGGCACACTTCAAAGGCTCCCGCAAAGCGGGCCGTCTTCTTATTTCGGAGGCCGTAAACCTGAAGACGGGCTGATCTCGTGGCACAAGGATGCGCTCTCCATATACAACCTCACGCGTGCCGTAACGCACCCGTATCCGGGGGCATATACCTTTATAGAAGGAAGAAAATTGTTCGTATGGAAAGCATACCCACACGATCATGAACACCATCAGCTACCGGGCAGTATAATCTCGCTGCGTCCGCTCACGATTGCAACCGGCGACGGATCTATCCGGCTGTTGAGATTGCAGCTGGAAAATGGGCCTGAAATGGAAGCGGATGAATTTGTCTTGAATAACAACATAGAAAACAAAATTCTTGGAGGGAACACGTGAAAGTACTTGTACTTGGTGTGAACGGTTTCATCGGAAATAGTCTTGCTGAAAGAGTGCTCAGGGAAACAGACTGGGAGCTCTTCGGGATGGACCTGAGAGATGACAAACTTGCTTCCTGCCACGGTCATGAGCGCTTTCATTTCGTTGAAGGTGACATTTCGATTAACAGGGAGTGGATAGAATATCATGTAAAGAAATGTGATGTCATAATGCCTCTTGTCGCAATAGCTACTCCGGCGACGTACGTAAAGGAACCGCTCAAGGTTTTTCAACTTGATTTTGAAGAAAACCTGAAGATAGTGAGGCTCTGTGTAAAATACAGGAAACGTCTTGTTTTTCCGTCGACATCCGAGGTGTACGGCATGTGCACTGATCCTGAATTCAAAGAAGATGCAAGTCCACTCGTGTTGGGGCCGATAAACAAACAACGATGGATCTACAGCGCCTCCAAACAGCTCCTGGACAGGGTTATCTGGGGCTACGGATTTGAGCAGGGATTGCGTTTTACGCTGTTTAGACCTTTTAACTGGATTGGACCAAAACTTGACGAGCTCATTATGGACCCCGAAAAGGAGGGTAGTTCCAGGGTTGTAACGCAGTTTATCAGCAATCTCCTGATCGGCGAGCCCATACGCCTGGTCGACGGCGGCACCCAGAAGCGGTGCTTCACGTATATTGACGATGGTATCGAGTGCCTCATGAAAATCATACAAAACAGGGAAGGAAAATGCGATGGAGAGATATTCAATATCGGCAACCCTAATAATGAAGCCACTGTCGGGGAGCTGGCCAAAAAACTGAAGCGGATGTTCGCGGAACATCCATCGGCAAAAAGACTCAATAAATCCTCAGAAATTATAGAAGTATCCGCCGGTGACTACTACGGCAAAGGCTATCAGGACATAGACCGCAGAGTGCCTTCCATTGAAAAAGCCAGGAGCATCATAGGATGGGAGCCGAAGGTTGACCTCGACACCGCACTTCGAAAGACTCTGGAATACTATCTGAATACAAACCTCTGATGGAAGAAAAGACCATTCTCATCGGAGTACACGTGGATACCTTCGAGGGTATGAAAAAGGGTGTCCCCGTGTTACTTGAGTTGTTCAATAAACACAAAATCAAGAGCAGTTTCTTTGTGCCCATGGGAAAAGACCATACGGGACGAACCATCAAACGTGTTTTCAGACGTAAGGGTTTCTTGAACAAGGAAGGAACCGGGCGGATATGGGCGGATGCGCTCAGTAAGAAAACCCTGATGTATGGGCTTCTTCTGCCGGGGCCTTCAATAGCAGAGCGAAACAGTGGGCTTCTCCAGCGCATTACATCTGAGGGACACGAATTGGGCATCCACGGAGGAGACCACGTTCACTGGCATGATAGAATCAAAGGCATGGGTCAAAAGGAGACAGAAGAAGAGATAGAAAGATGTCTTTTGACATACAGACAGCTTGTTGGCGCAGAGGCACGCTCCTTTGCATCACCGGGTTGGATGACAAATGCACATGCCCTGAGATACTTTGAAGAGAAAGGCCTTGCCTATACCTCGGATACCAGAATGGGAAGGGGAATTTTTTATCCATCTATGGATGGAGAGGTATTTCGCATACTTCAGGTGCCGACGACCTTGCGTACATTGGATGAGGTAATAGGTTCTCACGGGAATGATGTTGCAGCTCTGGTTGATTACTATTGCGCGGCACTATCGGGCGGACTTAACGTTTTGACTGTTCATGCGGAGATTGAAGGCGGGCGATGGCGGCTATTTCTTGAACAGTTTGTTCAAAAGACGCTCTCGATGGGATACAGGTTCAAACGACTTATCGAAGTTGCCGAAGCATGCCGGCAGTCTCCCGGTATCCCCGTCTGTCCGGTACAATATGGCTTTGTTGAAGGCCGGGCAGGGGAGGTGTGTTTGCAGGGAGAAACCCTCCAAACGCCGAAGGACGCGTGACGAAAGAACGGCTCATAGCT
>CAYYLU010000161.1:0-3987 GCA_964472475.1 uncultured Syntrophus sp. | reverse complement strand
GGCTCCTACACTGACACGGTGACGGATGGTGTCAATCCCCTGGATGGGGTACGGGTGCAGCTCAGTACGGACGCAGCCGGGGCGAATCGGGTCTACGAGACCTACACTGACGCGCTGGGCGTGTTCGAGTTGAACCCAGATCCCGGGGTGTACTACGTGTGGCTCGACCTGGCGGGCTACACGTTCACGCAGGGCGCGGAGGTTACAGTCACATGAGTCCAATCACCGGCACGCCAATCACCGGCACCGCTTATGCCACGACGGCAGAACTCAAGGTGCGCATCGGCATTACGGATGCCACGGATGATACGGTTCTGGGCGCCGTGCTGGAAGCGGTCTCGCGCGGCATCGACAACCACTGTCACAGGTTCTTCTACCAGACGGCGGCCGGGACGGTGCGCTACTACACGCCGGTGGCCGCGCACGAGGTGTTGATCGACGACTGTGTGGCGCTCACGGCTGTGGCGACGGATGCGGACGGCGATCGCACCTACGAGGACACCTGGGCGGCGACGGACTATGACCTGCTCCCTGAGAACGCCGGCAGCACAGACCCGTACACGTACATCGCCACTGCGCCTGACGGTGACTATCGCTTCCCGCGCGTGCGCAAGGGCTTGAAGCTGACCGGGACGTGGGGCTGGCCTGCCGTGCCGGCGCCGGTGAAGGAAGCGTGCTTGATCCAGGCGGCGCGCGTGTTCAAGCGCAAGGACGCGCCGTTCGGAATCGCGGGCAGCCCTGAGATGGGTCAGATGCGCATCGGGCGCCTGGACCCTGACGTGCTGTGGCTGCTCGACGTGTATCGCAATCCTGTGGTGACGTGATGGATGAACTCCAGATCACCATTGACCAGCGCGGACTGGACGCTGTGATTAAACAACTGGCGCCACAGCAGGCCAGCGAGGTGATGATTCGCTGGTACGACCGGGCGATCAAGTTTGTCGTGGCTGAACTGCGGGCTCGCGCACCGGCGCGCTTGAAGGGCAAGGTCAGGCACATGACGGACGGGCTGATCCCGCCGCGCTGGGCCCGGGTGTTCGTCAAGTCGCCGCTGGCACATCTGCTGGAAGGCGGCACGGGCAAACTTGGCGTGGCACCGTTCAATCATGCCAGCCAGCAGTTTCCGGCCATCGACGGCGAATGGGGTCTGATGAAGGCCATGGGCATCTCGCGGCCGCAGGCGTTTGTGATCGCCAGGTCGATTGCCATGCGCGGCGGCAATCCACCCAAGCCTTTCATCGGGCCAACTGCCCAGGCGGTGAAGACGCGCGTCGAACGCATGGCCGAACAGATCGCTGACGAGGTGTTGAACAAATGACAACCATGCCGACACTGGCGCAGATCTGCGCGGCGGTCCAGGACGTGGCCGGTGCGGTGACGGGCATCCGCTCCGCGCCGGACATCCCGCCCGAGCAGATCCCGGACGGCTCAGTCATTGCGATCGCGTTTCCAGGTCCCGGCGAGGTGACGGAGATCACGCTGAATCGCACGTCGGGCGAACACACGATCCACCTGATGGTCTGCACGGCGCGCAAGCATCTGCGCACGGACTGGGCGCGCGTGATTGCGCTGGGCGATACGGTGCCACGGGCGTTGTTCGCCGCCGGCACACTGAACAGCACGGTACTGCAGGTGCTGGCGGTGCGCTATACGTTCGGCGACATGGAATGGGGTGGGCAGCAGCTGTTTGGCTGGCTGTTTGAGATCGACGTGCTAGGCGTCGGTGGACTAACGTAACTGGAGAGGCACTATGGCACACGAAGAATACACGGGAAAATCGGCTGGATCGTCGATCACGCTGGGCGGGACATCCATCCCGACCGGCTGTCGGCAGATCACGATTACTGAGCGCGGTGGCCCGGCGGCTGAGAGCCTGGACATCACGACTGCGGGAGATGCGGCCTACTCGTTCATAGCCGACCCGCTGGGCGCCAAGGGGCAAGCCTCCTGCACGGTGCAGGTCGAGGGCTTCCTGAGCGTGACGGATCACAAGGACTCCGGGCTCCTGTCGAAGGCTATCGACTCGACCGGGGACATCGTGGTCAAGAAGGCGGCTGACGGCGACCAGTTCACCGCGGCGAGTGCAATCTATCGATCGTTCAACACGGAAGTGCCGTTTGCGGGCGTTGTGCCGTACACGGCCGTGTTCGCGTTGGACAGTTCGTCCGGCGTCTGGGCGACGGCATCTTGAGGGGGTGAGTAATGGCACAAGTTGAGTTTACCGGACGCCTGGCAGAGGTGACGTTTGATCCTGGTGCTGGCGCCATCACGTTCGAGGGCTTGCTGAACGGGACGATCAACGAGACAGGCAAGGGCGCGGTCGAACAGCTGGATGTGACGGTCTGTTCGGATACGAAGTACACGTTCCTGCCCGACCCGCTCGGGCCGAAGAGCCCGCCGAAGGCAACCGTCACCATCACGCTGCAGGATAGCGTCAACGCCTTTGCGGACGCCAAGCAGACTGCCCTCGCGTTCAACGATTCGGGCACACTGGTCGTTGACATGGCAAAGGGCACCGCAACCGCCAACACCTACACGCACACGACGATGGAGCTGATCGAACGGGTGACGCGCATCCCGCTGGATGGGTTGGCCGAATGCACGCTCACCTTCGAGGCCAACACGCTGGGTGCCTGGACCTCGCCGGCATGAGATACGACAACGGCAATGACTGGGTAGAGATCGCCGGGGTGTCCGATCTGCCGATGCGCGAGCTGGTCAAGCTGGATGGCGTCAACATGGCGGCGGCGCACGAACTGGCCGTGAGCCTGACGCCGGATGCCCACTTTGTCGACAAGTACGGCAACGTGGTGGACTGGCGCACAGACGTGCTGGGCCTGAGCGTGCAGCAACTGACCTGGTGGAAGAAGATGATCTGGCGGGCCGCGCGTGAGGAGAAGGTCGACCCGGAAGCCTAAGGGCGCTGTTTGCTGCACTCAAAGGATGGCAGAAGACGGCGCCCGAAACGGCAATTCGCTGGTGGGAGCGTGCGCAGTTCGTGCACGAACATCAGGGCTGGACCTATCGCGACTATGACGATGCCAGCGCGGCAGACATCCTTCTGGACCAGGAATATCATTCGATGATGGCGGGGTTGCATGGCAAAAGTAGCGGTTGATCTAACTGGGCGCGACAACCTCAGCCCGGCGCTGCGCACGGCCTCCTCACGGTTGGCCGAACTGCGCACGCAAATCGAGCAGTTGCGCGCCAAGGGCAGCGTCAACCTGACGGTTGCCGACACCAAGAACCTGACGAAACTCACCTCAGAGGCGAACCGGCTGGAGAAGGCGCTGGGTGGCGTCGGCGCGGCCGGGCAACGCATGGGCGGGCAGCTCGGCAGCCTGCAGGGCGTGCTGGGTAATCTCGGGCTGGGTAGCCTGGCGGGCCTCGCCACGGGGGCGGGGCTGGCTGCCGCGGCGGTACAGGTCGGTAAGACGACCATCGAGCTGGGCCGGCTTGGCGCCCAGTCGCTCGTGACACGGGATTCATTCGCGTCGGTCATGGCGTCCATCGGGTCGTCACCGGCGCTGCTCAACGATCTGAACACGGCGGCCGGCGGCACGATCACGCAGATGCGCCTCATGCAGCTGGCGAATACGGCGGTGGCCGGCGCCAGCGAGGAGCTGGGCGGCGCATTTGCCGCGGCCCTGCCGAAGCTGATCGAGGGCGCCCGGGCGGCGAACCAACTCAACCCGGCGCTCGGTGATACTGAGTACCTCTTCAACTCCCTCGTCACCGGCATCAAGCGTGGATCCCCGATGCTGATCGACAACACGGGCATCACGCTCAAGCTGGGTGAGGCGAACGAGGCGTATGCCAGGTCGATCGGCAAGTCGGCCGCCGCACTGACCGAAGAAGAGAAGAAGCTGGCGTTGCTGCAGGCCACGATGGACGGCGTGGACCGGCTGGTACAGCAAGCCGGCGGCAACCTCGACAACCTGACGACCAGCACGCAGCAATTGACCACGGCCTGGCAGAACCTCAAGA
>CAYYLU010000160.1:0-4002 GCA_964472475.1 uncultured Syntrophus sp. | reverse complement strand
AGGACAGGCAAAACCGGAAACGCCTGATCAGGAGCCAGGAGAAAAAACTTCCTGTACCCCTCAAGGAGGTTTTCAAAACCTGCCCATGTGATAAAGGCCCCTATTACAAGGGTAACGAAGGTCTCAGCTTTATATAGGCCGTAAGGAAATCTCGCGCTTTCCTTCCGGGAGGCGAGCCAGAGGCCGAACCAGGAAGCAAAAATAGCAAGCACATCAACGCCGCTGTGAAAGGCATCTGCGATGAGTATTCTGGAGTCAAAGAGATAACCGGTAGCAAATTTTGCAATCGCAAGGACAAGTATGATTAAAGTCGCGGCTATAGCTACTTTTTGACCCTGTTTGAGCAGCTCAATATGAGTTCTCGTGCCTTCCACGGTTTACCCTTCAGGCCTGCCTCTATTCGAGCTGAATAAATTGACGGGCCATAAAAGAACCGCACTGTGGGCATTTTCTCTGATAACAGGGGACACCCGGCTCACGAGGAACCATGAGGCCGCATTGAGGGCAAATACAATTTGTGAGAGGTCCACCGGGACCAGGGCTTCTCATTCCTTTTCCGGATCTGGCCTGCTTGTTCATCCCACAAGAACATCTTCCCCTTCCAAAACCAAAACCCACTTTCCACCCCTTTTAATATTCCATTACGCTATATCTCTATTGTTCTTCCTGCCACGACATCAATATAGTTTTTCTTGTACGATTTCCTGAAAACACTTTCAGCGTCTTCGCCAGAACAGTGAGCGGGTCCAACACATTGCACACCTAATGTTCTTAATCTGTTATTGACGTCGAGGAGTTTCCTGGCAGGGCTACCCATTAGATGAAAACCACCCATCACGAGATAGATATCTTTTTTCATGTGTCCTTTGACATGTTCAACGATGGTGATTAGGCCGGGGTGGGCACAACCCGTAACTACTGTTAAGCCTTTTTCTGTTTCCAGCGCTAAGGCCTGTTCCACAATATAATCCCGACCACCCATTTCCTCTATCTGCCCCGTGGCGTAGATACCTTCGCTAATTTTCATAAAGGGGCTGGCTTCAATCACGTTACACGAATATGTTTTTGCCTTATCCTTAAAAGCCTTACCGAAACCAGCACATATATACAGATCAATCCCCGGTCTTTTTTTGAGTATTTCCCACAGTCCACCCGTATGATCAAAGTGATCGTGAGAAATAACGACAGCATCTATATCTTGAATCTTCACATTCATGCGATCCATATTATTGAAGAGACAACCGGGCGCTTCACCTGTATCAAAAAGGATTTTGTTTCCGATAAGGTAAGAGACACCCCAACCCGCCAGAAATGCGCGATCCAGTTTCTTGTTGTCAAAAAGTATCTTAATTTCCATTCCTATGTTTTTCCTCTTCTTTTCAATGTGTCTTTATCGCTGATAGGGTGTACAAGTTTTTTTGAACTTTCATAAACAGAGATAGTGTTGAGTCCTCCAAAGATATCTTTTATGCGGGTCAATTCTTCTCTTCCGAGAGGATCAACCGCACAGGGCCTTAAGGGAGTATTAATCTGTACTTCATCGGGACTGATTTCTCTGACTATCTCATTAATAGCACAGGCATGTTTAACGTTTGATTCCATGAACATAACCTGGATAGCCATTTTCCCTTGAAAATGTTTTCTAAATATCTGCATGCCGTCAACAATGTTTTCAAACTTCATCTCCGGAAGCGGCTTGTTGACAGCCATGAGAGATTCCGGTGAGCAGGCATCAAGTTTAGCAATGACAAAATCAGCGTAAGAGAGTTCCTCACGAACGTCCTGCCTGTTTATAAGGGACGAGTTGGTGATAACGGCGATCGGCTCTTTTCGTGCCTCTTTCAAAAGCTTGATCATGTCCCCAAGGTTTTTTGCCAGAGTTGGCTCACCCCTTCCCGATAAAGTGAGATAGTCTATAGAAATATCCTCCGGTAGCATATCCAGTTCTTTCAAGATGTAGTCCACCGCGACATATGATTTGCGGGTTACGGTAGCTATCTTTGTCTTTCCTAATTGGCAATAAAGACAATCAAAACTACATATCTTTTCTTTTTGCGAAAACAGATCGATCCCCAGTGAACTGCCCACTCTCCATGAGGGAACAGGGCCATAGATATAATGAAACTTATAAGCATCCGGATCTATTTTCATCTGATTACCCCGGAAAAAATATGCTTATATATACATATAAATGTAAACATTTCATGTCTCCTGAAAACGTTTAGTTTCAAACGACACGAGGAGGCAGCGCGAACCTCTTTTTCCTGTTGCCACCTCCTCGTGCTTTTTGTAGCGTAGCACTTTTCAAGTCAAGCTTTATTGGTTTTCCCTTCCAGTTCTTCAAGCTGCTTGCGAATGTCCTGCAAGGCGTCTTCTAAGCATTTCGCCTGGTTTCTCAGTGCCTCCAATTCTTGTTCCCCGGTCATAGATAGTGGGGCAGGAAAGTTATTGGCCATACCGGCAAAATAGGGATTCCCCCACGCGGGCCAACCTGCTGCCGCTCTTTGCCAGCCAAACAATCCCGTCGCGTAATAGCGGTTCCTGAAGCCATGACCACCATTCCGTCCACGTCCCCAGCCTGCATAACCCCGCCCTAGGGCAAGGTTCATAGATCCGGGGTTTCCTAATCCAGCGCAGTATCCTGCTGCGCGTCCAGTCATCGGGCCCAATCCTGCTGGTCCTGTTCCATCTCCTCGTGGCATAATCGTACCTCCTTATTTTCACCCCGTAATGGGGCTTATCGTTTCCCACGCCGTTGCCGAAAATGAAGTCGTTGCTGTTGACCGAAACAGCCGGGCATGGAAAAATGGCCATTCATGAGCTGTCCCCGAAGAAAAGCCCCGAGAACAGTTTCAATATCTCCGCAAATAAACCCAATAACCTCGATACCGGCGCCTGCAAGGGCCATGCGTAAAACACGAGAAACTGCACCGCAAATCAGAATCTCAACCCCCATAGAAGAAACCTCTTGGGCACGCTCAAAGGGATCACGCTTTATCAACGTGATGTTCGATCGATTTCTCTCTTCATCACCATCCAGTTCAATCAGGCACATTCTGTTCGAGACGTCAAAAACGGGAGAGACTCTGTCTTCCTGGCACGCTATGGCTATCTTCATAGTAGTACACAACAAGGAAGCAAGATCTATACCTTACCTTCCGCAGAACACGGCTTATGAATGTAAATAGAGAACCATCAATCTTCAGCAGAAGGGAAAAGTCAAGTGGTGAAGAGCTGCGATCGTAATTGGTGCTTGTTATAATACCGTCAAAATGCAATAGTATTATGTTCTCATCATTGCAATAATCATGATTAGGTGAGAGCATTGGACTCCAGAGTGGATGATGACTCAGATAATAATGTACAGCAAGTCGCGCTTGATTCGATCAATGAAGGAGTGTTCACAGTAGACCACAACTGGCGGATCACGTCTTTTAACAGAGCCGCCGAACATATTGTAGGAATACCCAGAAAAGATGCTCTTGGTCGTATCTGTTCCGATGTATTTCATGCGAATATTTGCGAGAATCAATGTGCTCTTCGACAGACGTTTGAAACCGGTAAATCCGTTGTGAATACAACTGCATATATTGTGGATAACAATGGACGTCGAATCCCCATTCGTATCTCAACCGCAGTCTTGAAGGAAAATACGGGAGCAGTAATCGGCGGAGTGGAGACATTCCAAGATCTGACACAGGTAGAACTTCTGCAGAAGGAACTTCAAAGCAGGCACACTTTCGAAGACATTATCGGGAGGGGGCAGGCAATGACACGCCTGTTCGAAATCCTTCCGCAAATTGCCGAAAGCAACAGCACAGTCCTCATCGAGGGTGACAGCGGCACCGGGAAGGAGCTTTTCGCACGGGCAATCCATAATCTTTCACCCCGTCGAAAAAAACGGTTCGTGGCTGTGAACTGTGCAGCCCTGCCGGACACTCTTCTGGAGAGTGAATTTTTCGGACACAAGGCAGGAGCTTTCACAGACGCGAAAAGGGACAA
>CAYYLU010000159.1:0-4045 GCA_964472475.1 uncultured Syntrophus sp. | reverse complement strand
ATATAAGGTAGAGCTGAAGAAGTGACCGCACGAATGCAGAAAGGAAAAGTCCGACAGAGAGAACTAAGATGCCCGGAAGGACAACTTTTCTGGCTCCGTAACGGTCAATCAGCGCCCCAACGAGAGGGGCGGCAAAGGTGTAGACCACGAAGGAAATCGACTGAACACCCGCGGCTGAGGCCCTGCTCCAGTGGAATTCCTCGAGAAAGGCCACGAGAAAGACAGAAAACGTGGTCCGCATAGAAAGCCAGACCCCCATCGAGAGAAATGCGATTGCGACGATTACCCATCCATAGTAGAACGGTATGATAAGCTTCTTCTTCACCGGATACACCGAGTCCTGGGTCAATGGTATCAAAGGTAAGTAGGGAAGGCAAGCAGCAAAGACTATCACAGGTTACAGGATGCAGTGTGCAAGGTACAAGGTTGAATGTACAAGGTTCAAGGTCAAAGGTAAGCTTGGAAACGAATTGAAGCTCATAGCTCACAGCTGTAAGGGAAAACCGGTTTCCGGATTCTTCACAACATCGAATATAGAACATTGACCCAATTTATTATGCGTTTGCCGGACACCAAACCCACGGCCTTTCGCACAAATGGACCACGCAAGAGCACCTCAACTACACATGCAGATTCAGTTGACAAAATATATTTTGGGAGTAATCTTAGGAATAGACACTCTTCACATTCAGAAATGGATGCCGTCGATGAAGCAAGTCCTCATAGAACTCTTTCTCGCCCTGCGTGGCCACGTTCCTGATACTAATTTTGCGGTCAGGTTCTGGGATGGGGATGTGTTTCGGACCGGTGACGGCGAGCATGTGTTTACCATCACTTTCAAAACAAGGAAGGCTGCGAGCCGGATATTCAGCAAGGGAAGCCTCGGATTCGGTGAGGAATATATGGCGGGAAATATCGTCGTTGACGGCAATCTGCAGGAATTGCTCCGTCTGGGGATGGACCCCCATTTCCAAAACATGAAGATCTCAACCAGAACAAAGCTTGCGATATTGAAGAATCACCTCAAATCACTGAACACGGCAAAAGGCTCACCGAAAAACATTGCCCATCATTATGATATGGGCAATGACTTCTACCGTCTATATCTCGATGAGAGTATGACGTATTCCTGTGCTTATTTCCGTAATTGTGGTGATTCTCTTGAACAGGCACAGCAGCACAAATATGAACATATCTGCAGGAAACTCAAACTCATGGAAGGGGAGAACTTGTTAGATGTCGGCTGCGGATGGGGCGGTATGCTCATTTACGCTGCAACAAATTATGGCGTAAGAGGCACGGGATGCACTCTTTCGGTCGAACAGGCGCGTTATGCCCAGGAAAAGATTGAGGAACTAGGACTTCAAGACCGGATTCATATCCGTCTGGAGGATTACCGCAACATAAACGGTTCTTTCGATAAATTTGTCTCGATAGGCATGTTTGAACACGTTGGTCGCGGTTTCATGCAGACATTCATGCAAAAGATTGGTACGCTCCTCAAGCCCGGAGCGGCGGGGCTTCTCCATACCATCGGAAAAGAAAAAGAGACTCCAAGGGATGGATGGGTCATGAAATACATCTTCCCGGGCGGCTATATCCCTGTTCTCGATCGCATCATCAGGGTCATGGGAGAAAACAGCCTTGTATCCCTTGATATAGAAAATCTCCGGCTGCATTATGCCGCCACGCTTGAGGAGTGGGCGCGCCGTTTTGAAACAAACGCTGAACAGCTTGTAGAAAGGTTTGGCAACACGTTCGTCAGGATGTGGCGTCTTTACCTCAACGGGAGCGCCGCGGCTTTTCGTGACGGCGAACTGCGTCTGTACCAGATTCTCTTTACAAACGGTCTAAATAACAAGTTCCCTTCAACTCTGGAACATCTGTATAGGTGAAGGCACGCTTTTTTGTTCTTGACAACAATACGGAATAGAAAATACGATAAAGCTCGGGTTCGTTTGTTTTTGAGAGTTGGCAGGAAGTACCATATCATTGGACGAAAATACGATTATGGATATACAAAAATGCAGTACCTCAAAAGTCACGGGACCTCCCCGATGGCTCTTCCTAGACATCAACCAGAGATGCAATTTGCGATGTCAGCACTGTATGTATTGGAAAGCAAAGCGGCGTGATCCCGGCGCGGAATTGACTATCGAGCGGCGCAATGAGCTGATACGCGAATTTGCGGAACTGAGCCCCGGCGGCAATGTTGTTATCTGCGGTGGTGAGAGCATGCTCGACCCCGACCGATACTTTGCCGTCACCGGTGAAGCGAGGCGATGTGGTTTGCGCAGTTACTCGGTAACGAACGGCACATGCGTAACGAACGAGGCCGTCGCCGCCCGGCTCCTTGAGGAAGGTCCCGCTGAAATCACGGTAAGCCTTAACAGTCATCGCCCTGAGGTACATGACGAAACCCGGGGCGTCACGGGATCACATGCGATGGCAGTACGCGCGTTACGTCTGCTCCTCGACTCGCGCTCACGCCATAGCCGGCAAACACCAATCTATGCTATGGCCGTGATTTGCGAGCGTAACTACAGGGATCTTGATGCGTTCTACAATTTCGTGTTGAACGAACTCGGCGCCGACAAGCTTAAGCTCAACCTTCTCCAGCCGACATTCGGGCCAACATCATTGTGGTATCGTGATCACTTCTTCGCAGAGAACGTGGTGCGGGATGAACTCAACCTGGCCCGTATTGTCAGATCCTGTGACAGGAAATATGGCTTGAACATCAATAATGTCTGGCTTGATCAGGTGATCATGTATCTGCGCTCAGTGCGGCGCAACGGGCGACTGCGTATGGGCTGGAGAAGTCTCCGTGGAACGGAAGACCACATCTGTAACTCGCATGATCGTAACATCATGGTCGATCTGCGCGGTAGAGCCCGACTTTGTTTTTACCGCGGTTTCGGATCACACCGGCTGCAAAAGCACGGCGATATGCGTGCTTTTTGGCAAAGTGCCGATCCCGTACGCGAGCGCATGCGCCGCTGCAAACGCTACTGCGCAATCAGTCACAGCGTGCGGGCTGTACCTGCAACCCTTCGATAGCACAATATAAAGACAGCTCGCAGCAGAGAGCAATTGAAGCTCATAGCTGTAAGTGAATAGAAACTTATAGCTGTAAGCTGTAAGCTGTAAGCGAAGACCCTAAGTACGATTTACGGTTTTTATCTTCCCAATCTTGAACCATGGACCTTGAACCACTGCACCTGCTACAGGATAAGACACTGCGGGTCACATTTCTCGCGCAGGCTTTTTAACTCAGGTTCTGTCGGTGGCTCAATCTGGACGGCTCTGCTCACGTCGACTGAGAATTCCATATTTTCCAAAATCCTCTCAGTAGTAATCCCCGGATAGTAGCCGCTCAGATACATTTTTTTCGTGACCTCATGAAACCGGAAGACCGCCATATTCGTAACCACCAGCGTCGGTCCTCCTGAGCGTAAGCCTGTGTCGATTCTCGTGTCCTGGCCATTCAGGTGTCCCGGACTCGTAAGGTAATCAAGCTTATTGACGAATTGTCTCCTCTCCTGTTTCATAAAAAGTATACACCGGGGAACGAAAGACGCAACATCGCAGCCTCCTCCGCTCCCCGGAAAACGAATTGTCGGCCTCACGTAATTACCGATGACCGTTGTATTGATATTTCCGTAGATATCAATCTGTGCAGCGCCAAGGATACCGATAACATGTTGTCCCGTTATGGGGTTCTGCATCGTGGTGAATGCGTCAAAAAGGCCGCCGTTTGTTGAAGCGCAATACATAACCCGGGGATCGGCCACCGCAAGCGGAATTTCTTCCAGTCGTGAGTCTATAGACCCTGTTTCGAAAAAGATCACGCTCTCGGGGGCATTGATATTCTTTGCTGCCATAGCAGCCAGCAGCGAGATCCCTGTTCCGCAGAAGACGATGTCACCGTTCTTGATTTCCCGCGCGGCAGCGATTGTCATCATTTCACGATCAGAGTATTGCATGATCACCTCTGTTGTTATCTGATCAGATCGCAGGCGTAGCCTGTCTGTGCGTCTGCTTT
>CAYYLU010000158.1:0-4059 GCA_964472475.1 uncultured Syntrophus sp. | reverse complement strand
TCCTTCTTCCCTATCCGGTTGAGTATCATCCGTACACCCCTTCACACATCTCTGAAATGCTGCAGATACTCTCTTTTACCGGGCTTGTCTTCTTCCTGCTTGTGAAGAAGCTCACCCCTGAAGCAAAGCTCAACCTGGATCTGGATTGGTTCTATCGAAAGGGTGCGAAGGTATTCATGAAGTTCGACAGCGCGGTGATAGCCCCGACGGACAGCTTCTGGGGAGAACTCTACAGGACTGTTGCCCTGAAGCTTCTCTTCTGGAAGGCGAAAATTGCCTATGCATTCGACAGAACTATTATCGATGGCATAGTGGACGGGTCTGCTGAATCTGTCCGCGACGTCGGTGCTCTTTTGAGGAAGCTTCAGACAGGCCGTGTTCAGGCTTACATCGGCCTCTCTCTCTTCATATTTTTCTGCATTTTGTGGTTTGTCGTTAAAGGATAGAGGATTTAGACAATGGAAAAATACCTCATCATGAATACACTGGGCTTTCCCATTCTATCGACTGTTATATTCATCCCTCTGGCAGGGGCTTTATTACTTCTTTTTATGAAGACCGATCGCGCGGTAAAGGTCACTGCATTCCTAACGGGCCTGGTCAACTTCCCATTATCGCTACTTCTTTACGCTCATTTTGACAAGAGCACCACCCTCTTCCAATTTGGAGAGCATATCCGGTGGATACCATTTTACAATATCAATTACACTCTTGGTATTGACGGCATAACTATTTTTCTCATCCTTCTGACAACTATGCTTACGCCGATATGCGTGCTCTGTTCCTGGACAGCGATAGAGAAGCGTGTAAAAGAGTTCATGTTCTGCATTCTCATTATGGAAACGGCGATGATCGGGGTCTTCTGCGCGCTCGATCTGATCCTCTTCTACATTTTCTGGGAAGCAATGCTCATCCCGATGTACCTTCTCATTGCTATATGGGGAGGCCCTAACAAAGACTACGCCTCTATCAAGTTCTTCATCTATACCCTGTTCGGAAGCGTATTTCTGCTGGTTGCGATTATTGCCATATACCTCGTAACGGGCAGCTTTAGTATTCCAAACGCGATGTTCAGAGATTATGGATTCAATTTTCAGTTTTGGGTTTTTATGGCATTTGCTATCGCGTTCGCGATCAAGGTTCCTATGTTCCCGTTCCACACATGGTTACCGGCGGCTCATACTGAAGCACCTACTGCCGGCAGCGTCTTTCTCGCTGCAGTTCTTCTCAAAATGGGAACGTATGGTTTTCTGCGGTTCTGTCTGCCGATCACGCCCGCAGCGGCGGTTGCAGCCGCGCCATACATGATAGCACTCTCCATAATAGGAATCATATACGGCGGATTCATCTGCCTGAGTCAAACCGATATGAAGAAACTGATTGCGTATTCGAGTGTAGCGCATATGGGTTTCGCCACACTTGGCATCTTCTCTTTCACCCTGTTCGGATGGGAGGGGGCAATTCTTCAGATGTTGAATCACGGTATCACAACCGGCGCGCTTTTCCTTTGTGTAGGAATAATATACGAACGAACACACAGCCGTGACATTTACGTCAATGCGGGGCTGGGCACCATCACCCCTGCATTCGTAGGCTTTTTCGGGTTGTTTTCCATTTCTTCGTTCGCGTTCCCGGGGACAAACAATTTTGTTGGAGAGTTGTACATACTGATCGGCGTTTTCGCGCAGCATAAAATCGCAGGTTTCTTTGCAGTCGGTGGGGCAATCCTTGCTGCTGCATACATGCTGAGACTTCTCAAACAGATCGTCTGGGGAAGAACTGATAAAAGAGACATTAAAGATATGAATGTGAGAGAAGTTGTATACCTTATTCCTCTCGTTCTTTTCGTCGTGTGGATGGGACTATTTCCCAGGCCGTTTGTGGAGGTAGTCGAAAAAACGCTTACAAGCCTTTTTACACAGATACAGCCGTACATGCTCTAAGGGGACTTGTCATGATGTTACTGCCGGAATTTTCGATCTTTTGTTTTTCTGTAATTTTTCTCTTCCTTTCGCTGGGTGAAAAGAAGTCGGGTGCAATAAACACGGCAAAGGTTCTTTCGATTATCGTGTTTGCACTTTCGTTACTTTCAATCTTCAGGAAAGGGGTGCTATTCGATGGCGCCTATCAGATAGATCTGTTTTCGCAATTTTTCAAGATTATAATTTCATGCGGGCTATGCATCATACTTCTCATGCTCGACAATAACAAGGAAATTGAAGACCAGTATCTGCCCGAGTGCATTATGTTTCTCGGGTTTTCTACGCTGGGTCTCATGATGCTTACCAGTGCTATTGAACTTATCTCCATAGTGATTGCCCTGGAAATCTCATCTTACAGCCTTTATGTGATCGTTCCTCTTCGTAAGGGACAAACAAGAATCCATCTGGAAGCGTCGGTCAAGTATCTGTTCTTTGGTGCAATTTCTACAGGTATCATGTTATACGGGATGAGCTACATATATGGCATGACCGGTTCCACGCGCCTCACCGAAATCATGCTCGTTCTACCGGGATTTCTTGAGGAGCCGATGGGGATCTTTGCCCTCGTTCTCACACTTACAGGTTTCTTCTTCAAACTGTCTCTTTTCCCGATGCATTTCTGGTCACCGGACATTTATGAAGGGGCATCCAATACAACGACAACGTTCATCGGCACAATCCCGAAAATAGCAGCGACTGCCATTCTGATCCGGCTGACCTTCTCGGCAGCGTCCACAAACGTCCAGTTTGTGAGTGTTCTCATGATACTCGCGGCAGTATCGATGACATTCGGCAATCTCGTAGGTCTCGTTCAGAAGGATATAAAGAGACTCCTGGCGTATTCCGGTATTGCCCACGCAGGCTACCTGCTGCTAGGCATTCTCGCACTGTCAGAGGAAGGTTCCTCAGCTGCAATGTTCTACATAACTATTTATCTTTTCATGAACCTTGCCGCATTTTATGCAGTCATTCTGATCTCTAAAAAGGGCGAGAATGTTACAGTGGATGATCTTGTCGGTCTCTCTAGAAGAGCACCTTTACTGGCAGCAACGCTTGCAGTGGCAGCATTTTCGTTAGCCGGAGTACCGCCTACGGGTGGTTTCACGGGCAAGCTTTTCCTCTTCACCGCTGCCTTCAGAGAAGGACATATGGCGATTGTCATTATTGGCGCTGTCAATACAGCCATTTCGATTTTCTATTACCTCAATCTTGTTCGTATGAGCTTTTCAAAAGAATCACAGACTTCGGAGCCTCTTCCCCTTGCGTTCCACGAAAAAACGGTCTGTTATCTATTGATTGTGCTGATACTTTACATGGGTATATACCCGTACGGTCTTCTCAATCTTTTCAGGGCCGCCGTTAATTCGTAGCCCACAGTTGCTGACTCGCCCAAAAAAGGCTGACCCCTCGAGATCGTGTCCAAAGAGAGCAGTGTTTCCGTATGTACCGCGAGACAATCGTATTGACAAGGGATATTTTCGGCTTGATAATAAGGATCAGACGAAAGCAGCCATACGGTGCTCTGGGTAATCAGACGATTTCTGAAGGGGGCTAGGATGGAAAAATCGATTCTCAACAGTAAACGTATTCTTCTTGTGGATGATGAACAGGACATTCTGGATGTGCTTAAAGACGAGATTCTTGCTGATGCACCGGAATGTATCGTTGACAGGGTAATGACTCATGAACAGGCAATACAGTTGCTCGAATCATGGACATACGATCTGGCGGTCCTCGATATAATGGGCGTCAGGGGTTTCGATCTGCTTGCAGTTGCTGTCTCACGCCCGTACCCTGTGCCGGTTGTGATGCTTACGGGACATGCGCTTACTCCTGAATCACTAAAGAAGTCAGTAGAACTGGGGGCACGTGCTTTCCTCCCCAAGGAAAAGCTTGGCAGTGTAGTTCCTTTTCTGAAGGATGTTTTGACATATGAATATGGGCCCGTTTGGATGAGATTACTGAAGCAAATCGAGGGTTTCTTCAGTAAGTCATGGGGTCCTTACTGGAAGAAGCCCGACGAGCAGTTCTGGAATGAATTCGGCCGCAGGATAGGATCTGCCGATAAGCAATAAGA
>CAYYLU010000157.1:0-4078 GCA_964472475.1 uncultured Syntrophus sp. | reverse complement strand
TCCTGACGATGTTAGGACCCCAGTAACCATAACCTACAACTCCGATATTGAGCATGTGAAACCTCCTAAAAAAATAAAGGTTAAAGGTTAAAGGTAAAAGGTTAAAGCCGAATCAAAACCTAATACCTGAACTATACCGCTTTGGTCTTATTCCCTTCGCCTCGTTCATTTCACCTTGAACCTTATTCCTATCGATTAATGATTTACTGAAAATATCATTGCTAAATCGAGTTCATCAGTTGCCCTTATCACTACCTTTAACCTAGTACCTTGCCCCTGTTTTCTGAGTCACTACCTTTAGCCTTGTACCTTTTACCTTGCACCTATCTTTTAATATGCTCCTTTGCACGTCAGTACTACGAGGGGTGTTTTGAAAAGGATTTTCAGGTCGAGAAGAAGGGACCATTCCCTCATGTACTTTATATCCATTCGGACCATTTCATCAAAGCTGGTTGTGCTGCGCCCGTCGACCTGCCATAGACCTGTAATGCCCGGCTTCATGTCGAGTACTCTGCTTCTGTGCCATATGTCATAATCATCACATTCATACGGAATTGGCGGTCTGGGGCCGACGAGAGACATGTCGCCCTTCAGTACGTTAAAGAACTGAGGCAGCTCATCAATACTGGTTTTTCGTATGAATCTGCCGATTGGTGTAATCCTGGGATCGTCCGTGATTTTGAAACTCCTGATCTTATCGGTCCCGGATTCTGATATAGGACCTGTCTTACCGCCCTGAATGAGTTTTCTGACGAATTCCTTATGTATCGTCGGATCATTATTGACGTACATCGATCTGAACTTAAGAAACATAAACTTTTTCCCATGCAGGCCGACTCTTTCCTGTCTGAAGAGAACGTTGCCCGGAGAATTAATCTTAATCAACACGGCAACCAGAAAAAATACCGGTGCCAACAAAACGATGGCACAGAGACTGCCTATTATGTCGAGAAGTCTCTTGAATGCGAAAGAGATTTTCTTTGAAGGTGAGGTGAGAATAAGTTCAGGATTTTCGTCTACATCAAATGATTTATTCTTTGAGATTGTGACAAAATCCCCGGGGAAGACCTGGTACGACAGATCAAGCTTTTGAAACCTGGCTATTCCGAGATATTCAGTCAGGTTACCCCACAGCTTGCCAAGAACATACTGTTGATTTGGCTGAAAATTTTGTGCGCTTGAGGCAATCTCATTAAAAATAACGCCTATAGATTCGTTACTCTTATACCACCCCTTCAGATCAATATCACGTGTGCTGACTGAGAGCACGTGTGCTATATCCCTGATTATAGCCTTTCGTTCTGCTGACCGCGAAAAATGGCTCAGGCCAATTACTGCCAATATAAAAGGCCGATGAGATCTTTCGGACCTTTTCCTTTCAATCCGAAGGAAGTCCAAAAAATACTTCTCAGAGTGAAGAATGTTTTCAGGATTGCCCATCCGCAGCACACCCATCTTGAGCCCTGTTGTATTCTCATCAGGATGCCTTTTTTGAAGCAACGTAAGGATCTTCATTGGGGTTTCTGCTCCTTATTAATAGTCATTCTGTTTGATCCCGCATACTGTTTCTGTTGTCGAGCCCGGATCATTTCTATCTAGAGCAAAAAACGTACCAAAGTTGTAGATTACATGAAAGCTAGTAATTGCAAGGCCTGACGAACGACCGATAACCATACAAAGAATCGGAATAGCAAGTGCCGCTACAATATTTGTAGAACGCCCAACAAAGAAGGTTATCTTGCGTCATCCCTGCCCCTAAAATGGTAGCTGTTTATGCTTAATACAATTACAAATACTTGTAGATAAAATCAGGTATATAGAATTTTCTCTTGTTGAAGACCGTACCGATAATGTTCCCACCGCTTCTGGTGATCCTGTCTTTGACGCTCAAAGCCACCTGCCATTTTGTTTTCTCTGCTTCAACAACCAGCACGACCCCATCAACCTTCGACACAATCGCAGGGCCATCGGGGAACAGCATGACAGGAGGAGAATCTACTATTATCAGATCAAAACGATCTTTCAGCGGCTCCCAAAATGCGTTATCCTTCGCTGATTCTATTGTCCTCGGTGTAACCATACTTTTTTCGAAAAGAGGCATAATGTAGAGGCTACTGTCCTCAACGCGTCGTAAATCGTGCTCGTGCGTATTCTGCTCTATGGGAATGATCGAATCCGGTACCCTGCCATTGCCGTCATCAGTCTTGATATTGGTGTAGACATGATGCTCCGGACGGCTCCTGTCAAGATCTATAAGCAATACATTCTTCTCCAGTCGCAACGATGCCACTTTGGCCAGCTCACGGGCTATTGTTGATGTCCCTTCATTTGAACGTGATCCGACAAAGAGTACGGAGGGATGGTCGACATAGGGGAGGGCGGACACTATTGTCTGGTACAGAGAGAGCATTTCCTGCTCCATATTGATTTCAGTCAGATTTCGGTCCATAGCTTTCGGCAGAGAGACAGATGGAACCGGAGGTATTCCGGTGGGTATTCTCCCTCCCAGTCCTTCCTTCTGCGCGTTTTCCAGTGCATCGAATATTTTACTCATTTATTCCCCCTAATTAGTTTCCAGCTTATTCTGCTGAGGTAAATCGGGAAAGATGATTGTACTACCGGACTGTATAAGGTTAGGATTTGTGATCTGCGGATTTTTCCCCTGTACAGCACCGATTATTTCTCCATCAGCTTTTCCGTATATTTCGTTTGCCAACTTGGTCAGAGTGTCACCCTGCGTTACTGTTTTTCTTTTTTCCGTACTTCTCTTTATTGCGGACGCAGTGCGCTGTGTTTGTTCATTGGGCACGGGATACGTGCGGGGCGATGTTTGCTCAGTCCTGACCGTATCCTGAACTGACGTGACCGTCGGCTTTGAGTCTCCCATTCCGGCAGAAATATTTGTTGCAGTCTTCTGCGGCCCGGGTGTGTTACTTTCCGGTTGCGCAGGTTTCTGGAAGGGCAGTCTGAAGAAATCCGACACAAGAGTCCGGTACTGCGCGGCTATGCCGAGCCCGACAGCTACTACCAATACGCTCACCGCTACAGGTATCCATTTTCTTGATAGTTTTTTCTTTGCTTTACCGTCGAGATCCTTGATTATCTCGCTAACGATCTTGCTGTTCACCGGTTTTTTCTGGTAACCGAACCCGGTAATAAGGGCGTTGTCCGACAGTATGTTCAGTCTCCGCGGAATGCCCCTGGATTTCAGAATAATCTTCTTCATGGCCGCCGAAGAAAAAATCATGTTCGTATTGCCGCCCGCCATTCTGATGCGGTAATTGAGATACTCAAGGCTCTCTTTTTCCGATAATGCCTTTATCGTGGCCTTGATCGCAATGCGCTGTTTGAGCTGCCGCAGTCTGTCAAGGTTCAGGGTTGCTTCAAATTCCGGTTGTCCCACCAGTACAATCTGGATCAATTTGTCTCTTGATGTTTCAAGGTTTGAGAGCATGCGCAGACTTTCGAGTGTATCAATGGGCATGTTCTGTGCTTCATCCACGATCAATACGACCGTGTTGCCTTCCTTATATTCCTTAATCAGTTCTTCGTACAGCCGGTTGACCAGTTCCAATGTTCCGGCGTGTTCAACCTGAAGTCCGAGTTCCTGGTAGATAGAGCGGACCAGTTCCTTAAATGTCAGCCTCGCGTTGAAGATGTAGACGAGTTTGAGGTGCTTTCTCTCGGCTGTTTCAAGATATGATCGCAGAATGGTAGTCTTTCCCACGCCTACTGCGCCCGTTATCGCTATGAATCCCTTACGTTCAGAGATCCCGTAGATGATGGCGGACATAGCTTCCTTGTGGCTGGGGCTCAGATACAGAAATTCCGGATCCGGCGTTATGTGAAACGGCTGTTTTTTGAGATTATAAAAATTCAGATACATGTTAGAGGCTCAAGGTTAAAGGTAAAAGGTTAAAGGAGAAAGGTGCAAGGAGAAAGGAAAAAGGTTCAAGGTTAGAGGTAAAAGGCAGAACCAAATGACAATTTACAATTTTCATAGAAATCACAAATCCCAAATAAACTAGATGCAAATCACAAATCCCAAATTCCAAATCACAAACAAACTAGAGGCAAA
>CAYYLU010000156.1:2255-4105 GCA_964472475.1 uncultured Syntrophus sp. | reverse complement strand
CTAGTATTTCCGCTATTCGTTGTTTCTGTTCCTTAGATTCTTGCATAGCGTCTCCTGTGGGATTTCGTGGCCCTGATATCTATATTGATACTCAATAGTATACATACTTTTTTGATATTGCACTCAACAAATGTCAACTCGATTCAAAGGAAGACAGGAGCATTGATCTCCAGGTCAGGCAGGAGCGGTTGACATCTCATAGAGGCAGCATGAATGATCGTATAACGCAACAGCTCACGAAAAAACCGGGAGAGAGCCAGCAAGAAAGAGGGCTCAATACGTCGCAATCTCCTTAAGCAGGTCCACTTCGTCAAGTGCCCTCCCTGCTCCTTCCGCAATCGCTGTGAGGGGATTATCGGCAATGATAACGGGCAATCTGGTGACTTCCTTCAAGAGAAGGTCGATGTTTCTGAGCAGTGCTCCGCCGCCACCGATAACAATGCCTTTATCAACAATATCAGAGGCGAGTTCGGGAGGCATCGTCTCAAGGGCAACCCTCACAGTCTCAACAATTGCGTTGATGGGTTCCGCTATGGCTTCACGTATCTCCCGTGAGGAGATGTCCAGAGTTTTGGGAATACCGCCCACCAGGTCACGGCCTTTTATTTCCATGGTGGTCTCATCTTGAACTGGATCCGGATACGCGGAACCTATACCGATCTTTACCATCTCCGCTGTTCTTTCGCCTATCAGGAGATTATATTTTCTCTTCACATATTGAATGATCGTCTCGTCGATCTTGTTTCCGGCAATTCTCACGGAGTTGGTGTATACGATACCTGCAAGGCTAATAACCGCTACTTGCGTTGTGCCCCCGCCGATATCGACGATCATGTTGCCGGAGGCTTCCGTGATGGGAAGTCCAACTCCTATTGCAGCTGCCATAGGTTGTTCAATGAGATATACTTCTCTGGCACCAGCTGATTCCGCAGATTCTTTTACTGCTCTTTTTTCAACGCCGGTAATGCCTGACGGGATGGAAATGACGATCCGTGGACGGGCATACGACCTTTTGTTGTGAATTTTCTTGATGAAATACTTAAGCATTGCCTCGGTGACTTCAAAATCCGCTATAACACCGTCTTGCATGGGCCGTACTGCGACGATATTACCGGGTGTTTTTCCGAGCATCTTTTTTGCTTCATTACCAACAGCGAGTATCTTTTTTGTCCCTTTAATATCCCGGTGAATTGCCACTACAGATGGTTCATTAGAAACAATGCCTCTACCTTTTACGTATACGAGGGTATTGGCAGTACCCAGGTCTATAGCCAGATCTTTTGACATGAAGCCTACAATTGAATCAAACATTCGTTCATCCTTCTGGTTACGATCATTCGCAGGCTATTACATTAAACTACCGTGGCATTTACTTCAATAGCCTCGTGGATTCAGTGCGAGACCGATACCGTCGCGTATTACTTTACATAGCAATGCCCTGGTGACCGGGTAATGCTAAGAAGAAGATCTGAAAACCGCGAAAAGGCTTGCGGGGGGCAATACAATAAAGATAACACGGCGAACCAGGCGCAAAGCTCAGGGGTTGCATTCCACAATGTATGAGAACCGGCATTTAGTGCACAAAGTGAGTATGGGGCATACACGAAAAACAGCGCATTATGGATAGAAAAGCAGTATAACACGCGGATAAGCGGGAGGCCTATTTTGTCCAATTGCATGTATAGGCCTCCCCACGCGTCTTACTTCGTGATGAATCATCGTGATATTTCCTGCGGCCAGGTCCTTTCCTGAAATTTCTCCCGTTCTTCGGGTTTCGCCGGTACTACCCGATCAGATTTTGTAGGGGTATCATCCTTTTCGGCCGGCTTCACGGCGGGTTGGGCCGGTTT
>CAYYLU010000156.1:0-2155 GCA_964472475.1 uncultured Syntrophus sp. | reverse complement strand
TGGACGGGTCTTGACGGTTCCACACGCTGAGGCACTGTTGGCTGCGCAGGCTGGGCTGGTTTCGCCGGTTCCACACGCTGAGGTGCACCACTTTGACCGCGTCGGTTAAGTTCTTCGGGTTTCGCCGGTACTACCCGATCAGACTTTGTAGGGGTATCATCCTTTTCGGCCGGCTTCACGGCGGGTTGGGCCGGTTTCGCCGGAGCTGTTTGCTGAGGCTGGGCAGGCTGGACGGGGGGTACTCCCCTTCCTGTGTTCTTAATCTCTTTCTGCTGAAGTGGTATTTCCGATCTGGGACGGTTCACTTGATTGGCAGGCACAATGAAGCTCGTGCCTTTCGGAGGTTCAACCCGGGCCTCGCGGCTAACCCTCCCTTCCCTTGTACGACTTACCTGCTGCTGTATTACCGCAGCAGTCTCTTTCTTATCCCTTTGAATGATTGTCCTATTATTCTGGATCCGGTTGATCACTGCGCTATGAGGTTTCTCATTTACCGCGACATTCGTATAGTTGTACCGATGTCTGTCGCTCTCGTAATTGTTGACCACCCTGTTATTGACGACGGGCGCGGCAAGAAAGTTGTTGATGATGATGGTGGGGTTTACATTGGCCACACGTACACTCCTGTAATTATTCACACGATAAAAATCGCTCTGAGGGACTATGATGGCACGGTTTGCGTAGGCATAATTCCTGGTGCTGACATTGATCCGCCCGAGATTGGCGTTGGTAATCACGACGTTACGGGGACCTCCCCAGTGACGGTTACTGTAGTAGGTCTCGCGGGGAGACAGAGGTACCCAACCCACATTCGATCCGCTGTGAATCCATGAAACCCTGCCAGGATACCAGAAGAATGCTATATCGAGGAGAGAAAGACCGGTGCGCACACTCACTACGGGCGGGGCCCAGTACCAGTTGTTCCGGACGTAAACCCAATTACCATAATGGTGCGTGACATAACCGAAAGGCTCCTCCGGAATCCATGTGTGGTCCCGGTTCCAATAGGTCCAACGACCCGCAGTGAAGGGCGACCATCCAACGGCCACAGTGGTAGGCCGCCAGAACCAGCGATTTCTACCCTCATACGGAACACTCTCCCATCTGCCATTCTCTTCAAAAATATATGATTCATACTGGAGGGGGTGCGGAAGATATTCGATGGACCGGCCTCTCACTCCGGTCTTTGCCGCCCAGAAGGTTTCGCGGTCCCTGTTCCACCGGTCCCAATAGGGATCGAGGTCTCCATCTCCTAATGACACCCGGTGTTGGTCGGCAAGAACTGAGGAGTACCCGGCAGAGACCTCATATCTGGTGTTCGTCGCAGCGTGGATAAAGCTGACCCTGCCTTTTACCGCAACGACTTCTGTCGAATTTTCACCCACGTAGAAATCAACTACAGTCCCCGGAGAAGCCAAAACATATCCGAAGGGACTCGTGGCTTTGACAACTGTATTGGAGCTTTTGTTGGAGAATCTCGCAACCCCGAAAGCTATATCCATTTTGGCAAGATTCCTGTCGAGGGCGATAAGCTGGATCTGTGTATCGTCTCCAACCCGCACCCAGGTTCCGTTGGGGATAATAAGTTCGGCCCTACTCCTATTACCTGCATAAAGCGTGTCACCTTCAATGAAAGGTGTATCCTTGATCACAGCTACCCAGTCATTCTCCTCAGGCACATAACGGAGCAGATCCCCTTCAACATAATAGACCCGACCTACCGTGATAGCCGGTGTATTTGCAGCTGAAGCGGAATGAACCATCGCCAGCATTGCAATACATAAACAGATCATCAATTCCACACATCTCTTCATCGTTTTTCTCCTTTGCGTGAGCTCACCGTCCACCGTCTGTCTCTACAGCTTCTTAAGCAATATGCATGCCGGGAACACGTGCTAAAAACAAACATACTCATTAAGGAAGCCATCTGTCAAATTGAGCACAACCAGTATCATTTGTCGTTTTTTGAGAAAATGTCCGACACTAATGTCGAAAACTACGAACCTTCGATGGACGGTGTCATTCATATCTAAGGCCTATGTAATTGATTTTCACTTTGTTCTTTGAGAATATCCGTTTTGCGGGGATGATCGAGCAAGTGATACACATCTTGAAACCTGTGAGGATCGCAAAAACAACTCGAGCATCTGACTAG
>CAYYLU010000155.1:0-4256 GCA_964472475.1 uncultured Syntrophus sp. | reverse complement strand
AGCGGCGAGAAGGGGTGGCTCCGTCGGGCTTATGCCCGTGGAGGGGACGACGCAAGTCCCGGTAATGGAAGCTGAGTGGGAGCGACTGGAGCCGCAGGAGCGAAAGGAGCGTGTTTGCGGAGGAAGTCTCGACATGGAGCACGTGTAATGACAGATTGGGATAAATGCTTGACTTATCCAAACGAGTGTTTTAAACTCATGATTGAAACATTTGTATAAATAGTCTGCGTCTAACACGAACGATGAGAAAACAATCGGCAAATATTTCGACCAAACAGCGTATCATTGAAACGGCAGGCAATATTTTTGCTGATGTTGGATTCCAGCAAACCACTGTCCGGGAAATATGCAAACGGGCAGATGTCAATATTGCTGCCGTTAATTACCATTTCGGTGACAAGAAAAAGCTGTACCTGGCTGTCCTAAAGTATGGAAAGGACATGGCTTTCAGCGAACGCCAGTTTGATGAAGGTCTTGGCAGAGCTGTGTCAGCCGAGGAGCGTTTCAGATTGTTTGTGGCATGGTACATTGGCAGGGTCAGGGAATGCCATGAGGGTGAATTTCCCTGGGTGAGAAAGCTGATCGCTCATGAACTCCTCAGGCCGACAGAGGGACTCAATTATGTAGCAGAACAGGCCGTAAGGCCGATCTTCACAATTCTGTCTTCGATCGTTCGGGACCTCCTGGGAAAGGCGGCATCAGAAAGTATGATCCGGATGTGCTGTATGAGCGTCGTCAGCCAGGCGCTCTTCCTTTTTTACGCGCAGCCGATGATCACGAGGCTTTTCCCCGGGCAGGATTTCAAAGATACGGAGTTGATTGCCGATCATATAACGAAGTTCTCTCTCAGCGGGATCAGGGATTTTGCACGTCACATGAAAGGAGAAACCGCATGAATCACTCTGGAAATCTCAGAAAGAACCTGTTACGTGACGTGGGTTGGCTTCTTTTGCTCATTGCTTTTCTATTGCCGAACCGGGTAACCGGACAGGATATTGGCCTGGTGCAGAAAGACGGCAATAGATCCATGCCCGGACTTACCGAACCACAGGATTTCAATCTTGGTGCAATCATATCGTATGCAATACAGCATAATCCGGGTGTAAGGAACGCCGGCAGGGATATTGAGGTCGAGCAGTACGAAATAGACTCGGCGCAGGCAAACCGTTTCCCGAGGATAGACCTCGGCGGGGGCGTGACGCGATACCGCTACGACACTCCCCTCACACCGCTTGTCGTGTCGCCCCCTATCAGTGCCACAACTGAGTTTCCTGTAGTCCGCAGAACAATATGGGACTCCGGTGTTTCCTTCAGATTACCCCTTTTCCGTGGTGGTCGACTTTACAGATCGGTCACGGTTGCCGAGATGAGAAAGGCGATAGCCGAGGACAACTACAGACTAACAAGACAGGACCTCATATACAACCTGACCGGTATATATTACAAGATCAGTCAGCTTGAAAGACTTCTTGCCGCGGCGGGGCAGTCAGTCCGGCAGCTTGAGTCTCACCGGAAGAATGCAGAATTGCTATTTGAGGCGGGCAGTGTGCCCAAACTGGATCTGCTGAAGACTGATGTTGAGCTTGCGCGTGCTGAAGAAAACAGGATCATCGTGAAAAACAATCTCGCGAGTGCGTATGAGTCATTAAAGGCATTGATGGGAATAGACGCAATGGATGTACAGGTGAGAATCGTCATGCAGGAACCAACCTACAAGAATTACCCTTCGTTGGAGGAGAGTCTGAACAAAGCATTGAGTCAGAGGCCGGATCTTATAGCCGTTAACAGGAGAAAGCTTGTATACGAAGAACGCATAAAGATTGCAAAGGGTAAATGGTTGCCTGAGATTTCAGCTGCCGGTGAATACGCAGCCAGGGCCGGCAGTGAGACTTCCTTTAAAGAAAACTGGAGTTACGGCGTGAGGTTTACTATGCCACTTTTTGAGGGAGGGCTGATCCGGGCGGAAGTCAACAAAGAGAAAGCTGGTCTCGAAAAAATCAAAGAAGAAGAGAGGTCCCTGAAAATCGCCATAACGAAGGATGTCAGAAGCGCCCATCTTAAGATACAGAACGCTATCGAAAGAATCGAGGTCACTGAGAAAGCGATTGACAGCGCGCGCGAGAGCTTGAGGGTGGAAACCCTGAAGTATGACTCCGGCTCAGGAACGAATACGGATGTCATTGATGCGCATACAGTCATGCTACGCGCTGAGACAGATTACTATCAGGCGCTCTTCGACAAAGAGCTTGCGTTGGCATATTTGAAAAGAACGATCGGTGAAGATGAATACGAGCCGGAGGCAGGAAAATGAAGAAGAAAGTCATCGTAATAATTATCATCATAATCTTTCTTGCCGGCACTGGATACTTTATCGGAAGCAGAAACAAAGGTGATGATAATTCTCTGTTTCTCTCCGGTAATGTAGAGGTGACCGAATCAAACATTGGTTTTAAACTACCCGGAAGAATCAGTGAGATGCTGGTCGATGAAGGCTCCAGCGTAAAACAGGGAGACATACTTGCGAGAATAGATGGTACGGAACTGTCGTCTGTTGTTGCACAGAATAGGGCCGCTGTACAGGAGGCATCCGCGCGTCTTCAGGGACTTAGAGAGGGCTCGAGGAGACAGGAAGTAGAACAAACAAGGGCAAATCTCTCAGCGCGGGAAGCGGAACTGAAGCGGGCGGAAGAAGACTACCAGAGAGCAGACAAGCTTTACAAAAACGGCGCAATATCGAAGGCTCAGTATGACACCGCCAGAAGCGGGTATGATGTTCTCAGGGCTGCACAGAAAAGTGCAGCCGAGACGCTGAGTCTCGTCATGGAAGGACCGCGAAAAGACGACATCCGCATAGCTGAACGCAGACTGGATCAGGTCAGAGCAGTTCTCGCGGCTGCGGAAACCAGATTCAACGACACTGTAATATACGCGCCTATGAACGGAGTCGTGCTCCGAAAGAATGCTGAAATAGGTGAAACGGTAAATCAGGGCACGCCGGTTTTCACCATCGGTATGCTTAGCAACCCATGGATCAAGGTTTATGTCAAAGAAGACGTGATCGGCAGGGTGAAGCTGGGGCAAAAGGCCCAGATATTGGTCGACAGTTACAAGGGCAAGACATATGAGGGTACAGTGTCGTTCATATCGTCGGAAGCGGAGTTTACCCCCAAAACAGTGCAGACCCCGGAGGAACGCGTGAAACTTGTCTTCGCCGTGAAGATCAGAATCAGAAATGAAAATGGCGAACTGAAACCGGGCATGCCGGCTGATGTTAAGCTCGCACTTAATTTGTGATCAGCTGCTAATTTCGATGGACAACGAAATTGTCATAAAGACCGAGAACCTGCGCAGAGCCTTTGGAGAGACTGTCGCCGTAAATGACCTAAACCTTGAGATCAGAAGGGGCGAATTATTCGGGCTTGTAGGTCCGGACGGTGCCGGCAAGACGACCGTGATGAGGCTCCTTTCCGGCATATTGCTGCCCACTTCCGGAAATGCGTGGGTCGCTGGGTACCCAATCAAAGGCGGCGAAGAACGGATAAAAGAGAGAATCGGTTATATGTCCCAGCGCTTCGGCCTGTATGAGGACCTCACGGTGATGGAGAACATCGAGTTTTACGCAGATCTCTATGCTGTTCCCCGGATTGAAAGACAGGAAAGGTATGAAAGACTGCTGGGCTTCAGCAACCTCACACCGTTCAAAACAAGACTGGCCGGCAATTTGTCGGGAGGCATGAAACAGAAACTTGGACTATCATGCGCACTTGTACATACACCGGAGGTACTGTTCCTGGATGAACCCACGGGTGGAGTCGATCCGGTTTCCAGAAGAGATTTCTGGCGGATCCTGTATGATCTTCTAAAGGAACGTGTTACGATCTTTATCTCAACCGCCTATCTGGATGAGGCAGAGCGCTGTACAAGAATTGCCCTCATGGATAAAGGCAGGGTCCTGGTCATCGACGATCCTTTGAGCATCAAAGAATCTCTGCTCCTGCCCATGATTGAAATATCAACCTCGCAAGCACGAACCGCCGGTGAGTTTCTGAAGTCTGTTAATGGTGTTGTTTCAGTCAATGCATACGGCGACAGACTTCACGTGACAATTCAGAACCGTGATGTCGCAAAGAAAGTCAGAGAGCAACTGCAATCGAGAAATTTTGAAATAAAGGGAGAGCGGGAAATAACACCATCGCTGGAGGATGTATTTATATCAATAGTGAATAAGAGCAGCGAGTAACGGGAAGATAGAGGGA
>CAYYLU010000154.1:0-4258 GCA_964472475.1 uncultured Syntrophus sp. | reverse complement strand
TACGAATTCAACAGTTGCTGCGTCAAAGCGGAAATACCGTGCGCCCACTACGTTATATTCGGTGGGCCTGAAGAGACCGAACTGACCGTCAAAAAAGGAATTTTGAACCTGGACCGTTTGAAGAACTGTATAGTATTTGCATTTTCGGGAATCCGTGTGTTCCCCGGCACTTCGATAGAAACGCGCGCAGTTGAAGAGGGACTTCTTACAGAGAACCACTCTCTCCTGAAACCATTCTATTATTTTTCACCGCATATTGAGTCCGAAGCCATGGATGAAATGATTAAACAGGGATTTGCCGGACGCAGAGATCGTATTTTTCCTCCCTCTCAAGGTTTGGAGATGGCCAGGATTATGAACAGCCATGGGTACTACGGATTGCTGTGGGACCGCCTGATAGGCTTCGACTAGTGCTGATTTTTAGCCATGCTATAATAAGGCTTTCTCGTCGTTGCGCTCCTCGACGTACCATTAGTGCGCCTGCGTCGGCAACCTCCGCGAAATCCTCATTCTATCAATGGCTTAAAGTCAGCATTGGCATCCATAAAAAATTACGGACTGAGAATTGCTGACACCGAATAGAATACTTCTTGTGCATCCGCTTGGGTATAAGGCAGAGCACGCCGGTAAGGATGTGTCGCGGATAGCTAACATCATGCCTCCGCTTGGACTCGCGAGTATTGCTGCTTATCTGGAAAGAGACGGTATTCATGCGGACATTATAGATTGTTACGCAAGGCCTTCCGACAAATTAATCGTTGATTATCTGGCTGAGAAGAGACCGTCGTTTATTGGTTTCAGCTGTACCACTTCAAGCTTTCTTGATGGAGTTCGAATAGCGAACATTGCGAAAAATATACTGCCTGGCATTAAGACAGTCATGGGAGGGGCACACGTATCGGCATTGAAAGAGAGGATTGTGACCGGCTTCCCTGTAATCGATTTCGTGGTCGTGGGTGAAGGTGAGGAGACATTAAAGCAGTTGATTCAATGTGATGCTGACGGGTCACGGACGAATACTATCGAAGGTTTGATTTTTCGTGATGAGACGAACCGGGCAGTATTTAACGGTTATCGTTCAAAAATGATTGAACTGGATACGCTGCCCTTTCCTGCTTACGAAAAACTCGACGGTTATCCCGATGCCTACCAGTTACCCATCTTCAATTATCCGCGGGTCCCGAACTCAAGCTGTATATCGAGCCGCGGGTGTCCCTATTCGTGCAGTTATTGTGACCGCTCCGTGTTCAGGAATACATTCAGGTACAATTCTGCCGAATATTTGTACGAGCATCTGAAATACCTTCATGAACGATTTCATATTCGACACATCAATTTCTACGATGATCAGTTTACGTTCAACAGGAAAAGAGTGGAAGCGTTTTGTCGTCTGATGATGGACAAACCACTCCACATGACATTCAACTGCGCTGTCCGCGCCGAGCATATTGACACTGATCTTGCCCGGATGATGAAGCGTTCGGGATGCTGGATGATAAGTCTCGGTATCGAAACAGGAGACGAAGCATTGCTGGCGCAGCACCGGAAAAATGCGAATCTGAGCATGCTTGCAGATACGATCATTATGATACACAAGACCGGTATCCGGGTAAAAGGTTTGCTCATGATGGGTTTGCCGGGTGAGACCGAAGTAAGCATCCGCAAGAGTATGGACTATGTTTTCTCACTTCCCGTAGATGATATGAATGTTTCTAAATTCACGCCGTTTCCCGGAACACCGCTGTATGAAAATGCCCATGAACTCGGCGCATTCAACGAAGACTGGGAGCAAATGGATTGCATGCATTTTTTGTTTGTCCCGCGCGGAATGACCAGGGCGCTCCTGGACAAACTGTATGTGAAATTTTACGTGAGGCATCTCATCCGGCCACGGATGCTGCTCAGCTACATTACCATGATCTGGAGATCCCCGGATAGTTGGAAAAGGTTTATCAAAAATGTGGGTGGTTTTCTCCGTTTCGCATTGACCGATAAGAGAATCGGCAATGCAGCAATGAATAGCAGTCAGGCTGTTAATCTTCAGCCCGTCGGAAAAGATACATAACCGCATGATTAGCACGCACCCCTCAGGGGCGACGAGGAAGAATAGTGAGGCAGGGGCTGTAAGACCTCTTGTTGTTATTCCCGTTTACAATCACCCGGCGACGCTGCGGAGCGTGGTCACCGGAACGCTTAAGGTTTGCAATGATGTGCTTGTCGTCGATGACGGGAGCAGTGATGCAGTGGCAGAAATCATCAAAGATTTGTCTGTCTCGGTGATCCGTCACGAATCTAATTTGGGAAAAGGTGCGGCAATACTGACGGCGGCCCGGGAAGCGAAAAGGCTCGGTATGTCTCACATAATTACCATTGATGCAGACGGCCAGCACGATCCTGCGGATATCACAGCTTTTATTCCTGTGATTACACAGCACCCCATGGCGATAGTGCTGGGGAAAAGGCGGTTCGATAAACGGTCGGTTCCTTTCGCATCCAGATTCGGCAGGGGTTTTTCAAATTTCTGGCTCAGGGTCGAAACGGGACATTTGCTTCAGGATACGCAAAGCGGTTTTCGGGCATATCCAATTGCGGTGCTCGAATGGCTGAAGCTCCGTGAAAAGGGGTATACTTTTGAAATCGAGGTGCTCGTGAAGGCAGCGTGGGCGCTTGTAGAATTCAAGGAAATCGATATTTCAGTACATTATCCCGAACGCGACAAACGTATATCGCACTTTGATCCTTTTATGGATAATTTAGGTTTGACCATTCTAAACACCCGCCTGACGTTAAGGGCTATTCTCCCGTTTCCCCACAAACCGTTTGTTGCGATAAAAAGTGAGGGCGATGAAATAACGATACTGCATCCATTGAAATCCCTCAGAACGCTTCTCCGTAAGAACGTTTCGCCCGAACAGCTTGCTGCTTCGGGTGGGCTTGGCATATTTCTCGGCACTCTGCCCCTTATAGCCTGCCAGTCAGTGGTGATTCTCATGACAGCCAATTTCTTCCGGTTGAACAGATACGCGGCCCTTGGTACAAGCCAGTTATGCAATCCTCCGATTGTGCCTGCACTTTGCATTGAAGTCGGCTATTTCATCCGGCATGGCAGATTTCTTACAGAGATTTCCTTGAGAACTCTCGGGTATCAGGGGCTCGAAAGGATTCTCGAGTGGATCATCGGTGCACTGATTCTGGGTCCGGTACTTGGAGGCATCATGGGAGGGATCATATATGTCATAACCTTTTTTCTGAAGAGAGAAAGGTCGGTGAAGAGTGTCTAACACAAAATCCGGGGATCAGACGCGATGGACCAGCCGCAGTGTAGGATCAAACGCACAGCACAACATATTCTACCTGCTCATCCGATACACAGGAAGGCGCATGTCTTACGTAGTCCTCCATTTTGTCTCGCTATATTACACTCTTTTCAGGCAGGATGTCAGAAAAAAGTCAGAGTATTACCGGAGAAGAAGATTTAAGAGGAACAGCGGTATTGCCGCGTTGATACATTGTCATCGAATTCACGTGAATCTCGGGAGGGCATTGATAGACAGAGCGGCCGTTGGCATAAGAGGTCCCGACACAATCAGAACGACATCAAAGGGACTACCTGAACTGAAACGGTTAGTTAGTGAAGGAAAGGGCGTAATAATGCTCACCGCGCACGTAGGCTGTTGGCAGGCAGCCATGGCGGAATTGTATTGTCTCAATTGCCCTGTTAGTTTGCTTGTCCACCGGGAAGAGGGTGACGTTGACCGCCACTATTTTGAGCATACGGGTGCTAATATCCCCTTCAGAATCATCGATCCCACGGGTTATATGGGCGGGGTACTCGAAATGATGGAAGTCCTCAGAAAAGGCGAAGTTGTTTCCATTATGGGTGATAGAATATTCGGAAGTGACAGGAAGACCGCTGCTGTTGAATTTTTGGGATCCAAAGTTAAGTTTCCTTTCAGTGCTTTTAAGCTGGCTTCTGCGACAGGGGCTCCGATAGCTGTGCTTTTTTCCTGCAGCAATGGATCGGGCACATACGAAATGTCCCTGGAAAAGATCATAAGAGTTCCTGCGCACCTTGGGAACTCTGCGACCGATTTTCTGCCATATGTAGACGAGTACGCGAAAGCTCTTGAATCATACACACAGAGATACCCTTACCAGTTCTTCAACTTCTTCAACATGTGGGCTTGAGGCAAATGCAATTTTGAAAAGGCGTTCGGAGTTTCAACAGACGAAACGGAGAAGGGGAGAAACGGGGAGA
>CAYYLU010000153.1:0-4264 GCA_964472475.1 uncultured Syntrophus sp. | reverse complement strand
CCTGAGCTTCTGCCATGCCGGCATTTCCAGGAAGCTGCCTTTAATATTTGTCTCCATGTCCTGCAGCATTTTATAGGGAAGGGTAAATGTCAGAGTCTCACGATCGAGTAAGTTGCGCTGGGCAATGTCGAAGAAACCAATTATTCCTCTCGGATTATCCTTCTCTGCTTCTGCATACCCGAACAGTATGGATTGGCATGCTCCACCGAAAGGTACGGACACGCTCTGATTTGTACCCCGATCATAATCCGCCAGTACTACCAAAGCCGATAGCTGATCCGCATTCACAAAGAACACCACCACCGCAGGTTGTTCCTGATCTGTCAGCTGCTCCAGGGGTTTAAGCACGACGTACTCGGAAGGAACATCTCTGAACGGCAACGAATCTACCCATCGTGCGGCTGTTTCAGGATTCTGGAAGAAGCGCTCTCCTTCCGCCATCTCAGAGCCTGCCACACCCATTTTTGCGGCCCACTCCTTGTCCCCGGTCGATAGAAGACATTGAATAGGGAAACCCGTATACCTGTTTCCAAAACCTAGACCTGTTCCACCTCCGGGACACCCGAATGTCTTCCGGTCAAAATATGCCGTGCGACCTTTCTTGCTTACAGCAACAAGCAAGGATGCTACACACCCAAACATTGCCCCTTCTTTGAAGTGGATGCCGTCAGGTGGTTTCTCATCAGTCAGAAGAACGGCCACTGGTTGCATTTTTATTTTCAGTACATCGGCTAATTGACTTTTCAATTCAACACCTCCATAGAAAGGTTTCAACAATGAAGTTGCGTAGAACAGGATATTGGTTCTTCATGCGAATAGAACAAAATACTGTATTTAATACTTGAAGAACGATCGTCTAAGACGCCAGATACAAACATCTTTAAGCCATACAGGCTTTTGTTGACACAGATGCAACAAATAAAGGAACCAGGCAAGGCGCCCGGACTCATTCCACGCTCTTCTCTTCTCTGTCCCATGCGTGATCGTTAATCGCGGGATTGACCTCCCGGTCATTGGTTAACAACTCTTCCTGTATTGAAATCTGCTCGCGTGTGCTAAAAATGTATGTCTCCTGGTTATGACGATGAGCGGCCAAAAGCGGCAGCGCCGCCTCATCATACTTGATAAAGTTCTGTCCTGCCCTTGTGGCACTGTATTTCCGGAAGCCAAGTTTGACAAGGACATCAACTCCAATTCGCACCGATGTCTCAAGTGATTCCCGGTAAACGTTTGCTATGCCCTCGTCCAGGAGCTCGTACGCGTCTAACCGGTTTTTTGCTCTGACCATTATGGTCAAGTGGGGGAACGCCGCTTTTGTTTTTTTTACCAGATCCATATTGATTTCCGGAGAATCGATAGCGGCAATGAGCACCGTGGCTTTCTCAGCCCCCGCTGCTTTTAGAATATCGATTCTAGTGGCGTCACCATAAAAGACGTTAAATCCCATCTTTCTCAAGAGATCAACACGATCTGAATCATTGTCCAGAATAGTAGCGTTAATTCCGCTGGTATGCAGAAATCGTCCAATGGTGCTTCCAAAGTGACCAAAGCCGGTAATAATGACAGGATGTTCTTCTCTTATTTCGTCAGGCTCCCGTTCTTCAACAGCTTCTCTCGTGCCAAAATATGGAAGAATAAACCTCTCGCTGATCAGTAGCAGAAGGGGTGTTACAGTCATGGTTATTGCGGTTGCGCCCATCATCATATCGACCCAGTAGCGGGATAGCAGGCCGAGTTGCGCAATGAACGCAAAGAGCACAAAGGCGAACTCACCGACCTGCGAGAGGGCCAGCGTAAAGATTATATTTTGGTCAAAACTCAGTCCGGCTGCTCTCCCGGTTACGTGAAGTACGAAAGCTTTGATAACAATGATGCCTGCGACGAGTGCGGCTATCACGAAAGGGTTCTCCAGGATCAGTCTAAAGTTGACGGAGGCGCCTACAGCAATAAAGAACAGTCCGAGCAGCATGCCTTTAAAAGGCTCAATATCGCTCTCCAGTTCGTGACGAAATTGTGAGTTTGCAAGAACTACCCCGGCAAGAAAAGTTCCCAGCGCCGGACTCAGACCCACAACCGTCATCAGATCGGCTGTTGCGATGACTATGAGAAGTGCGGCGGCTGTAAAGAGCTCCCTCAGACGGACGCGCGCGATAAATCGCAGAAGCGGTACGATGATGAACCGGCCCCCCAGAATTACTGCTCCGACAGATCCGAGCAGTACCAATGTTTGCGCCCACCCGGGCAATCCTTCCAGAAAACCGTTCGATTGTGTCTGAACTGACCATGTGGCAAGCAATGGTAAAAGTGCCAGAATTGGAATGACAGAAATATCCTGAAAAAGGAGAACCGAAAAGGAGCTTCGGCCCGATTCTGTTTTGATGAGGTTCTTTTCGTTGAGTGTTTGCATGACAATTGCCGTCGAAGACATGGAAAACGCGAGTCCACAGGCCACCGAGGCCTGCCATGAAAAACCTGCAGCCACAAGTCCGGCGAAGCACAGAACTGTTGTACCGCCCAGTTGCAGGAGTCCTGTCCCGACAATGAGTTTCCGCATGCGCCAGAAAGATCCCGGCTCGATCTCCAGACCGATGAGGAAGAGCATCATTACCACACCAAATTCGGCAAAGTGCATGATATCTTTGCCTTCCTCGCCCACAAAACCAAGAAGATAAGGTCCGATAATGATGCCGCCAAACAGGTAGCCAAGAACAGAGCCCAATCCCAGGACCTTTGCAATTGGAACAAAGATTGTCGCTGTAGCGAGATATATCAATGCATCATGGAGAAAGCCTTCGTTCACGAAATGTTCCTGCCGTCGTCCAGAGCCAACCAGTCGTTGAGATACTCACATTGCAGCAGTGTATCGACGTTGTAGTCTCCCAGCGCCAGTCTGTTCAATAGTTTATGGTAGAGTTGCCGGTAATGCTCTATATCCTTCTCCATCAGCAGATATGTGCCATGCACAACAAAAGGCGGGATATAAGTCATCTTGCAGAGTCGTGCGGTTTGCTCGAAAGGTATTAAGAATTGCCGTATAGTACAACCGTTTTGACTGCCCTCAGCATATGTGTCCTTCGTTCCTCCTGCTGTCAGGGTATTGAAAATGATCTTACCCTTGAGTTTGTCACCGTTCTTACCGTGGGCCCATCCGTATTCCAGAACCATATCGACCCATTGTTTCAGGATTGCCGGAGCTCCGTACACGTAGAATGGATGCTGCCAGACCAGGATATCGTGATCCAGCAGCAGGGCTTTTTCACGATCTACATCGATATTGAAATCAGGGTATTCTTCGTACAGGTCATGGACAGTAATCCGGGGCAGGGTTGCAATGTTCTTCAGCAAAGCGCGGTTTATTCGTGATTTTTCAAAGCGCGGATGGGCAAAAAGAATAAGAATTTTCACAAGGGTTCCTCACGCGCAAAAATTCAACTGATCGCTGAAACAACAGCTCATTTTATCATATCGCTGACATCAATAACAATGTAGTCACGAATTGCCTCACAAAAGGTGTTACCCAACAGTTGGTTAGGGAAAGATCGTTGACTCATAAATGATGTTACCGAATACGATAGCTTTTGAGGAGGGCCAGCCAATGAGTCCACGATCAAAGAAAGAATATCAGAAGATGGTTTTTCTCAGGCATAAGAAGGCCTCCCGTCATGATAAAATCAGTATACTTGACGAGTTCTGTACTACCTGTCATTGTCATAGAAGACATGATATGCGGCTCTTAACAACATTTAAACGGTCGGCAGGACCAAGACAGAAGAAGAGGAGCAGAAAAGCAATCTATAGAGCCGAGGGTATTCTTTTGGCTCTCTCAGGAATATGGCGTGCCGCAACCCTTCCCTGCTCAAAGCGTCTGAAGGTCATTATTCCTCTGTGGCTACCCGGTTATGCAGCGCAAGCGGACTCTTGCGGACATAAATGTACAATGCGGAGAGGAGCTTTTCCGGGGCCGATGAGATTTTCGATGGATAACGAGGAAAACAAGGGCCGGGAGTCACAGACGTACTGAACTATACGTTGAAGACTCGCGACCTGCAGATTGACAAAGTATGCCGCGGAAAGATCCAGGCCACAATTGCTGGAAATGTTTTTCTTGATGAACGTGCTTGCTTCCCGAACGTTGGCAAGAAAAACATTTAGGGACGCGGATGTAGCCCGGCCCGCGTCACAATCTCAGGTACTATCGATTCCCACTCAATTGCCATAATATGTATCCCTGCTACGCCTTTGATCGCCTTCACGCGTTCGATAA
>CAYYLU010000152.1:0-4395 GCA_964472475.1 uncultured Syntrophus sp. | reverse complement strand
AGCCCTCTTAATGAGAAACAAATTCTAAATCCGAAGCTCTTCTGAGTAACTTACCTTTTAAGCCCATAGAAACCGATTCACTGCTTTGTCACGCCGGACTTGATCCGGCGTCCAGAAAAAAGGAAATCACTGGATACCTGCCTCCGCAGGTATGACGGAATCGATTGATCTGTACGGTATACCAAGTTACTCTCCTGAGAGATCGCCCAAAGGGCGTGTACCGCTCAATACTAAGCGCAAATCCGTCGAGTAAAAGTGACTTCTCGAAATCTTAAATCTCAAGATCCAAATCACAAATAAATCCCAATGTTCAAAATATCAAACTGAGACTTCACGTTTATAAGAAGGCGCAGTTCTGGTTACGGGTGTATTTCGTATACCGAGACAATCATTCCAGGTATCCCTTGGTAACGTTTTTTTTGATTTTGTTTTTATTTGGATTTTGGAATCTGTGATTTGCACAAGCACCTGCAATGTAGATGGCCCGACACTTTGCTAATTAAAAAAGGCGCTCTATAGTAGGAGCGCCTTTTTTAATCATTACAGGAAATAACTACTCGAGTTTTTCGTCGCCGATTCTCATTCCGTAGAATGAACGATATACAAAGATCAAGGCGATGACAAAAAAGATACCACCGATGATAGACTTCGTCATCTGCGACTGAATAGTCACGGCAATCTCAGTCGCAAGGAGGCCGAAGAGGGTCGTGAACTTAATAACAGGGTTCATGGAAACCGAAGATGTGTCCTTGAACGGATCTCCGACAGTGTCGCCGACAACAGCCGCTTCGTGGAGAGCGGTTCCCTTTTCTTTCAGATCAACTTCAACGATCTTCTTGGCATTGTCCCATGCACCGCCTGCATTAGCCATAAAGATTGCCTGATAGAGGCCGAAGAAGGCGATTGCAACAAGGTAGCCGATGAAGAAGTATGGGTTGAAGAACGAGAGTGCCAGCGCCATGAAGAAAACGACGATAAAGATGTTCAGCATACCTTTCTGCGCGTACTGCGTACAGATCTTCACAACTTCCTTGCTGTCATCAATCGATGCTTCCGCTTTATCGAGGTTGATATTCTTTTTAATAAACACAACGGCTCTGTACGCACCCGTTGTAACTGCCTGAGTAGCAGCGCCGGTGAACCAGTAGATTACTGCGCCACCCATCAGGAGACCGAGAATGATTGTCGGCTGAACCAGACTGAGGTGTTTGACGACATCACCGAACATGTTCTCCAGGAGAATAATAATACCGAACACCATCGTGGTGGCTCCGACGACAGCAGTACCGATGAGCACCGGCTTCGCGGTAGCTTTAAACGTGTTGCCTGCACCGTCCGCTTCTTCAAGATAATCTTTCGCAACATCGAAGTTGGGCTCGAAACCGAACTGTCCCTTGATCTCCGCCTTTATGTTGGGAACAGCTTCGATTCGGGAGAGCTCATAGACTGACTGGGCGTTATCGGAAACAGGACCGTAGCTGTCAACGGCGATCGTTACCGGGCCCATGCCAAGGAAACCGAAGGCCACAAGGCCAAAAGCAAACACGGGAGCTGCAAAGGCAAACTGAGGCGGCATTACAGCGATGATCGATGCATGCTGTGATACCAGATAGGAGATAAACATAAGTACAAGGATCGTGAGACCTTCCCAGAACGCCGAGAAATTACCAGCCACAAATCCGGAGAGGATGTCCAGGGATGCTCCTCCGTGACGGGCCGCACTCACAACTTCCTGAACGTGACGGGATTTCGTACTGGTAAAAACTTTCGTAAATTCAGGAATCAAGGCTCCCGCAATAGTTCCGCAGGAGATAATTACGGCCAGTGCCCACCAGAGACCCGGGTACTTGCTGTCAAGGTCACCAAGGAGCATGTAGCTTGCCCAGAAAGTAACCAGAATGGAGACTATTGAAGTAATCCAAACCAGATTGGTTAGTGGCTGTTCAAAATCGAATTTTTTCTTGGAACCATAAACGGAGCTTGTGATTCCGCGGTTGATAAAATAAGAAACCAGAGAGGTAATGATCATCAGGATACGCATTGCAAAAATCCAGATGATGAGGGTCCCTGACATGAGCGGATTTGCGGCAAGGGCGAGAGCCAAAAATGTCACGAGGGCAACACCGGTTACACCATAAGTCTCAAATCCATCTGCAGTGGGGCCAACGCTGTCGCCGGCATTGTCACCGGTACAGTCGGCGATGACTCCGGGATTCTTGGGGTCATCCTCGGGAAGCTTGAAGACGATCTTCATAAGGTCAGAACCGATATCCGCTATCTTCGTGAAAATACCACCTGCGATTCTCAGAGCGCTGGCTCCGAGGGATTCACCGATCGCAAAACCGATGAAGCTGGGACCGACAAGTTCTTTCGGGAGAAAAACAAGGATACAGATCATGAAGAAAAGTTCAACGCTGACGAGGAGAAGTCCTACGCTCATTCCCGATGTCAAGGGAATCGTCACAACATCCACCGGTTTACCGCGAAGGGATGCAAAGGCCGTCCGGGAGTTTGCCCAGGTATTGATTCTCATGCCGAACCATGCGACACCATAGGAGCCCAGTATACCGAGTATGGAGCAGACAAGGATAATGACCATGTTTCCGAACGGAGCATGGGACAATCCCATGAAATAGTAGATCATACAGATAGCGATCAAGACCCAGAGACCTAAAAGGAACTTACCCTGCTGAGCAAGATAGGATTTACAGGTTTCCCAGATAATGGCCGACACGTCGAGCATTGACTTATGCGCAGGCATTTTTTTCGTCTGATTCGCCTGAATGATTGAAAAAAACAACCCGATGAAACAGATGACAATTCCAAAATACATTATGCTTACTCCGCTCACCTGCCCGCCGAACAAATTGAACGTTACCTGCGCGAGATCAGGCAATACGATGTCTGCTTCGCCGGCAAAAGCCGGTAGAGCGAGACACATGATGGTACCCATTAGAACCAATAGGCTGATACTTCTCTTCAAAGTCATCTATGGCCTCCTTAGATTGATGTGTAATATAAATCCATTATATGAATCCCGAATCGGATGCCTATTTTAAACATTTTCTTCTCAAGATGTCAACGAAACTTATGAAATAATTCACAACGTTCAGGAGAACTGTTTTCTTCAGTGATTTCAATTGCTTCTTAACAGTTTTATTTATGAGGAGGTTATTTACAGTCCCATCCCATCTATGGTCGCATTGCAGAAAATGCAGTAGCCGTCTTTGATGTTGTATTCAGTAATTGTATAACCAAATCGCTTAATTATTGGTTTTTTGCAGATGTGGCAATACGTGTTTTCACCGGGGGAGCCGGTAACATTACCCTCGTACACGTACCGGAGTCCCTCTTCCAGACCGATATCGCGAGCAGCCCGCAACGTGGCAGGACTTGTGGGAGGCACATCTGTCAACTCGTACGCAGGATGGAAGGCACTCACATGCCACGGAACCTGCGGACCCAGTTCCTCCCGGATGAATTTTGCCAGACGTCTCAGTTCGTCAATGTTGTCGTTGTAGCCGGATATGATGAGCGTGGTCAACTCTATCCAGATATTAAGGCGTCTGTATAGTCTTATGGTATCGAGCACTCGTGAAAGCTTTGCCTTGCACACCGTACGGTAGAATTTTTCATTAAATCCTTTTAGATCGATATTTGCGCCGTGAAGGTAGGGACGGATCTGCTCCAGCGGGGCATCTTCGATGTACCCATTCGTTACGAAATTATTGTACAACCCTCTTTCGGCGGCAAGTCTCGCAATATCGAAAGCGTATTCATAGAAGATCGTCGGCTCAGTATACGTGTATGATATACTCTTGCATCCGGTCTGCAGTGCATAATTCACAACCTCAGCAGCTGATACCCTTTGGCCGCGGAGCGCGCAGCCCTTCTTGGAGATTTGTGATACATCGGCATTCTGACAGTGGCGGCATTTGAAATTGCATCCCGCAGTCGCTATGGAAAACGCCTTAGAACCCGGAAAAAAATGAAATAAAGGTTTTTTCTCAATCGGGTCCACGTGCGTCGCGCACGGGTATTCATACACGAGTGAGTAAAGTATCCCGTCCCGATTTTCTCTAACACCGCAAAGACCCCTCTGATCGGGCGCAATAGCGCAGTGTTGCCGGCATAAATAACAGTGGGCCCTATTATCGGATTGCTTTTGGTAAAATGAGGCTTCTTTCATGATCAACCCCCGGAGAACTGCAAGCCCTAAGTTTCTAAATCCTAAATCCTGAAGCTGAAGCGAAGGCAAGGAACAAACGTCTCTGTACTGTAAATCACAAATCGCAAATCCCAAACTCCAGTAAACCGAAAAATCCGGAATCGACATCCCGGTTATGAAGATAATTCTATGCCTTGTGAGGTATAAAGGAAAGCCAATAAGTGTTT
>CAYYLU010000151.1:0-4404 GCA_964472475.1 uncultured Syntrophus sp. | reverse complement strand
TATGACAACGTGTTTCCTGTTCCCGAAAGAGTAAGAGAAAAATCTTACATCAAGAGCAGGGCAGAGTACGAAAAGCTTTACAAAGAGTCGATCGAAAACCCGGATCTTTTTTGGGCAAAACAGGCGGAACAAAGGCTGACATGGTTCAAGATGTTTGATAAGAAGAAAGTTTCCGACTGGTCGTTCGCCGGAGATAACCTCCATGCGAAATGGTTTGAAGGCGGCAAAATGAATGTAAGTTATAACTGCCTTGACAGACACCTGGAGACAAAGAAGACTAAGGCCGCGATCATTTTCGAGGGAAATGATCCAAACGATTGGAAAATCTACACATATTTCGACATGTATCGGGAAGTTAACAAGTTCGCAAATGTTCTAAAGAAACTCGGCATCAAGAAAGGGGACAGAGTCTCAATCTACCTCCCCATGATTCCGGAGCTTGCAATCACCATGCTTGCGTGTGCCCGCATCGGAGCAGTGCACGCCATAGTCTTTGGAGGATTTTCGGCAGAGGCTCTGAGAGACAGGGTCAAGGATTGCGAGTCAAAACTGCTCATTACCTGCGATGGCAGTTACCGCGGAGCGAAAGCCGTACCACAAAAGGAAAGTGCGGACAAGGCCCTGGAACAGTGTCCTTCCGTCGAAAAACAAATAGTCGTAAAACGTACAGGATTAACAGTACCAATGAAAGAAGGGCGCGATCTCTGGTATGAAGAACTGATGGCTGAAGCGGCCCCATACTGTAAGCCGGAAGAGATGGATGCGGAAGACCCGTTGTTTATTCTGTATACTTCGGGATCGACAGGCAAGCCGAAAGGTGCTGTCCATTCTCAGGCGGGCTATCTCCTGTATGCTTCCATGACTCAGCAGCTGGCATTCGACGTGCGGGATGAGGATGTATATTGGTGTACGGCAGATATAGGCTGGGTGACAGGCCACAGTTACGTCGTTTACGGACCGCTCTGTAACGGACATACAAGCATTCTTTTTGAAGGTGTCCCGAGCTATCCTGCTTTCGATCGCTTCTGGGCAGTTATAGAAAAATACAATGTAAACAACTTCTATACGGCTCCCACGGTAATCCGTTCTGTCGCGCGCGAAGGTGACGAAAATGTGAAGAAACACGACCTCTCCTCATTGAGAGTACTGGGCTCTGTAGGCGAACCACTCAATCCGGAGGCCTGGTGGTGGTTCTACGATAAAGTCGGAGGCAGCCGCTGTACAATCGTCGATACCTGGTGGCAGACAGAGAATGGCGGCCATATGATTCTCCCTCTTCCGGGAGCAATTGACATAAAACCGGCGAAGGCAATGGTTCCCTTTTTCGGAGTAGTCCCGGCGATCCTTGATGTTGAAACCGGAAAAGAGATTAAGGGACCCGGGACAGGTGCGCTATGCATCAGGAGTTGCTGGCCCGGAATGTTCAGGGGTATTTGGAACAACCCCGACCTGTATAGAGAGAACTACTTCGTCCAATACCCCGGATATTATTTTTCCGGAGACGGGGCAGAACGCGATGCAGACGGGGATTACAAGATCACCGGACGAATTGATGACGTTATCAATGTCTCAGGCCACAGGATCGGCACAGCGGAAGTTGAGAGCGCACTCACGCTGCACCCGGATGTTGCTGAAGCTGCCGTTGTAGGATTCCCGCACAAAATAAAAGGCCAGGGTATATTCGCGTATGTGACTCTGAAAAACAACGTGGTCAAGACCGACCAGTTGAAAAAGGATCTGATCGCCACAGTAAGAAAAGAGATTGGCCCTATTGCCACTCCAGACCAGATCCAGTGGGCTGATGGCCTGCCCAAGACCAGATCGGGGAAAATCATGCGTCGAGTACTCCGTCAGGTAGCTGCAGCCAATTTTGGCGATTTCGGCGATACCTCGACACTGGCTGAACCCGGCGTTGTGAATGATCTGGTTGAAGAACGAAAGAAACTCGGATAATGTTTCAAATATAGTCGCTTTCAATAACAAAGACCGGTATGTTTCCGGTCTTTGTTATTTTCGTGCCACGGTCAAAGCAGGCCAAACGCCTTGAGAAGCAAATCCCAAGTCACAAACCTCAGTTCCGTCAATTGCCGATCCAACGGTTTGTGAATTTCGATTTCGGGTTCTCTGCTTTTGATGTTAAACTCAGAACATTGAACTTCGAACGTTGAACCGCCGTTCAGGCGTCGATTTCCGAATTTCGAGTTACAAATCACATCTTTTTGAAAAAAACCGGGAGGTTGAGGGAAGATTCCTGTCTGGCAGAGACGCAATCAGGAGTGATTGAACAGGGCTCCCCTCAACCTATTGATAAGCCTAGACCGCAAGAGACATCTGAACCATATTCCTTTCCAGGTTTTTAACCTTGAAGTTGCATTGATTAAGGATCCTCAGGATAGGAAAATTCTCCCGAAGCGATTCAGTGTTAATAACTTTGATGTTAAGACGCTCCGCAAGTTTGAAGCAGATCATTGAGAGCATAAAGCCAAGCGCCTTCTGCTGCCAGTTATCACTTACAATAACTGCATACTCGGCCTCATCTCCTTTATCGTTCTTGATCAGCCGCCCTATACCTATGAGTTTTCTTTCACCAGCTTCCAGCACCTCCGCAGCAACCGCAATCTCCTGTTCCACATTAATGTCACAGAAGCGTTGGGCCGCATCAGGCGTGGCTGCAAATGCTGAAAGAAAACGGAGCCACAAAGAACGTTCGGAACAGCTGTTGACAAATTCCGTCCACAACTGTGTATCGTATCGCGTAAGTAATCTGAATCGGGCTTCGCAGTTGTTCATCGTAAAAGTCCTCACCGCCAGAAGTTCATCAATATCTTCGAGTTTTGCCTTATCACAGTTCAATTTGTGCTGATACATCTCTCCTGCAACTTCTACCGCCATTTCCGGAGTAGAATAAACAGGAATGCCTTTTTGCTCCATGCGTATGACATCATCCATCGTAAACTCCTTACAGGCCACACAGCAGAAAATGGGCCTCCCTTTGAAGTCGATGCGTGTGAGAGTATCGGCATATGATCTGAGTTTCTCACCCTGCACGACAACTACGAAACTGCCTACATCTTCTCCTGTCAGGCATATTTCTATGATATCCTTTAGTTGATCGGCGTCCATAGTGAAAGAGCAATCAATCGGGTTTTGTACATTCAAATAAGTATCCAGAATTGTAGCGAGCTTGTCCTTCAGTGTCGCTTCGAGCTCAGCCAGTCGTAACCCTCTACTGTAAAGCATGTCAGTAGCGGCTACCCCGAGAGAGCCGGAATACGTGATTACCAGAACACCCTGACTTTTTGGAACGGGCTGCTTCGAAAAACCTCGTATCAACGAAAAAAGGTGTTCATTATCCCTGGCACGAATCACGTTTGCCTGACGAAATGCCGCGCTATTCACTGCATCGTTGCCGGCCATAGAAGCAGTGTGAGAGGAAACACCCTTTTTGCCTTCTTCCGTTCGTCCAGACTTGAGGACAATTACAGGCTTACTCAGCGAAATGCTTTTTGCGGTGTTGATAAACCTACGACCACCGCTTACGTCTTCCATGTACAGGGCAATTACCGAGATGTTCGGATCCTTGCCCATACACTCCAGTATCTCCGACTCATCAACATCCATTTTATTGCCTATTGTGGCGATAATTCCAAAATCAACGATGTTGCGGAGGCCGGTCAGAATACCGGCGGCATACACCCCTGCCTGTGCAATAAGTCCCACATTGCCTTTGCGCAGAGTACCGATTGCGCCTATGGACTGTACCATGTTGTGATGTGTGTTAACTAGGCCCGAACAGTTTGGACCCAAGAGACGACACCCGGTTTTTTCAATGAGTTCTCTGATACGCGACTGAACCTCCCGGCCTTGTTTGCCCGTCTCGGCGAATCCTGCCGATTCCACGATAATGAATTTCACCCCCTTCTTGCAACAGTCTTCAATTGCCTCGGGAACAGCCTTTGCCGGTACAATAATGATCGCTTCATCAACCGGTACATCAATATCGAGGATTGACGTATAAGACTTGAGCCCCAGTATCCGCGGTTTTCTTGCGTTCACGGGAAACAACTTACCGGAGAACTGATGGTCCAATAGATTGCGCATGACATTGAAGCCCAGCTTTCCCGGTGAATCGCTCGCTCCGAGTACCGCAACGGTCTCAGGGTAAAACATCTCGTGGAGATAATTATTTGTCGAAGCGTTGTCTGTGGAAACCGGTGCCGTTCCATCAATCCGTATGCGTGCGTCAGCAACAAGATACCCCGAAGGATAGACGAATACGGGATTCAAGTCCAACTCTCTGATCTGATGGTTATTCATGGCGAGATCACATACTGTTAACAGCAGGTCTTTCAGAGCTATGACATCGGAGGGTGTTGAACGGTAGCCGTTCAGTAGCCTGTATCC
>CAYYLU010000150.1:0-4414 GCA_964472475.1 uncultured Syntrophus sp. | reverse complement strand
ACCGCGGGGAGAACTTCGTATTCGATTTCGATGAGATCCACAGCTTCTTCTGCAATCTCCTCTGTCACCGCTGCGACCAGGGCAACCGCATCACCGGCAAATCTCACCTTCTTATCCAACACCCGGACATTCCGCGGTGTGCCTCCTCTGAAATCGGGAATGTCCTGCCAGGTCAATACGGCTTTGACGCCCGGCAGTTTCTCGGCCTTACTCTTATCTATGCTTTTAATATTTGCATGGGCGTAAGGGCTTCTCTTCACCTTTCCGAACAGCAGGTTCTGGAATTTTAGATCGTCTGTGTATTGCGCAGTTCCTGTGACGATTGCTTCAGCGTCCATACGCTTTGTTGGTTTACCGATATATCTATAATCACTACTCATGGTTGTGCCTCCCCTTCCCGGCGACAGTCATCACTGCATCAATTGCCTGATAATGACTTACGCAGCGGCAAAAATTGCCTGACAGAGCCTCTTTGACTTCTTCCACCACAGGGTGAGGATTGTCATTAAGGAGTGCTTTCGCAGTCATAATCATACCCGGTGTACAAAAGCCACATTGAAAAGCAGTGTGATCTATGAATGCCTGCTGAAGCGGGTCAAGCTCTCCTGTTTCAGGATTTTTAAGGCCTTCAATTGTCTCGATTGATTTTCCGTCACATTCGACAGTCAAAATTTTACATGAGAGAACAGCCTTTCCGTTCATGATTACCGTGCAGGCGCCGCACGCACCTTCATCGCATGAAATCTTGGTGCCCGTGAGCCCAAGGGTATCACGCAAAGTATGTGAGAGCGTATGGAAAGGCTCCACCTCGCCCTGTCTGCCGCCGACCGGCATTTCTATGATTCTACCGTTTACCGTAAGAGTGATTGTCTGTTCACCGGTGCGTTTTACCTTCCTGTTCACTGTCTTTGTCGCCATGTCTGGCCCTCCATAATTATGCGAAGACTATATTAAGTTACTGTCCCGCCTGAGGAACGTGAAGCCGCTTAAACCTTACGATATCTTGCCCTCAGTTCTTTCTTCAATATCTTCCCCTGAGGATTTTTGGGAAGAGACTCTACGAATTCTATTGAACGCGGTGCTTTATAACGTGCGAGATTCTCCTTGCAGAAATTAATGATCTCGTCTGTAGTTGCACTCTCATTAGCTTTAAGCACGAGTACGGCGTGGACCCGTTCCACCCATTTCTCATCCGGAACCCCGATGACAGCGCACTCCAAGACCGCCGGATGCCTGTAGAGCACCTCTTCAACTTCACGCGGGTAAACGTTCTCGCCGCCGGAGATCACGAGGTCTTTTTTCCGGTCAACAATATACATGTAGCCCTTATGATCGTAATACCCCATGTCTCCCGTGTGCAGCCATCCATCGACGATCGTGTCAGCAGTCAGCTCAGGTTTCTTCCAATATCCAACCATGACAGATTTGCTTTGAACAATAATATCACCGACAACGCCAGGCTCCACGTCGTCTCCCGTGTCATCGACGATTCTGGCATGGACCCACAGACAGGGCTGTCCGCACGAAGTAAGGACTTTCTGCTCTTCTGCGGACTTATCGACAACGTTGTGAGATTCTCGCGATAAGATCGAAATATCAGGACCGGATTCTGTCTGGCCGTATCCCTGAGCGAATATCGGGCCAAACCGGTCGATGCCTTTACGAAGCAGTTCGAGCGGCATAGGAGATGCCGCATACCAAATGCGGTTAAGTTTCTGGAGGTCAAAGCGCTCGATTTCCGGTACGTTGAGCAGTCCCACCAGATGTGTCGGCACGATATGAATATCACTGGCATGCTCATCGGCAAGGGTCTGCATCGTAGCCGCGGGATCATACGAGCGCTGAGGCATGATGACATTGCAGGCTCCGGCGCAGAAGAACGCCCAAAAATGAGACCAGCCGCCTATATGAAACAGGGGGAGGATCATCACATGTTTGTGTTCCGGTTGAATGCCGATTGTGAACGCTTTTGTGCGTGCTTCTTCAAGTTTACGGTAATGAGTGTAGATAGCCCCGCGTGGTACCCCCGTTGTGCCGCTCGTATAAAAGATAATGAAAGGATCGTTTTCATCAACGATTGCTGCAGGCTCGTCTTGTGGGTACGTGTTAAGAAGCCCATCATAATCGAGCATCCCAGCCGTTTTTCCCTCAAGGGAAATGAAGTGGCTTACCCGGGGAAGCTTCGGGCGTATCTGATCAACAATTTCCACCAGCTCGGGGCCTACAAAAAGGACGCGTACCTCTGAATCATTGATGATATATGCCAGTTCTTCGGCACCCATCCTGGGGTTGAAAGGAGCTACTATGAACCCTCCCTTCATTGCCGCTCCGGTCACATCTGTACACTCCAGACAGTTCCAGGAGAGTAGTCCGATTCCATCACCTTTCTTGAAACCAAGCGAAACGAGTGCGGCAATCAGACTGTTCACCCGCGCGTTGTACTGAGAAAACGTCACGCGCCTGTCGCCGTAGACAAATACCTCACGATCCGCCCTGAGAAGTGCGTTGCGGTAGACTATGTCCGCGTAAGTCCCGATGCTGTATCTGCTGAGTTCTTTGAGAATAAGATTTGTCGCCATGCTCTAGCCTCCTAAGAAATTGCTCACGAAAACAGCGTACCTTTCAGTCCACAATAGCGCCAAGTAGCCGCGAGAGGGTTTTGCCTGCTTCGGAAACAGATCTTCCCAATTTGCGTGCGATATCCGGTGGAAACAATCCTATGACTGCGAGATAACCAATCGGAAAGCTGTCAATTCCGAGGACGGGAGCGGCCACAGTATTGAGGCCGGGTTTTATTTCCCCTAAATCGAGTGCATAACCGTTTAATCTGCAAAGGGTGAGTTCTTTCTCGAGACGCCCCCTGTCAAATTTGGCCGGATCGCCATGGAAATAGAGTTTCTTAGCACTTAGTAGGCTTCTTCTCTGCTCAGGCGCCAGAAAAGCTGTAATGGCTTTTCCATGCGATCCATAGGTCAACGGAAAACGTGTTCCGACGCGGATCGTAACTCCGATATCCTTTCCCTCATCATGTTTGGCGGCAATGAAAACCTTATCGTCGTTAATGAGCCCGAATGTGGCGGTAGCTTCTGCTGCCCGCGACAGGCGTTGAAGCATGGGCTCGGCGAGGCGCGGCGCATTGAAATTGTCCAGCACTTTGCGGGAGAGTGTTACCAGCCCGGGACCCAATGAATAGCCTTTGCCGCCCACATCTCTCTGGACAACACCAAAAGTCTTCAGGGTCTGGAGAATAGAGAAAGCTTTACTCTTATGTATACCTGCTTTCTCGAAGATCTGAGTCAGACTCAAATGAGATGAAGTCGAGTCGGCCATCTGAAAAAGAATGCGCATGGCCTGCTCAACCGCCGGTACGGTATATCTGTCATGAGTCTGACTGGTTGCTTTCTTAGCCAATGGTTTTACCTATAAAACCGTTGTTCGATATATAAAACATACCATGCTCGTCCGGTTTTTGACAAGAGGAAAATTGTAGTTGTTATCTGACGTATGAACTGCTCTGACCGGCACCCGTGTGTGATCCACTTACGAAGTCTCTGAAGTGCCTGGGGAAAGATCCGGTGGAAGAGCGCTAACCGACCTGAAAGACTGGTGATCTGGTTAAGGATTCAGAGTTGCGTTGGCAAAGAAGTCTATGATATTGGCGAGATCCTTGTCCCAGTTGATTTCCTGATCATCCGTTCTCGGGAAAAACAGATTGGCCTGGAACGCAAACAGGATCATTCCCTTGAGTATCTTGACTGCATCCGGGATATCGAACATCCTTAATCGGCCCCGTATCTGGAGCCCTGCCAGAAATGATGTAATTACGTCATCAGCGCGCTTTGTAAGATGATTATGGAGGCCGATGAGTTTATCAGGGTTCGAAAGTGTTTCTATAAGAAAGACCCTGACAAGGTCTCTATTCTTGAGAAGCATGTCCAGAAAAGTCCGAGAAAAGAGCAGGAGCGCATCACGGTATTCAAGCTTTTCCAGGTCTTCCAGCGATATGTGGATCTGAAATCCTTCGTAAGAGGTGACCAGGGTCTCAAATATTGAAAGTTTAGCGGGGAAATGCTTGAAAATCGTGCACTCGGCAATCCCGGCATCCCGGGCTATCTCACGAGTTGTCGTGCCAACATATCCTTTTCGCGCAAAAAGTCTCAGGCTGGTGTCGAGGATCTTCCTTTTTGTGTTTTGGGATCTTTCCATGGGATTGAACGCCGCCTCCGGTTATATCATTCAATGCCTCAGCTATGCAATAAACTGCGAATCAGTCACCGTGATTGGCAGCTGCATTCACAATTCTTGACAAAAATATACATCAGTGGTTAATTAATAGCAAGTACTTGCTATGATTTGCCTTATCTATACGTTTAGGAATGTCTAAGAAATTAGCGGTACACGCCCTTTGGGCGAT
>CAYYLU010000149.1:0-4529 GCA_964472475.1 uncultured Syntrophus sp. | reverse complement strand
CCCAGCGTAGAGACCCGATAAGGATATTGAACGTGTCGACATTGTGTTCTGTGAGTTCATCGACACCAATGATGCCGAACTCTGCTGATTTGTATTTGGTAGACTCGTCAAGGTTCCTTAGGGTCAACGCTCCCCCGCCAAACTTCTGGTCTAAATAAAACGCCAATCCGAGCGTCTTATTCTCTTTGAGTACGCCGAGCCAGGAAGGGAACTCGGCAGCAATCTTACTAATCTGTCTGTCTTTCAGGTTCGTGTAGGTTGAACTGAATAGCCCGCCTACAATCCCAGGGTGTCCCAGTTTTGCCTGATGGATAATCCAGGAGATCATTCCCCAGCGTAGAAGGTAGGACTTCCCACCGCCACGAGCTCCCCCGTAGAGAGTGAAGGTATGGTTGAATAGAGACTTGTATGCCTCTTTCTGCCTGTCTGTGAAATTCAGCAGGTTAGACCAGGAGACTAAGTTCTTATCATTTGTCACTGTCTTCCTCTACAGGTTCTTCGTCAACTGCCATAGCCTGGTCGAAGAACTCTCTATCAAACACTACGCCGTCCACGCCGCCAGACACTTCTACTTCCTGCACGGGCGGCTCGACGTAACGCAGCACTTTGATGAGATGCTTTAGCCAGTCATCGCCATTATAATCAAAGACAATCCCCTTCTCAAGCTTGCCATCGACCATGCGGTCAGGGAGCTTTACCCTGCCAGTGGAGATCAACTGCGCAAGACTGTCTGCCATGATTTCCCTGCGCTCTAGCTTTGTGAGTTTATTGCCAAGCCAAACTTCCATCGGCTCTGCAAACTTCAACTTGATTATGTCTGATAACGCCTTACCACCTCTCGGTCTGCCGCCGTTATTCGGACTCGCACCAGGAAGCCAACGACCAAACGCATCTCTTTTTACTTCTCTTTCTTCTGTCATAGCGATACCCTCCGCAAAGATTATACATTGAATTGCATTATAACATAGTTGACATAAATGCGAAAAAAGTGTTTTTAGGGCTTACAGGCATTTCTACACAACTGTATAGATAATACAAAAGCGCCTACTGGTTAGGTAGGCGCTTAGGTGGAGCTGGAGGGTAATGCTCCCTCGTTTAGGAACCTGTGCAATAAATGCACAAGTACCCCGACACTTTGTCAGCCCCGTTTTAGAGTTTGGCATCGACCATAATCGACAAGACACCCTAATCTACCGTTTTTATCGTCCATGAACGATAATTGTGAACGATTAGGTTTTGTCAATAAACTGCCATAACATTTTCTCATACGAAGTTTTGTCAATTTATTGCGTAAACTCGCACGACTTTTCGGGCATCGCATCCCTGCTTTTCAGGTATTGCATGCCTGATTAGCAAGGATTTGATACACAAATGCAATTGTATATCATTTATGGCAAACACCCAAATTTCACCATTCGATTTTCTGGAATGGGTACTCTCATGTCCGTATTAACCCAACCGTAGTAGCCCCCTCTTCCATTGCCTCACATCGGCGCTGTCAGAGTTTTTTTCTTTTCGCCAGGCGTCTGTCGCTCTCATACGCGCAAGAGTGCACTACTACACGCAAGAAACATTGTGCAAAGCATGGACGGCGGAATTTCTACCGTGTTTGTTGGGATGATTCGAATAATACTTAAGCATTATTTCAACGAGTAATTAGAACAAATGTGCGAACAATCGCAGAATTATTCGGTTAGAATTTGCGCAACCGAAAAACTTTTTTCCTTCAGCACATTGATAATTGCATATCACCCCTACTGTTAGAATAACAGCGTAGCTCGCTGATATCCTATAGCTTGCAATTCGGCAAGCTATCATGATCAGAAAGATAACAATGACCACACATAAAGCAGATGTATACCTCGATGATGAGATCGAGGAAAAAGTCCAAACCGTAGGAATCACCATTGATAGGAATGAAAAAGATGGATGCTTCTCAGTACTTATCAGTAATCCATCTGGTATCAAGGGTAAGCTTTCAAGCACTGGTAAAACTTTTGTGTTAGGTTCTGCTGTTGAAAGATACGGCAAGTTAAAAGTAACTGTTATGGTTACAAGAGATAACAAGTAGTACAAATATAATAGGTTGACTCTCGTCAACCTATTATATTTTAACCAGTTGGCATGATAGTTGCAACTTACTTGTAAAATCCCGTAAAATTCAAGCATTAACCCACTTGCGTGGAATTATTCACATATCGCATGAAAACGCGTTTTTAAGCCGTTTTCTTGCGTTTGATGAGATTCTAACTTGCGTTTCTTATCGCATGCGCGCATTGTATAGCATAGCATAGACCAACAGTACACCAATAGACCAACAGTACACCAACAGACCAGACAACTATGCCTCACGCACATGCGTACACATACACATATGCGCGATGTAGATTGATTGATTAGTTAATGCGCCTGCCCTGGATATAGATGATTGATTACTATTGCCAGACAGATGCACCTTAGAGAAAGGATAGATTATCGAATCATACAACATACACCCAGGAGATACTCGAATATATAACCAACCAGATAGAGAAAGGATTATCACATGGAAGACATCTTTAGGAATAGCACATTGCAACAGGCTAAACCATATGAAATAGAGAGCATCACTAAAGAACTGTCCAGCATCAAGGAAGACATGCGCTGGTTAAACCTATACCTGGATGACCTTATCGGTATGACTAAAGATAAGCATAATATAGAGATAAGCCTACCCGATATTGATGCCATTACAGAGGAGTACGCTACCTCTCTCGATAATATCAAGGCTAACATTATCGAAATCAGAAACATATTAGACATGAGAATTGAGGAGTAAGAGATGACACATAACCTAAGCAAGCTATACAGTATGCTAGACAATCTCTTGAATAAAGAGAACGAATACACCCTGGAGATGTACGATAGCCGTGATGGGAGTGATAGGTATTACTTCTATGCCCAGCGTAAAGACGAGACCAGGGTAAACCTAAAGAATATCAAATCCCAAATCCGTGAGCTAGAGTATCAGAAAGGATTAGTGTAACCATGACTAATAAAGATATATTTGCACACAAAATGCCAGGATACTATCGCATTGAAGGACAGATATGGTGTGTCTATGAGCAGTTGGAATTGATTAGGGATAGGTTAGACGAGATTGTCCTTCAGTCAAACAGTATCTATAGCGATGTGAGCGATGAGCGTAAGGCTAGCCTGAATGCGCTCAGAGATAAAGTAGCAAGCTGTGTTATTGATATGCTGCTTATGAAATCAGTATAGGAGAACTAACATGGAAAACAATAAGCCAGGTTTCATAATCACTATGGGTAAGGGATTCCATATGACATTTCAGAATGGATATACAGTATCCGTGCAATGGGGCTATGATAACTATTGCAATGCCAAGAAACATATGGATATGAACACGCCAATACGCCCCTATGAATTTGCAGCGGAGAGCCCTGATGCAGAGGTAGCGGTATGGTACAAAGACGGAGACCTCATTGTAATGCCAGGCTGGAGCGATAGTGTCAAGGGACACTGCACACCAGAAGAAGTGCTATCACTGCTCAATTGGGCAGCAAAGGAGTAACACATGATTACTAAATCTCTTAGTAAAGCAACGATAGATACCATCTTCGAGATGGCTAACGAACAGGGCGACTATTGCATGAGCTTGTATAGCTATGCCATACCCAACTGGAATACTGTTATCTCTGTCAATGGCTATCCGAAGGTGAACCCAGAAACAGCAGAGTATATCTTCGGCAAGGCGATCGAGTACGACAAGGTACACCACCCCAATGTAGTATTCGGTGGGCTCTGGCTAAACTATGGCTTCGGCGTTAGCGAGCATTGCGAGCCTTGGACTGTTCAGTACGATGAAGATGGTGTCCAATACGGGACAGAACTAGAACTACAGGAGGCGTAACTATGCCTGATAAATTCGATACTCAAGAGCATATCAGGAAGTTCTATGATGAGAACCCCGATGCTCTCAATAGATATATCGAAGACATGTATGAGATAGACATGTCTGGAAAGGTATTCGATGTGCCCTATTGGTGTGACCAATACCACCTTGACGATATTGAATATAAGGCACAGTATATCCCTGGTTACTGGGAAGATAAAGTTATTGATGAGATTATCGAAATAGACAATAAGCAATACTACTACAGAGATAGTGTTCCGTTGTCTGAGGAGATAGAGATGTACGACGAGAACGATAAAGAGTTTTATATCTACATTGGATACTCTTACCTTCGCATATTGGAACCTGTAATCAAAGAGGAGCTTTAGCTATGGTAGACAAAGAACATCTTGCTGATATGCGAGAGAAATCAAGGCAGATATATGCCAGGATAGTTGGTGTTGGGGATAGCATGTGCTATGACGCAGAGTATACCGAACTGTGGAACACCTGGGAGAAGTTACTACATGCCTGGTGCATGTTCGATAATGAATTGTTCAACCTATCAGCAACCTGGAAAGACGATGGAACACCTATCTAAAACAGCAGCATGTAAGAGGTACGGCATACCTAC
>CAYYLU010000148.1:0-4536 GCA_964472475.1 uncultured Syntrophus sp. | reverse complement strand
AGCCAGGGTAGTTGACGAATCAAGACCTCCGCTCAGGAGGACAACTGCTTTTCTCGCACCGTGCCCTTTCATATCATTTCCTGAACAACCAGAATATCAGACTGAGAATAACGCTTACCATGATACTCGTCGTAAGAGGGAAATAGAAGCTGAACCGTTCTTTCTTAACGTATACATCTCCCGGCAATCTGCCGAGGAAAGGAATCTTGTCCCCGAACACAAATGCGAATCCAACAATGATCAGCATTATCCCCAATATAATAAGCAGTTTACCCAGTGCGGGCATCGATTCCTCCGTACCTCTCTGCTTCACTGAATATACACCCGCAATATTGTTGTCTGTACATGTCGAGCATCTTTGATTCTATGACACCCTCTTTCCATCCGATTCTAAAATCTCTGTAGAGGAACGGAATGCCGTAGGAATCAGACAATTCTTCACCTATTTTCCGTATCTCCTCGTGACGCTGGTATTTGCTGTAGAGCAGTGTAGTGGTAACTGCGTCAACCTTTTCTTCGGCACCTTTCTTGAACGACTTCTCTAAACGGAACCTATAACAGAACAGGCAACGGTCTTTCCCATGATCCATTACACCTTTGAGAAAAGTACGTAAATCATAGTCATCATCTATCGTTAGCGCGAGGGCTGTGTAAGCGGCATAATCCTGTAAGGTCGTGAGTCTCCTCCTGAATTCTGTGTACGGATGAATGTTCGGATTGTAAAAATATCCGGACACGTACATACCTTCTTCACGAAGTTTCTTCAGAGTGTAAATACTGCACGGTGCACAGCATACGTGCATGAGGACTTTCTGTTTTGTATTTTCAGGATGGCTCATATTTGCCTATATCAACGTGGAATGAACAAGCTAATTTTACCATTCCTGGAGTGTTTTTTCCATTCATCGGGATTCTCCTGATTCCCTGTTCTTACGATTCACCCTGACCCATGCAGTAACGTCCGCGACCTTGATGTAAGAGAAATCTTGAACACCCTTCGCCGTTTATTGCCGGGATATGCAGGTTTATCCTGCACGTACCCGGGAGTAGAGGCCACGAGCAGCACTATTGCAGTTATCAGCTCGATCCGGAAAACGACCCGCGGACAGAACTGCCACTATCCGGCAGCCTGAACGGTACACGCGAGTACCTGACGCCTGTCGGGCAAACATGCCTAGACACTGATTCGCGCATCCACAGCAAATACTCCACGCTCAAAAGCAAGGAGAGGGTTGATGTCCATCTCCCTGATCTCCGGTATCTCGGTAACCATTTGTGAAACCCGCTGTATTACGTCAACGACAGCATTCCTGTCAACTCCTTTTTCTCCCCGCACACCGGCGAGTAACGGGGCGATTTTCAAAGAAGAAAGCATCTCATCGGCTTCACAGTCCGTGACAGGAGAAAGTTGAAAAGAGATGTCGTTGAACACTTCTACATAAACACCGCCCATACCAGCTATTATTACATGTCGCCGCAGGTCAGCGTCGGCCTTTGCGCCAATAATCAGTTCCTTGCCGCCGGGGAGGTATTTTTGAACAAGAAATGTTAGATCGTCGCTCTCGATTTTGCTTTTCAGTTCCTCCACGGCTTTGACCACAGAGGCTTTATCGTTGAGATTCACAACGACGCCTTCAAGATCGCTTTTGTGACTGATGGTGTCTGATTCTGCCTTTATGACCACCGGGAATCCAATCTCCCCGGCTGCCCTCTGAGCTTCTTCGGCGTTGATCGCCAACTTCCAGCCAGCAACGGGAATACCATATACCGCCAGAAGATTATTCGTTTCAGAAGAGGATAACATGCTGCGTCCTGCCGTGTGTGCAGCCCCGATAATCGACCTTGCCTTCCCGGAATCAACCCCCCGGAAGTATCTTATTTCACCTGCTCTCCTTCGCAGGATTTCGCCGTATCTGGTCAGAGACACAAGCACTTTTGCCGCCGTGGAGGGAAAATCATAGCAGGGCACGTCGCCATCTCTCAGGATCTTTATGGTTTCTGCACAACCTGTTCTGTCTGTCATGAGTGTACAGACAATTGGTTTTACTTTCTGCCGGTTGACTTCGACGATCTGATGCGCAATGGCATTGTTGTCGACAAAAAACGGGGTCACCATGCTGATGTAGATGCTGTCGATACCATCATCTTCGAGGAGGGCGTCGAGTGTTGCTTTGAAGTGGCCGGCGTTCGCTGTCGCAAGCACGTCCACAGGATTGCGTACCGTGACTTCTTTCAGCAGCTTTTCTCTAAGCAGAGTGACACATCTCTCAGAAAGCTCGGGAATAGCTAGACCGCAGCCGGCCAGCACGTCCGTTGCAATCACGGAAGGACCACCCGTGTTCGTTATCACTCCAACCCTGTTACCCTTTGGGATAGGTTGCGTGGTAAAAACAGCCGCTGCCTGACACAACTCGAGTTCATCATGAAAATAGAGCACTCCTGCTTTTTCAAAGATCAAGTCCGTTGTTATATCCTTTTTGGCAAGGCCGCCGGTGTGGCACGCTGCAGCCCGTGAACCTTCCTCGGTGCGCCCCGCTTTCATGGCAAGAACCGGCTTTTTCTTTACAACTTCTTTCGCGACCTGAAGGAATGTCTCGGGATCGCGGAGCCCCTCGACATACAGAACTATTGCCTGAGTGCCGTCGTCCTTTCCATAGTAATTGATGATTTCCGGGATCGACACGTCACACGCATTACCGTTGGAAGCGTACATTCTGGTACCCACTCCCATCTGAAACAATGTCTGGTGAAGCAGTTCTGCAACACCCCCGCTGAGCGCTACAAGAGAAACAACTCCCGGATCAGGCTTTGTAAAAGTAAAATTACAGTATGCGCGTGATTCAGGTGCCGTGTTTATTACACCCTGACAATTTGGACCAAATATCCTGATATTGTGCTTCTTTGCTATCGTAATGCATTCTTCCTCTATAGCTGCTCCAATGGGCCCGATTTCGGAAAAACCGCCGCCGTTGAGAATGACAAACTTCACTCCCTTCCGACCGCACTCTTCTATGACGGGAGGGACTAACACCGCCGGGATTGGAAGATGCACAACATCAACGCCTGTCGGAACATCAAGAATTGATTTGTAGGCCCTCACCCCCCTTATCTCATCCGCCTTAGGGTTGATTGGATAAATGTTTCCCTTGAACCCGAAATCCACAAGGTTCTTGATAATGCGATTTCCAACATTCAGCTCTTTAGCTGAAGCCCCCACAACTGCTACCGCTTTTGGCCTAAATAGTGCGTCTAACATGCTTCCTCCTTGATGTTTAGCATTTCTATTCTGCAATACTGTACTGTCGCAGCAAAAAAGGCCCTGTACGGCATTCGAATCCGCACAGGGCCCGGCATTTCAATGTCCATAGGCCTAAGGCGGACCTCCGTGATAATAGTAGTGGTAATAATAGTTGGCTGAGCTGTTGCTCATAGAATCTGGCCCACCGGATGTTTTTTCGGATAGCGTGTCAGAAAGCCCTATGCAAACAGGCCCGCCGCGCTCCTGCAGTGTTTCTCGCCCTGCTCGGCTCCAAGACTTCTGCTTACACAGAAAAACTGATCTTCCTCGTTTCAAGATTTGTTTAGGGATTTCCCGCCTGCGCTCAATATTGGTTTGTATTTCCTCTATGAACAGATCACCGGTCTGGAATCTCACCATTATTCTCCCTATGGAACAAAAAAAGCCGCGGACATTTCTGCCCGCGGCTTATAATCAGATCTATGTCCGATCAATCTACAGGCAGAGCTCTCCCCTTGTATAATAGTAATAGTAAGCCTGGACTGACGCATTTTGCTTTTTCATCTCGGTCTGAGATAATAATCGATTTTGGTTTTTCTGTCAAGCATTGCTTATTGCCGCTGCTTTTGCCCATCATTTCTCCTGTGTCCGTTTAATAAATTTGATAAATCGGCAATTATTCTCATGCTTCCCCCCAATCCTCCGTTACTTTGCTATAATTTACTTTAGGGCAGAATCAAAAATAGCTGTCAAGGGGGTGGTGGTATGTACTTCATGAATATTTGTACATGGGCGCCAAAGGATGAGAAGGAAGCAGAAAAACGCCGGGCGAAATGGAAATGGCCCAAAGGTGTAAAGGTGCTCTGCGAGTTCGTTGATCTTCAGGGATGCCGCGTCATTAACGTCGTAGACACGGACACGAACGGGCTCATATCAAGCAGGGAACCGTGGGCTGACCTCGTGTCAGTTGAGACTTTTCCTGTGTACCCGATTGGTGTCAGTAAGCTGTCACCAAAGAAATGAGGCATCGTTAGTTGTCCTTAAGCCGGGATGGTTCGTTGCCGCATTCCACCAGACTCTGTGAGAATTACAGCCGTGTCCTGCCGGAGTCTGGGATTCGTCGCGATCCTGATACCAAAAGGGCACAAGGTTGTACCGATATAGTCAGGTTAGCCTTCGTGGTGTCTCCTATCTTTCCATAGCCCTGATCTTTAATTCCCTGGGCATCTTTTCAATGGCATATCGCAAGGCTGTTCTTGGCATTGTAGCCTTGTGCGCGAGAACGTATTCGAACACTT
>CAYYLU010000147.1:0-4600 GCA_964472475.1 uncultured Syntrophus sp. | reverse complement strand
GTTTTACATACTGAACGGCAGACTCCGCAGCCATAGCACCACCTTTGGTCAATGACAGCCTTTCTTGTTGATGCGCTATAGGTAATAGCACCAAACTGGCAGACGGACAGGCACGAGCGGCAACCCGCACATGCTTGAGGGGAAATTTCTGCAACATACTCAGCCCGAAACATAACGGGAAGAGCGTGCGTTACCGTTGAGCGCATTGCAATACAATCAGAACGGTCGCAATTGCATATGGCAGCGATGAAGGGTGTCTGCATGGTCCACACACTGTGGCAAAGACCCTCCCGTTCATGTTCGTGGAAGGCTGTCATGGCTTCATCCTTGGTGAGTCGCTCATTTTCGGCGGCATCGGGTCCATTTATATAACTCTTGTCAACACCGCGCATGATCTCGGCAATCTCTCCACCGTCAGGTCCCAGACTCACGGCATAACAGTACCGTTTCTCTTTTCCAAGAGTAACCTGACGGCAGACACAGGCTATTCGTACAATGGAATTGACAAAGCCGAATATTTTTCCGATTTCTTCAATGGGCACTACTTGACCAAAGTGGTTCTTCTTCATTGTCCGTGTGACAATACGTCCCACGATATTTTTGATCAACCGAGGTGCTTTCCCGAACATTTCAAGACGTTTATTCGCCTGCACCATCCCGTCAATGCCTGAGACAAACTCCTCAATGTATCTGCGCCGATGGATATCGCTCAAGAGGTCATCAGAATAGTTCCTGGCCTGCAGATACCACTTTTCCCCCTCGCCATGTTTTACACAAAATTCACACATCTTCGTCCCAGGCACAACAGGTCATTGAACAACTCCCACAGGGGCGCACCGTTGCGCCGCACATCGTACCAGAATCATTATCATCTGTAATGGAGCCTTTGTCAATGGATTGAGTGGAGGGAAGTTACATTTCTATTGGGGTAGATACCTTGTCGTTACGCGGAGTATGAGTGCATCATTTGCCAGTTTGCCCCTGCAGTTGGGAGTGTCAGACTGTTACAGACATGACCGCTTTCGTGCGGCAGTCACAAAGCGCCTGCTCATCTCGCGAAAAGATGGGTAGTAATCCTCAAGGCTATGTAGATCGATATGATCCAAATCAAGACAATCACACCGGCCGCTAACCAGTGTTTTTTTTCAGACAGCCATTGTGCGACAATGCCTTCTCTCTAAACTCTTCCATGAGATCTCTTGGAATCATCTTAACGAGGAGAATGATTCCCGCGGGTATAAGAACGAGATCATCCAGGTAGCCTATGACCGGCAGGAAATCCGGAATCAGGTCTATCGGACTCAGGGCGTATCCGATGATAAAGGCGGCGAACACTTTCGCATACCAGGGAACTCTCGGATCTCTGGCTGCGAGAGAAAGTGCATGCACCTCTCCCTTGAGGGCCTTTGCTTTCGTCTTCCATACGCTAAAATCCATATGTCACCTTAGTAAGATCCTGACACAGTGCTCTTAATCATCGTCCTGTTCGCGATCTTGTCCTGCTTTTCTGTCCTTTTATGAAGCTCCACCTGCCCTGCCTGATTTACTGCCGTTATCTGTAGGAGGCTTTTCAGGGATGCCAATGCCTTTTTGCACCTGCTGATTCAGTTCTCCAGCCTTGTTTGTTAGATCCTTCTTTACCTCGTCAGCTTTCTTTCGAATGTCTGCTTTGAGCCTTTGTGCTTTATCAGCAGTATCGAATGCTTTGTCCACCTGTTCGGATCCTGTCTCAGATCCTCCCTCTATTGAGTTTATGAACTAAGTTTCTTTGCGCCTGAGAAGCGTACAACCAGGTACATAAGAAGAACAATAAGCAATAGAAAGCCTGTTATAGCGGGAATTGTCAGCAGATATTTTGGAACCGCTTCGCCAAGTCCAACCACACCAAAACCAATGAATATGATGGCAGCGAACCATTTGACAAATCTTTCGGGGATCTTTTTACCCAATACAATGCCTATTATGATTCCAATTGCATCGGCAATGAGCATTCCCGTGGTTGTCCCAAACCATACCGGAATAATGGTGCGATATTCTGCCGCGAGCGCTACGGTAGCGAGTTGCGTCTTATCTCCCATTTCAGCGAAGAAGAAGGCGACTGCCACTGTCCAGAACGGACTAAAATTGAATCGTTTGTCCTCTCCTTCAAGGGTGTCTCCCCGAATGGTCCACAGACCGAAAAGGATGAATGATGCAGCAGCAGCTATCTGGATGCAGCTAATAGGTATCAGACGGGTAAGGTAGTGCCCCACAGCGACAGCAAAGAGATGGTTTACAAGAGTCGCGACAAAAACACCCCACATTACCGTCTGCCATTTGTATTTTGATGCAAAGGCCATGGCAAGGAGTTGAGTCTTATCACCCATTTCTGCAAGTACAACGAAGGTTAATGAAGCCAGATACGCGGTTAGCAATAGCGGATCCTCCTTATAAAAAAAGCGAGACACTTTAGGACCGGTATTCCGGTTCACTAAAGGTCTCGCTAATTGGTTCAAACCAATGACAAGGCCAGGGTTGAACCCAGCATGTTGACCTTGCCTTTCTAGCTACTCCCCTTCAGGGATAACAAACGATATTAGTATACGTTTTTTTGGGCAACAGGTGCAAGAGAAAATAGATTTCTGTATCCAGGCTTGCCTCTTAAAGACAGCCATAGTAATATAGTATGACATGATACATGGAGGAGAATGAAGTGTCTTTGAAACAACAATCCACAATGTCCGGTGCATGGCTTTTCCGCTGGAGAAGTTACCTGCCGCTCGTATTTGTCATATTCCTGCTCCCGGCTATCAGCCGATTCTCATATCCATTCGGATCGCATACCTACGACATAATTTGGGAAATGTTCTGTTTTGCTGTTTCATTAATCGGGCTTGCTATCCGTTGCTATACGATTGGTTATACGCCCAAGAATACATCCGGGAGAAATACAAAGAGGCAAATAGCCGATACGCTCAACACATCCGGCATTTACTCCATAACAAGAAACCCTCTCTACCTGGGAAATTTCTTTATGATGCTCGGGGTCGTACTGTTTCCGAGAGGCTGGTGGACTGTTCTTGTGTATGTGCTCGCCTTTTGGTTGTATTACGAACGGATCATAATGGCGGAAGAGATATTTCTCAAAAGCAAGTTTGGCCCGAAATATGAGGAGTATTGCCTGCGGACTCCTGTATTCGTGCCAAATTGTCGTTTGTGGCAACGACCGTCACTTTCATTTTCATTCAAAAATGTCTTGAAGCGGGAATATTCAGGTTTTTTCGGAGTCATTGCCGCCTTTACGGTTCTCGAGGTATTGGGTGAATATCTGATAGAAGGTAAAATTATTCTTGATCCTATATGGGTTACGATTTTTCTAATCGGCCTTTTTATATATTTAGCTCTGAGGACACTGAAGAAGAAAACCAGGTTGCTTCATGTTGTAGATCGTTGAGTCGATTTGAACGGGCTGTTAATACGGCTTTTATTTGTGTGTGCAGTAAATAGAAAGGCAAATATGAACTGAATATAATCGAGAATCCCCATCAACTCCAAAAGTTGGACAACGACAAACCGGATTTTTCTATTTTGCGTTGATATGATGCCTGCTTTGCAAATACAATTATGTTAACAGTAGCCTTTGGGCTTTATACACCAAAATTGGACAGTAATCAGAAGCAACGAAACACATGAACTGTTTATTTATTCGCATAAGGGCGGGATCAGAAATGGTTCTGCCTTTCTTTATTTTGTGTATTTTAAACAGTAATCCTTAATAGTTACAGTACGATGAGCTGCGCATTTGCAGGTCTTTGATGACTGTTTCCTTCTCAAGAAACAGATGTTATGATCGCCAGAAGTTATCGTTTTGTTTGTTGTTGACTGTAGTCGTGTGTGCCACATATCGGCCGTTGATGCACTGTTGCACTTGGTAAGTATGCTGCAAAGATGTCATTAAATCCTTATTGTTCCTTCTACGTTGCACATCTGTGGTTCGATGCTTACAATAAAGGGTAAGTTGTCAGAAGAGTCTGAGGAAAGAGAAAAAGAACGTTTATCTCAATGGGTGCTCAAGGAACCTCGCAGGAGGTTGTTTAATAAAAATAAGGAGGTCTTGTATGTTTAAGCCAAAGAAAATTCTGGTGCCTATTGATTTTTCGGAGTATTCAGCCAAAGCGGCTGAAAGGGCGCTTAACATTGCTAAGCAGAGTGATGCGGAGGTTATTTTTTTTCATGTAGTCACACAGGATATAAACACCTGTTCCATAGATTATTGTCTGCCTGATGATGAGGTTAATAAATTCGATAAGCGCATAGTCGAAGGAGCCAAAGATCGTCTCCAGAAAGAACCGGCAAAATTTCCTCTGGCAAAAGAGGTAAAGATTTCAACTGAGGTGGTAAAAGGGATCCCGTATGAAGAAATCCTGAAATTTCAGACGCTAAACGAAGTGGACCTTATAGTTATTGCCTCCCATGGCAGATCAGGCATTGCAAAATTCTTTCTTGGTAGTGTTGCCTCGAATGTTCTTAAAGAAGCCACGTGTGAGGTGTTACTCGTTAAATAATAGGCAAAAGCAAGATTGGTTATGAACGAGAGCAGCTGGGGATTAAGCCCGACTTT
>CAYYLU010000146.1:0-4640 GCA_964472475.1 uncultured Syntrophus sp. | reverse complement strand
GTACTTCGGGCCGGGTTTACAGAAGTATTTGTGACGGGGATACTGATCAGGTGTATCAGTGTAAGACACAGGCCGATGGCAACAGGCGCAAATCCTTGAGGAGCTCTTTTGTCAGTCGACCCAAGAATTACGAATAGAAAGAAGGCCGTCATTACCACTTCTGTTACAAACGCCGAGGTTAGGCTATATCCTCCGGGCGAATGGCTGCCATACCCATTGGACGCAAAACCTGCCGAAACATCAAATCCGGCTTTGCCGCTCGCAATCAGAAACAAAACACCGCCTGCGGCCACTGCTCCAAGCACCTGCGCCACTATGTATGGAGCCACATCCTTTCCAGGATGTCTTCCACCCACCCACAGGCTGACAGAAATGGCTGGATTAAGATGACATCCGGAAATGTGTCCGATGGCGAAAGCCATTGTGAGCACTGTCAGACCAAACGCAAGCGAAACGCCGAGAAGCCCTATACCGACGTTCGGGAATGCAGCGGCAATTACCGCGCTACCGCAACCACCGAGAACCAGCCAGAATGTACCAATAAACTCAGCACTGTACTTCTTCATAGTTTCCTCCTTTTTGCGGCTTACGGTATCCGGGGAGAAGAGCATCACCCCCTTTCATCTCCGTTTACTATTCCAACATTAGCATTACTTCACTAAAAAATCAAAACTTGCGAGCATTTACCTGTCTTTTTGAATAACAGGATGAATACAGGAGAAAATGCAATTGGATGTGTAACAAAATGAAAAGGCCCGAATTGTTTCGTGCGTTGGGGGCTACTTCCTTTGTTGCCAACTTGTGATGATCACTTTTGGCCAACCCAGGGCCTTCCCGGCGTAAACAACTCAAGCCTTAAAAGAGAGTCTTTCCACCTGCTCCGCTCTCTTTGCACATCACCGGTCAAATGGTGGGTGGACCGCCCTTCCGGCTGATGTTAATATTCATTATAGCAGGTATTTCCGATCTGTCAATGAGCCTGATCCAAAAGTTTTTTCAAATTGTCAATAATGGTTTTGAGAGTCTTCTGCCGATCCTTCAGCGCGTCCTTGAATTCTCTCCTGTGTGTTCTAACAATCTCAACTTCGAGATGCGAATCATATCTTTCAAGGACATTACCGAGCAGCTTTGCTTCTTCTTCGCTCATTTCAAAGTTTATCATTTGTCCTCCCTCCAGCATCCAACCGGCAACGATCTCGCCGCTGAAGGACACTGTTCTCTCAAGTAATTTTATCACAGTTTTCGTCAACCGGCTGATCCCGGATTTTGGTTACAGATGAGCGTCATAAGTGCAAAACATTATTTCGCTCTCAAGTGGTCTGCCATATAATGCTTGACAAAAAACTGAATCAACGTTAAATATTGAATAGATATATTTATTTTGAATAGGTGGTTCGGAAACTCAAGAGTGTTTCTGTAGGTGCAGGATGATGATCAGGCCACAAGTGTGAAAGATAGTTCATCGGTGGCAGCTCGTGGGCTTGAGACTGAGACGTGCCTACTTTAGCGGAGGCAATCGATATTTGCAGGAAGGATAATTCAGAAATATTTCGATCGGGAATGGGTAAGCACTGGATTTCAGTTGATGTACAAATAACTTTATGGAGGTACACATGAAAAAAGTTTCACTATGGCTCTTTGTTCTGGTCGTCTTTAGCAGTTTGGCTTTGAGTGGTTGCGGATGCTTTATGCAGAAAAGCAGAGGCGAAACACCGCCACCGGCGCCTGCGCCTGCGCCTGCTCCTGTCGTGCAGCCGGCCCCAGCGTGTCCGACGTGTCCGGTTTGTCCGCCTGCGGTAACCTGTCCACCGCCGAAGGCATGCCCCGCATGTCCGACATGTCCGACATGTCCGGCTCCGGAACCAAAAAAAGATCGTAACTAGTCTACCGGATGCCCCACGTTCTCACAGAAAGTGGGGCATCTTTGTATTTCAACGATCTGTACCGGAGATCAGATGGCAGCCACCTTAAAAAGACTTAAATCTGTGACTTCAGCTATTGCGGGCGCCATGGTCACACTTTGCTGGGGCCTTCTGGTCATCATTTTTCTGCCGCTGTCGGGCGTAACTGCGGATCACAAGTCTTCCTTATCTGATCAAGAGAGGCCATCGGCCGACCGGCAGGTTGTCATGAATATAACAACAGATATTGAGCAGCCGGCAAAGATATCTGTGATTAGGCGGGCAGACTTCCGGGGAGAGTATAGATCAAACGTAGCGCAGCAGATCGCCGACTGGGTTGTACATTTCGGAGACAACCTTGGTATGCCATTTGTTATAATCGACAAGACGGATGCCAGGGTTTTTGTCTTCCATGCTGATGGCCGGCTTCACGGTGCTGCACCGGTTCTGCTGGGTCTGGCGGTCGGCGATGATGTTGTGCCCGGGATAGGCAACAAGAAGCTATCGGAGATTCTGCCTAACGAACGCACAACTCCTGCCGGTAGGTTCCTTGCGAGGCTGGGGCCCAATTTTAACAAGAAGGAAGTACTCTGGGTAGACTACGAAAATTCCGTTTCATTGCACCGCGTTGTCACAAACAACCCTGTAGAACGCAGGATACAGCGGCTTGCAACACCAACCCCGACTGACAATCGAATATCGTACGGTTGCATTAATGTTCCTGTAGAATTCTTCGATGCGGTTGTGAGCCCAACATTCAGAGACAAGAACGGCATGGTTTACGTCTTACCGGAAACCCGTTCGATTGGTGAGATCTTCAAACAATATTATGATGTTCAATGATCTGCTGGGCCAATCCTATTCCGCAAAAGCCACCAATATGGCACGTATGCGAAGCAATCCTGTTCGATATGCGGATTTCGCAGGCCAGTAAGCAGTCTGCAGGCGGAGTTTCGCTACAAGACTCTGGTCAGAAAATCCACGCCTTGGGAAATAGGGACGGATTTCACCTGTCCCATCGGCCCATTTTTACTATCTGTTTTGTGTGCCCGAACTCCATACAGGCCGATCTCCATCGTATATAACAAGATTGCCGTCTTCCTGAATAGCCAAATAGACATCCCCGTAACGACCCTGCGTATTGGTTGACCAGACCGGAGTCCTATTATCATAGAGAACCAGATTTCCGTCTCTCTGCATCACCAGGCGATTTGGCCTGCTGATGTGAGTCATTGAAGCCCAGATCGAGTTGCCGTTACGGTTATACAGAACGAGATTTCTATCATGCTGAAAGGTGAAACGGTAACCGCTGCACGTGCGCCATTCCTGTCCCGGATAGAACTCCGCAGGAGGGTTAATCTCTATCGTGTCACACTCTCTTTGATACAGCGGATGAGACGATGGCGGAAAGCCCGTTCGCCGGCCCGGCCCTGGATTCCCACCGTATTCCGGAACAACCATACAGCCGTAAAACAATAAAACCCCGATTAATAAAGATATGTACAGCAATGCTTTCTTGACCATTATCTCACCTCTATCTTATAATCGACAAACTAAACAAATTATAACACTTTTTTTACATTTTCGCAGATTTTCCGGAATTTGTGATTGTGCACATTGTAACCGAAAGCAAGGTAAGACACATGGCGCCTTGTTTCACCATTATTCAGAAAAATTCACAGTTGCAAAAGAGCTGTCTAGCACCGAGTCCCACCTCAGATCAGCTCTGCGAGTGGTGTGAAGGGTATATCCAGGCTCTCCGCAACATTTCTGTTAACACATTTACCCTCGTATATGTTAACGCCGTTCGCTAAACCTTCATTGGAAGCACACGCCCTCTCTAATCCCATGTCGGCTATCATCAAACCATATGGCAGAGTTGTGTTCACAAGCGCAACTGTGGAGGTTCTTGGTACTGCGCCGGGCATATTGCCGACACAATAATGAACAATGCCGTCTATCAGGAATACAGGATCATCGTGCGTAGTTTCTCGTGACGTTTCGCAGCATCCACCCTGATCGATCGCTATGTCAACAATCACGGCACCCTGTTTCATAATCTTCAGATGCTCACGCCGGATCAGTACCGGTGTAGTTGCTCCGGGAACAAGTACGGCACAAACAACGAGGTCGGCTTCAGCGAGGCTCTTTGTAATATTTGTCTCTGAACTGTACAATGTTGTTATGGAGGCGCCGAATATATCATCAAGATATACGAGCCTTGATAGACTGAGGTCCAATACGGTAACTTGAGCCCCCATTCCGACAGCTGCTTTCGCTGCATACGTTCCGGTTATGCCACCACCGATTATGACAACTTTTCCACGCTCAACCCCCGGCACACCTCCGAGCAGGATACCGCGACCCCCAAAGGGACGTTCCAGATATTTTGCCCCCTCCTGAATGCTCAACCGTCCCGCAATCTCGCTCATCGGGCGAAGACAGGGAAGACTTCCAGACTTGCCCTGGATTGTTTCATAGGCAACCGCCTTTGCTCCGGACGCAAGCAGGGCATCCGTAAGTTGACGGTTCGGGGCAAGGTGAAGATACGTGAACAGTATCAGTCCCGGGCGTAGAAACCCGTATTCCTGTTTAAGCGGCTCTTTCACCTTCACAACCATATCACACGCAGAATAGACTTCGGCTGCAGATTCCAGTATCACTGCTCCGCATGAACGATATTCATCGTCGGAAAAGCTTGCCATCTCTCCTGCGCCTGACTGGACAAACACCTGGTGA
>CAYYLU010000145.1:1957-4670 GCA_964472475.1 uncultured Syntrophus sp. | reverse complement strand
TAAACAAAAGATGCCAGCACAGAAAATTTAGTAAACGGGAATCTCAGTGCTTCCTTAAAAAGAGGTATTTTTCCTTGAAAAAAAGTAAACAAACCACCCATAAAACCATTTCCTGCCATAAGGAAAAATACAGATATAATAAATAAAACCGACCAAGGACGATACTCTTTTTTATAAAATGAAAAAATAAATCCTAAAAATACAAGAAAGGAGTATAGATAAAGAATAAAATATTTTCCCTGTAAGTAATCAGACCATAAGCTCATCAAGAAAACGAAGTCTGCTCTGTTATTGTCGTAATCATTTAAATCAAACCAAAAACTTTTTAATGTTAAAACATCTTTTATATTTCCATATTTTTTATTCATAAAATATGATTCTTCGGAAGACATAATATTAATGGACGCTTTTGAAACTACATTTGAGGAAGTTTTTATGAAATGTCCAACCGGAAAAATCCAAAAAGCATTTACACCTATCCAAAGAACTACAAAGATTACAATTCTTTTGAACGGGATTACTTGCTTGTTTTGAATGAAGACTATAAATAAAAAGGTTGATAAAAATAATGCAAAAGCGAAAAAAAGCGTTCCTGTGTATGCTTGGTTAGCCCCAAGTACTGATAAAATAAGAAAAATCAAAATATCCTTCCTTCTTCCTTCAGTAATAAACTTATATGAAAACAAAAATAGCCAAGGGATAAATCCATAATGTGTTACAAAACCATCAAAATTTGAGAAAAAAAGCTGCACGGTTGACAGATTAAAAATATAAAAAAGACCTGCTAAAAAAGCAGCGAGTTTTTTTCTAGCGAGATCCTCCCCTTTTATCATAACAAGAGATAAGAAATACACTCCGAGTGGACCTAATATAAGCATCGCGAAGGTCCAGATGTATCTTAATGAGTTGATTGGAAAAACCAGTGACAATATCAAAAGAACTAACATTCTTGGGATGTCAGAGATGTGAGACATGCCCCCAAGAAGCCCCAAGCCCTGATGGACTTGCCAAACTCCAAAAAAGTTTCTCTTTATATTTAAAAGGAGATTAAATTCGTTATGCAAACTATCAAAACCAATCAAGAAAGTGTTTTTGTCGTAATTAAGTATGGATATTATAAGAGCGATAAAAAATATTAACAAAGGGTACACATTATTCAAAAGAGTTGTTTTGATTTTTTTTTGCATCTAAGCAATTATAAGGGTTTTCTTGAAGAAAAAGAAAGCCTTCCTTGATATAGGGCAAAAGAAGGTAGTTTTAGAGACACCATACCTCTTAATACAGTAAAAACAGGATATATTAAAGAAGAAGGCAAAGCCGTAACCACTATAAATTGGGCTAAGTTAATTACCTTTGCCTTTATAGAAGGTTTGTAACCATAGAGCCTGGTGGCAATCCTTCTAGTATTATATGTGTTAAAAAATGTTAGTTTAGGATCTCTTAAAGACCTTGAACCTTTATATTGTCTGTAGAATAGAGTTGTTTCAGGAAGATTTGAAAACTTCCCGTATTTAAACATTCTAAAGAATAAATCAACTTCCTCAGCAGTCAATGCCTCATCGTTATACCAAACAAAATCTTTAGGTAACTTTGATGTATTAATCATAGAAGCACCTTGCTGTACGGTCATGAATGTAAAGAAACCTTCATAAATATCTTTTGATTTAATAGGAAATACCTTATCTCCTATTTTTCTACCTCTTGTATCAATTGTCTCTACCTGACCTCCAACTAATATAACCTCTTTATTTTTATTTAAAAAGTCGACTTGTTTTTGAATTCTGTATTCAGGCATTATATCGTCAGAGTCAAATCTGGCTATGTATTTCCCTTTAGCTTTTGATACTGCAAAATTTGAGGTCTTGCCTACTCCAAGATTTTTTCCGTTTTTATAGATTTTTATTCTTCTATCTATGTTTGAAAATGATACAAGTTTTTTATATGAATCATCTGTCGAACCGTCATCAACAGCTATAAGTTCCCAGTTTGTGTATGTTTGGGATAGAACAGATTCAATAGCCTCTTCAATGTATTTTGATGCATTGTATACAGGCATAATTATTGAAACTAATTGATTTGTGTTTATGTTAGTATTTTTCATTTTATAAACTCCTGCTCCGCTGCCTTCAAACCTATGTTTAAAAGCAATGGAACAACGAGAAACGCGTGGGTTTTATTTTTTCAAATAAAATCCATCTTGTTGTTGTTCCTTAATTTTTCAGTTTTGTTTTTATCTCTAATTGGGAGAAAGGATAGTCTAAAAACTAACCTGATAAAAGCCACGATCTTAAATTAGTATTCACATCACCCTGTAATGATTGGTGAAGAGTAGAATGAAAAATCAACTAACTAAGAACGTGTTAATTCCTGCTACTTCAGGATTATAGATGGTCTAGTTTAACCAGCGTCCCGTAGGGGGCGACGCTGGTTGTTCGGGTTGTTCGACTTCAGGTTCGTCCTGTACATCATGACGATCCCTAAGATCGTCAAACAGTTCTGTCTCATTCCAGAGGTAGTGACCCACCCCTGCTAGTATTATTACTATAATCCCGACGACAGCCCATAAAACCCACAGCCCCCAAGACGTGAAGCCATCGGCGGGTCCGGCGGGTCCAGCGGGTCCGGCGGGTCCTGTCTCTCCCTTGGGTCCGACGGGTCCAGGCTCTCCTTGAGGTCCGACGGGTCCTTCTGGGCCTGTCGCCTCAGAGACGGA
>CAYYLU010000145.1:0-1947 GCA_964472475.1 uncultured Syntrophus sp. | reverse complement strand
GGCGGGTCCAGCGGGTCCTTCTGGGCCAGGCTCTCCTTGAGGTCCGGCGGGTCCAGCGGGTCCTTCTGGGCCAGGCTCTCCTTGAGGTCCAGCGGGTCCTTCTGGGCCAGGCTCTCCTTGAGGTCCGGCGGGTCCTTCTGGGCCTGTCGCCTCAGAGACGGATGCGGGCTGAGCGACTGGTGCTTCAGCCTCCTCAGGAACAACCCATTCACCAACAGTGGTGATGGGAAACTCCCCACCATACAAGCAAACCAAAACTGGCTGCCAATACTTAGGGAAGAAACCCCACTGGTCGATGCCAACGCGATACGCGCCATCGTTGATAACAACGTGCCACCGCCCACCAGTTGTACCGCCGTGGAGAACCACGAGAGCACGACCGTAGTCGGTTTCATCGACGCTAACACCGGAGCCCCAAACAATGAACGTCTGGTACGGAAGAGCGACCATATCAAGGTGGTCAATTTGGCCACCTGTGGGGTCGAACTCCGCTTCCTGCCACCCCTCGTATGTCATAGGGTTGCAGACCGGAGCGTCGAACGACTGGCCTGAGAGCCAGGTTTCCGGATTTTCCGGAATATCTGCCTGTGCAAAGGCAGGGACAACAGCCGCGGTCAACAGAACCACGGTTAAAAAAATCGCGAAGAAAAACTTCTTCATTATGACCTCCTTTGGTCATTTTTTGGTTTTTAGCTGGGACGATTCCCTTACGGATGCTAAATCCGACTTTTTCATCTCCGGGAGCCAAACCCCCTACAAGGAGAGATTTATCTAACGTGAGAAAGGGCTTGAGCTGCCCCGGGGATTCAACCTCAACGGTTGTTAACTCTCGAGTTGTTATCAACCGAGAGACGGATTCCCCACCGGTGTTCACCTAAAATAGGTGTCCATCTGACCACAAACTACCCATCTAGTAGTTTAGATCTAGAAAACTTGCTCCTGATTCCTTATCCAAGGGAAACAGTTTTTCGTATACTTTTAAGTAAACTTTCACAAATCCTAAACTAATACGCTTAGGTTTTATTATCCTGTCAGTGATACGACAGTCGAAGGAACAACTCGGGTTTTAACCGGTCTATACTTCATTTTCCCTTTGATGATTCCGCGCTTTTTTATGCGGTCTCGGGGACAGATCTGAAGATCAGATTTTAAAATGAACTTCAGGTCAGTCCCCAAGATTACCAAAGGTTTTTAGGAACAATTTGCGTTTCTCGTTTTCAAGGTGCTTGTTGATCATAAAGATCAACTCGCCAAGTCAGCAATTAAAGAACAATCTTAACTGCTGATCGGTATGCTCCCCTGAGAGTATTTCGCCTACAATAGGGAAACACACCAATCAACAGCTAACACTATTTGTACGGCAGGAAATTTAGTTAAATTTTTTTTGCTTTCGCCTAATGAGATTTTGTAGGCGAATGATTAATTAACAAAGAGATATTACAATATTTATTTCATTTTGTCAACACTATAGGGTTAAAAATACACAGAGCTGGATTTTAAGATTAAATTTTAATTCTTAGAAGAGATTTTTTGTTTAGATTTATTATTTATTCAAATACTCCCTCAAGGCCTCTTCAATAACCTCTCCCAAAGTCATATCATTTTGAACAGCATAAACCTGGGCAAATTTTTTTAAAGTCTTCTCTATCATGACAGTGATTTTTACCTTTTCTTTAGATGTTTTCATAATACTTTTCCACAAATAAAATACTTATCCACATCCATTTTATACCTTATAGGATAGTGAATTATTTTATTAAACCATATATACGTAAGTATGTAAATATGTATGATTTAACAATGCGTATTGGAATGGAAATGACTTTTACCTATTGTGATAGTTTTTATAATATGACTTCTCAATCCCCGTCGCTTGTTAAAAAATTTCGTTGGTATAAATTAGATAACAAGTAAGCTTTCATGCTTCGCCTGCTCGGGGGCATGATC
>CAYYLU010000144.1:1936-4825 GCA_964472475.1 uncultured Syntrophus sp. | reverse complement strand
CTCTCAAAATCCATCGATCCCGTGTCTAAAAGCGGAAAATATGTGCGCATCATTCTGGAAGAGTCGAAAAGACTCGAGACAGCACTGGATGAAATGACTGTGAAACCGTGAGTACGCAATTCGTAAACCGGAACTTGTAATGCGTAAGTATCATCAAACGGAGCCCTCTGTATGATCTCCCGGTAGCGAGAGGGTGCGATCGCTGCAATAGAAACTGCAAACCTGGAAACCGCGCCAGGGTGATGTATTTTAAGCTTTTCAAATGCACGATTTTCGATTTACGTGTTCAATACGAGGCATTGAACATTGTTGCGCTTTTATGGTACTAAATGAAACCGACCAACAGATATGGTGTATGAATGGAGAAAATAAGAACACTTCGCGGGTTTAAAGACCTATTCGGGGAAGAGATTGACAAGTACAGAACCATTGAGGAGATTTCCCGTAAATATTTGGCGCTACTCGGTTTCAGGGAAGTTGAGCTTCCCGTACTCGAAAAGACTGAGCTGTTTGTACGGAGTATCGGTGACACCACAGATATTGTAGAGAAGGAAATGTTTACATTCACCGATTTGGGAGGCGATTCGCTCACGCTGCGCCCTGAAGGAACTGCGGGAATGGTCAGACATTACCTTCAGGAGGGATTGTATGCCAAAGAGCCTGTCGCGAGACTCTTCACCATTGGTCCTATGTTCCGTCATGAAAGACCCCAAAAGGGCAGATTCAGGGAATTTCATCAAATAGATGTGGAGATCTTTGGAACCGAGTCGTCCCTGGCTGATGCGGAATTGATCTGGCTCATTCATCTTATACTCACGGGGCTTCACGTGAGTAAGTTCACTATAGAGGTAAATACGGTTGGATGCAAACAGTGCAGGCCTGTGTTCAGAGATGTTCTTATCCGGTATTTCGAATCCAAAAAAAGCGACTTGTGCCCAGACTGTCTGAGACGATTGGATAAGAATCCCCTGCGTATCTTTGACTGCAAGAATGAAAAGTGTATTGAATCAGCAATCAGCTCGCCGCTCCTTTACGACCATCTTTGTGAAAGTTGCAGGAGCCACTTCGAAGAGTTTCTTCACCACACAAGTGATTACGACATTCCAGTTCAACTGAATAAAAGGCTTGTGAGAGGACTCGATTATTACACCAGGACTGTCTTTGAAATTACATCTGAAGAACTCGGTTCCCAAAAAGCATTTATCGCAGGAGGACGCTACAATAATTTGGTGGAAGAAATGGGCGGCCCTTCTGTGCCGAGCATCGGATTTGCGTTTGGCGTAGAAAGATTGATGATGCTTGTCGGCGATGTAGAAAAACACAGATTGCCGGTAGTGTTTTTCGCATATCTCGGCGAGAGGGCCCGCAGTCACCTAATACCTCTATTGAAGGTCTTCGGAGCAAAAGGGTTTCCCGTTCGCTATGCTTTTGAAGACAAATCGCTAAAGGCACAGATGCGTATGGCTGACAGCCTGAACGCCAGGTTCGTGTTGATTCTGGGTGACGACGAGATTGACAGGGGTGTGATTGTGCTCAGAGACATGAACAATAGAGCACAGCACGAGCTTGCATTCAACCTGGAAACCATATTTTCCGAGTTTGAGAATTTTCCCGGAACTCCTGAGAAGCTGTTGGAGAATCGGCAGGAATGATTTACACGGTGTCTCTTAACCCCATCCTGGAAAGAACAATAGAAATAGACGAGTTGATCTACGACGATGTCAATCTTGCGGTGAACGAGAGAAGATACGTGCGTGCGAAGGGTATCGACGTATCCAGGGCCATACTGGAATTGGGGGGTCGGAGTATCGCGACCGGGATTATCGGAGGTTACAGCGGCAACGAAATTGAAGACAGGCTCACAAACGAGGGTATTTCGTGTGATTTTGCGAAGGTTGATACCGAATCGGATTCCCGGATAAACATTCTTCAGAAGCGTAGGAAGCTCCGCACGGTTGTCGAAGTCCCTGTCAGGAACGAAGGTCCTGACAGCATAGAGTTCCTGTTGAAGAAACTGAGTGGCATTCCAGCTCATAGTTACGTTGTGATCAGCGCACATCCGAAGGATTCAGCTGACGCATCCCGTTATTACGATTTAATAAAAGCACTCAAGAACAAGGACGTCAAAGTCGTTCTCGATGCCGATGGAGAAGATCTGAAGCAGGGAATTGAAGCAGGTCCGTCTATTGTGAAGCCGAACATACATGAATTCAGCAGGCTCGTAGGCAGAAATATGGCGGATACTAATGAGATTGTCCGTGAGGCAGAGACGTTTTTGGACACGGTACCTTGTTGGGTGATTTCTATGGGGGCTAAAGGGTTGATTGGTGTTTCAAGAGAGGACGGTTTCCTGGTTATACCCCCCAAAGTGAATGTATGCAGCTCGTTTGGAGCAGGAGACTGCCTGATCGCCGGCCTCGTATATGCGCTGCACGGAAATGCATCCTTCAGGGAAGCTCTTATACTTGGAGCAGCTTGTGGAACGGCATCAACGCTCAATCCTGAAAACGTGCTCTGTAAAGCAGAGGATGTGCGCAGGTTATCCGGGTCTTTACAGATCCAGGAAATTAAAAAAAATTAAAAAAAACATTTACATATGGTATTTGTTGTTATATATCTATTTAATAAAGGTACAGATTAAATGAAAGGAGGTGAAAATAAATGAAGAAGCTCGTAGTTTTAATGTTAGCAATCACATTATTTGCAGGTATTTCATTGATGGGCTGCAGCCAGGAGACTCCTCCGCCACCAAAGGAAGAGGCAAAGCCTGCCGCAGAGGAACCAAAACCTGCAGAACCAGCAAAAGACGCAGCAGCAGCGCCAGCACCGGCGGAAAAACCGGCAGAACCAGCGAAAAAGTAATTCTCGCATATGAGGGTATATCCTTTT
>CAYYLU010000144.1:0-1836 GCA_964472475.1 uncultured Syntrophus sp. | reverse complement strand
AAAACCGGCAGAACCAGCGAAAAAGTAATTCTCGCATATGAGGGTATATCCTTTTCTTCAAAATGAGGATATACCCTAATTCATCAAGGAAGGGGTGTACTTATGAATAAACGATCACTTGGGCTTGTTCTATTTGTTGCCATGTTTGCGTTGTTACTGGGAGGCTGCGGATGTTTTCAGCAGCAGATGAAAGGTGAGACGCCTGCTCCCAAGGCACCGGCACCAATGGCACAGGCTCCTGAGGCAAAGCCCGTTGTTCCAGTGGCTCCGCCGGCCGCAGCGAAACCGGCAGCAGCAGCTCCGGCAGCAACCTGCGCGCTTACAGATATTAACTTCGATTTCGACAAGTACAACATACGAGAAAAAGATGCCGCCATACTAAAAACGAACTCAGACTGCCTCAAGAAAGGCATAAAGGTTCGCGTTGAAGGACATTGTGATGAAAGAGGAACAGTGGAATACAACTTGGTCCTTGGTCAGAAGAGGGCGGACTCTACCAAGAATTTCCTCGTGAATCTTGGTGTTGACAGCAAACTACTTGAAACAGTCAGCTATGGGAAAGAGCAGCCGCTCGATCCTGAACATAATGAAGCGGCCTGGGCTAAGAATAGAAGAGTCCATTTCGAAAAACAGTAAATTGTCGATATATACGGAGGGTGCGACCGCTACCCTCCCTTTTTTTATCAACTCTCCGGAACAGTTATCAAGATTCATTTCGCTCGACGGCAATACAATGGATTTCTTGAGCGATGCCCGTAACATTCATCGCTTCAGGGTTCCTGATTTTTACGTGAGCCTGATGGACAAGCACGTTCCTTCCTGTCCCATCCGTATTCAGGCTATTCCGTCTCCCCTTGAGAATGACGAAAATGGACTCTGCGATCCCCTTGGCGAAAATTCACATTCCATAACGCCGGCACTCATACAAAAACATCCCAACAGAGTGGTCTTTCTTGTCACCTCGCAATGCGCGATGTATTGCAGATTCTGTAATCGGAAACGTCTTGTCGGCACCGGTTGGGACCCTGGACCATTCAGGGAATTGTCACTGGACCACATAGAAAGGGACAGCAGAATCAATGAAGTGATATTATCCGGCGGGGACCCTTTCATGATGATGCCGGAGGCACTCGAATACATCCTCTCCAGGCTGCGCAGGATCCCCCACGTACACACAATCAGAATAAGCACCAGGATGCCTGTTGTGTTCCCCGCGGGCATTACGTCGGAGCACATCGATGTAATGGAAAGGTATGCCCCTTTATGGACAGTGATTCACATCAACCATCCAAAAGAGGTGTCGCCCGAGTTTTTGGGTACGATTAGCAGGATCCGCAAATCAGGACAGATCCTAATTAGTCAAACCGTGCTCCTGAGAGCGGTAAATGATTGTCCTAATGTGCTTTCTAAGTTATTCAGTCTGCTCGTTGCCTGCGGGATAAAACCGTATTACCTGTTCCAACTTGACGAAGCACAAGGTCTGCAACATTTTAAAGTGCGGCTCGAACGCGGCATCGAAATCATGAGAATTGTTCGCAGAGACTGCTCCGGACTGGCTATTCCGCAATATGTCATAGACATTCCAGGCGGCCTCGGCAAAGTCCCTCTTGATCACCTATACGTTAGGAAACCCGATGCAAGAAATGTGACGGTGGAAAACACCGAAGGAAAGTTCGGTGCCTATGCCAACGATGCTGAGGAAAGCAGGTGTATGCAATGTGGAATATGCAGGACGTAGGGGTATAGCGGAATGTGGGTTGTGGGAACGCGGGATTGGGGAAAAAACAAATGCCGAGGAACGGAATTGAACCGCTGACACGGGGATTTTCAGTCCCC
>CAYYLU010000143.1:0-4947 GCA_964472475.1 uncultured Syntrophus sp. | reverse complement strand
ATATACCTTTGGTGGGCTTCTTATGGTAGATTTTATAATTCTTGCCTATGCCAACAATTAATTTTTTCACCAGGACAAAAGCCAAGCATGATAAGCTAACACCGGTCTATTGCAGGTTTAAGGCTGGCCGGCAGATAGATATGACGGTAAAAAGCGGCCTCAAGGTCCAACCTGATCAATTCAACAACAATAACGGCCTGATGAGGAATGTGGCCGAAGCTACCGGGAAGGACGACATCAATAGGGACATCCGGAACCTTGGCAGTTTTGTATATGATGAGTTTGCCAGGATTACGGATTACGAGAGCGTCCCCAAGGACTGGTTAGAGAAAACGGTTGATAAGTTCTGGCATCCTGAAAAATACAAAGAGAGGTCCATGGATCTTTTCACATTTGTCCAGGACTTCATAGACAAAGCTCCTTCCAGGGTTAACTCAAAATCAGGAACGCCGGTGTGCTATAAGATGCAACGGGAATATGAAAGAACATTCCACTATTTGAAGGAATACGCCAAGTCTCAAAACCAAAAATTGGATTTCAAGGATATTGACCTTGATTTCTACTATTCATTTGTAGAATACTTACAGGGCCTGAATCTTGCCACAAACACCATTGGAAAAAAGATCCAGACCCTTAAAATCTTCCTCAACGCTGCCTCTGACCTTGGGTACAATGAGTACAAGTACTACAAGAGTTCGAGGTTTGTTGCCATCACAGAGGAAAGTGACAGTATATATTTGACAGAGAATGAGATTCTGAGGATCTATCAGCATGATTTTTCAAATAACAAATCATTGGATAGGATCAGAGACCTGTTCATTGTAGGATGCTGGACCGGATTAAGATTTTCTGATATCTCGCAAGTTACTCCGGAGGTCATAAAAGATGGCTTGATCACGATAAGGCAGGCAAAGACAGGAGGGAAGGTTGTTATTCCTTTACACCACACAGTGGAAGCGATCCTTAAGAAATATAAGGGGGTATTACCAAGGGTCCCAACGAACCAGGAGTTTAACAGGAGTCTTAAAGATATTGGGGAAGCTGCTGAAATTAATGGCAAGGTTCCCATCTCAATTACTAAGGGTGGTGTTAAAAGAACAAAAGCATACCAAAAGCATAAATTGATAACTACCCATACCGGAAGAAGGAGTTTTGCCACAAACAATTACCTTATTGGAGTTCCCTCATTAACGATTATGGCTATAACCGGCCACAAAACGGAAAGTGCTTTCTTGAGGTACATCAAGGTCACTCCGACGGAACATGCAGAACGAATAAGGGCAATCTGGCAGAATCAAGTTAAACTTAAAGCAGTTTAGAGCAATGGACATTAAGGAATATCAGGAATTATGCAAATCTGCCTACAAAGCTGCAATACATTATCCTGAAAGCTATACCTACCTTACTGGTATACCAATCAAAGTTCAGATACCTATCGAGACAGCGGTTAATAAAGTCATGATTGTTGGAGCGTATCCATCTGCAAAATTCTATACCGTCCAAAGGAACGATGGTACATTTATCCATGACACACCACTTGATGATAATGATTCACCTTTTTCTAACGAAACATACCAGGATGGTAAAAGATTAAGAACAATACCATCGGGGAAAGAACTTAATGAGGTAATACTTCACAAAATCGGCGTTCAAAGGCAGGATTGCTGGATAACTGATCTTGTAAAGGTCTTTCTTTTTAAGGAAGGACATGTAAAAAAATATCAAGCCCTCGGCAAATTCGATATTAAACCAAACAGGAAGGATTTCAAAAAATATGCTGAATTAAGCCTTAAATGGCTATATGAAGAAATAGAACTCTGTAATCCCTGCGTCATCATTCTTCTTGGAATTGAAGTTACGAGTGCAGTTTTAAAGTTGGAACCAGATGCTGCCAAAGAGGCATTGAGTGGTATTAGTATTTCCAAGTTGATAAAAGAAAAGGAAAGACAATTCATCTGTCTGCCTCATCCAGGTATATTGATGAGAAAAAATCAAAATGGGAATACCTGGCCTCAGGATTTTGAAAACACTATTTCGGTAAATGCCAGAGCTGAAATAATTAGACTTCTGGTGCAGAATTAGTCCTTATGGGGAAGTGGCGGGGAAGATCAGAAAAATGAAGCTATTAAAACGTTGAAATATAGTTATATAGATTTTTGTATTGTCGTCTAACTTGAACGAATATGCAAAATTTTAAAGATATTCCGGCTTCAAAACTCCAAGAACTATCACACAAGTATAAGGTCGAATCACGGTTACTTGAAGAGATCTTGACAGAATGGGCTTACTTTCTTCATTTAGTAGATGACTCATTAAGCAATCCAGATCCTGATGAACCAGGGGATTGGTTGGAAAGAACCAAGGATTTTGCGAGGCTCTCGCTTTTTTATCATGAGTACAGAGAAAACTCAAAATCCGGGGATTCTCCTATGTTTAAAGAAGTGAAATTTATCCCTCAAAGGTCAGACGTGCCTGAATTGAAATTGTCAAGATACTCTGCAAATCAAGTGTTTGCTTCATTTCTCAATATCATTATCCAAGGTAATGGGTTGTGGAGCAAAGATATTGCTTTGAAATTATTACAGGAATCCCATAAAGTTGGTAAAAGGCCATCGAATAAAACTCACATTCAGAATAGCCTGATAGTTATTGCCCATGAATTATTGAGCTTTGTAGGATATAAAGTTTATGCGCCAGTAGTTCAGGAGATGCTTCATTTATCAGGCGTAGGTACCTTGTCCCAAGAGGCCATCCGACAGGTGATAAACCGGCAATAACGGATATAATCAGAGTATAGACCGTTACTTAATTCAACTAAACTTTCAGTATATACGTAACGGCAAGTTGCTGTTTATCTGTGTTATAGTGTGTAGGTTTGTGTCAGCAATTTCACCAAACTCACTCTAAAAATGAACATAGATAAACTCCTTCAAAACCCTGACAATATCCGAGTAGATCTGAAATTGGCGGACCTGAAAGAATTCGGGCGGGAGATTGTCAAGGAATACCTCGAATCCCGTCAACAGGATGAAAAGCTACAAGGCCAGGGAGGTCAGTATGTAAAGACTGAGAAGGTATGCGAAAAACTCGACATATCGAGGACAATGCTTTGGAGTCTGGATAAGCGAGGCGTAACGAAACCAGTCCGTTTAGGGAATGTAAAAAGGTACCTTCTCTCAGATATAGAGGCATTAGGGCAGAAAGGGTCGGATAATTCTTAATCCTTACTCGAATGCAGGACGTGTTTCCGAACCAATTCCTGCACTTTGAACTGCATATCTGATTCGAAATCCAATAAGACCATGAAAGAGAAAGTAATGAAACTCATTGATCCCAAAACAGTCAGGATGGAATGCAGTGTGGGTGGAAGTATTCAATTTGCTACCATCCAGCATGAAGGTAACTATAATAAGAAATCATGCCAATGCAGTGAGAGCAGAATGTTGACCTCAGGAAGGAAAGGAGACAATAGCAGTAAGGAGATCCACCAGTATTTACTTTCTGAGGCGAGGTTATAAGAATGCTAAAAAAAACTCAAAGATTATGATACCATTACCCCAAAAAACAAGAAAAAATGGTCACAGCTATGTCCAGGTACTCCGGGGGAAGAAATGCGCTATTTACTCACAATGGTATGGAAAGACCTTAATTGGGTATGAGGTTATGCTTATAAGAACAAAACCAGAACGATTTGTAAAGGGATTTTTCCTGGAAGCCAGAGAAGCCTTCGCAGGGAATGAAGATTTTGGGAGTTCAGCCTGGTCATGTAAATCTTGGGAAAAGGCCATGCAGACGTTCTCGATCCACGAAAAAGACAGCTAAAGTTACTGATATGCAAGGATTAAGGTATATTGATAAAAGTAATCAGGAGATTAAAGTTGTGAATGAATATCTTAAGATTCCGGTTGACCTGTGTATTTATGCCTTTAAACACCAATTAATGAGACCTTTCAAACTCTATATCCTTCTAAACGCATTGACACAGGGTAATGTAATTCTTTCACCAGATGATTTTAAACTTATGTGCAACTTGTTAAAATATAAGACTGATAAATCGGTGAAGAACAATCTACGCAGGCTTGTGGAAGTCGGTTGGGTCGGTCAGGACTCAAAGAGCGGTAGATATTGGATTCGAGGGTTTGATGCACTAAGGAATAGGTTAAGTCTTGAAAACAGGAAAGCTGTTGAATTTGGTCTTGAGGATATGGAAAATTTTGAGGTGTTCTGTTTTTCTGCAATAGTGGGTAAAATCATAATACGCCAGGAATGGAGGAGGAGATCGGCACGGATGAAAAGTGGGAGTGCCTTTCCAGATCTCCCCTTCAAGCCTGGTTATTTTCCAATGTCAAATATTTATCTGTCAAAGGTTCTTTCCAAATCCCCCAGTAGGGTTTCACAGTATAAAAAACTTGCAAAGGAAAGATACTTAGAAATTATCCCTTCACAAACAACTCTCCCAATAAGACCATCAGAGTTGCCCTCATTTAAGTCTAACGATCCTGAATCGTATGGAGGTATGTTTATCCGTGGAGGAACGGTTATAAAACCTGGCATTGATTTGGTCAGGTATTTACTGACCTACCGCCGCAGGAAAAAAATTAATACATATTAAGTGGGATATATATTATAATTAGCAATTAAGCAAAGTGAAGCTGACGCTAAAAAATGACAATAATGCAGTAAATAGGATATTATTATATATCCCACTTATATTGTAACAACTTTTTTCCAAACAATTCTCCCCACAGCCGACAGGTTCAGATAAGAAAGGAAGCAATCCGGATCGAAGGGGGGGGCGGGTCTGCGATTCCGATTCGGCGACGGCGAGGCGACCCCTATACAATTAGAGTAACCACAGCGAGGAAGATAAAATGCCTGATTTATTAAGCACCATACCCTTAAATGACATTGTCAAGGACTGGCGGGTGAAGGAATATGTGAGGAAGA
>CAYYLU010000142.1:0-5046 GCA_964472475.1 uncultured Syntrophus sp. | reverse complement strand
TCCCTGGCGACGATCCGTATCGTCTTTTTGTCCATAGAACTATTATTGTATAATTTTCTCGTAAATAATCAAGACAATTCAATATTTAGCGGTACGTCGCCGCACGATCTCTACTGAAACGATCTTCGCTACATGGCGCATCAGATGCAACATACCGGTATGGGTGTTTACGCGAAATCGTAAGTTCCAACTCCCAAAATCCGAACAAAGTTATAAGACTGGAGAAATTACAGACAAAAGACTACCGAAATAGCCTGATGCGGCAAAGGACCTTTTGCACGGGCAATACTGTCCTGTCGACGCACCCAATCAACAGCCGGCACAGGCGCTCAAAACCAGGCTTCACTCATCCCTTGAGTCAGAAGTTTCGCTTTTTTTAAAGCTTCTTTCGGATTTGGAGCTCGAGATTTGAGATTTGAAATTAGTTGAGTCAAGGTAGAGGTGCGGGAACACGTCAACACGAGAATCTGACTGCTGCACCCTGGCTACTTTTTCCTTGTCAAGATATTATAATTGATCTATGATAGCAACATGGATCGGTTCCCGTTTACGGGACATTTGGCTCTCTGGCTCTCTACTGCACACGTAAAGCTTCGCAACAGCACAGGCGCTGAGGCACCCCGCCGTGAAGTTCTTGAGTTGTTGAAAACAGGAGGATAAGGTATGGATGGTAGTAAATTGTACGTCGGCAATCTTAGCTATTCAATAACGAACGAGCAGTTAAAGGAGCTGTTTCAACAATTCGGAGAAGTGGGTGATATCAGAGTTATCGAGGGCAAAGGTTTCGGTTTTGTGGAAATGGGAAACCAGGTAGATGCGGAGAAGGCGAAAAAGGAACTGGACGGCTCGCAATTTCTTGGGAGGACATTGAAGGTTGATGTGGCCCGGCCTCAAAAAGATAAACCGCGCGGCAGAAGTGGCGGCGGGGGCGGACGCAGGTACTAGTCCCGTATGTAGAAATTTCGCATTTCGAATGTATAGCAAAAAAATGGCCCCGACTAAAAAGCCGGGGCTTTGTTTTACATCAGGTAGGTGAACTTGTAGACAGTTCCTTTTTGAAGGAGTAGAAATAGACCGCACCGATAAAAATGAAACCACCTACGATATTACCTATGGTGACCGGTATTAAGTTCCACTGGATGAATTGACCCCAGGTCACGGCTGCGCCCTTCATAATACCAACCGGGATAAAGTACATGTTGGCAACGCTGTGCTCAAATCCCGAGGCAACAAATGCCATGATCGGGAACCAGATACCAAAGAATTTTCCAATCATATTCTTGGATGAAAGCGCAAGCAGTATGGCCAGGTTAACCAGCAGGTTACATGCAATAGCTTTCATAAATGCAGACCAGAGTCCCATTGCACCGGCTGCCATGTAAGGCAGTGTTTTTGCCTCTGCAATTGCTATGGCGCTCTTGCCGAAAACTGTGACCTCAGGACCTCCGCCTTTCGAAAAGGGGCCCACTGCCATTAGATATGCCCAAAACAGGGAACCGACGAAGTTCCCGATATATACCCAGAACCATGCGTTGAACACCTTGGCCCATGTTGATTTCTTCTGAAAAACAGCCATGGGTATCAGCATGGTATCTCCCGTAAAAAGCGACATACCGGTGAGCACTATCGCGATCAGGCCAACAGGGAAAACGGCTCCCGTGATAAGAGATTTGAAACCGGGGCCCATTGTTGTTTCCAACCCTGTCTGACAGATTGTGGCCAGAGCACCTCCAACCGCGATGAGAAGGCCTGCCATAAAAGACCTCACCAGATAATTTCCGGGCGTAAGATTCCCTTTATACTTCCCCGCATCTCCCGCCAGCTGTACAATTTCTACAGGTTTGTTCGCCATAGATCTTCCTCCGTTCGGTTATGATAGTATCCTGCTTAGGATTTTATTGAAGCCTTTTTTATTCAATATTGGTATCCGGTGAACACAGTATCGTGCTCACCGGATAATCCCGCCTTACGCGCTGATTTTTTCAATTTTGCAGGAACAGACCTTGTACTCAGGGATCTTACAGACCGGGTCAAGGGAGTCCACAGTAAGTCTGTTCGCACAGGATTCATAGAAGTGGAAAGGTATAAACACTACATTTGGTTTGGATCTCTTCGCAACTCGCGCCCTTATTCTGATACTCCCCCGGCGGGTTGACACGGATACAATCTCTCCATCGGAAATGTTGTAATTGCTTGCGTCATTTGGGCTCACTTCAATGAAACCCTCCGGCACTGTCTCATCGAGGACTTTTGAGTTTCTCGTCATTGTACCGGAATGAAAATGTTCAAGGATTCTGCCTGTGGTAAGAATTACAGGATATTCTCTATCTGTCTCCTCGAAAGGCGGGGTATATTCGATTGCCGTAAGGAGACCTTTTCCTCTGGAGAAATTGTCCTTATGCAGAAGCTGAGTACCGGGGTGATCTTTTGTCGGACACGGCCACTGTAACAGTTCTCTTTCGATTCTCTTGTATGTCATACCGGCGTACGAAGGTGTGACCTTTGTAATCTCTTTAAAAATATCCTTCGGCTCGTCATAATCCCAGTCTGCACCCATTCTGCGGGCAATCTGGGTTATGATCCACCAGTCGTCCTTTGCCTGCCCTTTTGCCTTGAGTACCCTGTGCATCGGCTGTACTCTTCTTTCCGTATTCGTTACTGTACCTTCTTTCTCTATGAACGCGCAGGAGGGTAGAACAACGTGAGCATATTGAGCGGTTTCCGTAAGGAAGATATCCTGGACAATCAGCAGTTCCATCTCCTGAAGAGATTCAATGACATGCTGCTGATTGGGGTCGGACATGACGGGATTCTCACCCATTATGTACATTGCCTTCAATTCTCCCTTGTGGGCTGCATTCATCATCTCCACCAGGGTGAGGCCGGGCTTCATCGAGAGGTTGCTTACATCCCATGCGGCTTCAAACTTCTTCTTGTTGTCTTCATTGGCTACGGGCAGATATGCCGGGTACGACACGGGCAATGCGCCCATATCACACGCGCCCTGAACATTGTTCTGGCCCCTCAGAGGATTCACCCCTCCTCCGGGCACACCCATGTTTCCGAGCAGCATCTGGAGGTTTGCTGTCGATTTAACACCGTTTACGCCGGAAACGAACTGCGTTATACCCATTGAATAGTACAGTGCCATTGGCTTCATCCCTGCCATCAAGCGTGCTGCTTTCACTATATCATCCGGGTTGTCAAGACCGCAGATTTCGGCCACGTACTCGGGCGTGTATTTTTGGAGGGTCTTCCTGAGTTCTTCAAAACCTTCGCAGCGTTTCTCCACAAATGACTTGTCGTACAGATCTTCTTTTATGAGTACGTGCATGAACCCGTTCAGAATGGCTATATTTGTGCCGGGGTTAATCGGAAAATAGTAATCTGCAAATTTGGCAAGTTCTATCTTGCGAGGGTCGACAACGATAAGCTTCTTATTGTTGTTCTGCACCTGGTTCTTTATCATGGAACCGATAACAGGGTGATTTTCAGTGGTATTGGAACCTATCACCAAGTATCCCTCGGACTGAGGTATTTCGCGTATCGAATTCGTCATTGCTCCCGAACCGAAAACAGCTGCCAGACCGGCAACTGTAGAGCTGTGTCAGAGACGGGCGCAGTGATCTATATTATTCGTACCGATCACCGATCGTATGAATTTCTGCATCAGATAGTTTTCTTCATTCGTACACTTAGCCGAAGAAAGCCCCGCTATCGCGTCCGGACCATTTTTCTCTTTTATTGATTTCAGTTTGTCCGAAACAAAATCGAGCGCCTCATTCCAGCTCACTTCCTGGAATTCCCCGTTCTTCTTTATCAATGGCTGGGTGAGTCTCTTTGGATTTTGCACAAAATCAAAGCCGAAGCGCCCTTTTATGCAAAGGTGACCTTTGTTCGGCCCATCATCGCTCCCCATGGTCTTCACGAGCAGTCCTTCTTTGTTTTTGTAGAAATCTATCTTGCATCCTACGCCGCAGTAAATACAAATACTGGATTCCTTCGTGAGCTCCCAGTTGGGCGCCTTGCCGGCGACGGTCTGGAATGTCAGCGCACCGGTAGGACAAAGCTGGACACAGGCGCCGCATTTCACGCAGCTTGATTCGCCTATCTTCTTGTCATCATCTGCAATGAGGTGCGTCTGGCTGCCCCTTTCGCAAAATCCCCAGACGTTCTGCACCTGAATTTCCTTGCAGGCCCTGATACAGCGGCCGCAAAGGATGCATCTGTTTTCATTTCTCTTGATGGCATTACTGGTGACGTAATCGACTTCACGCTCGTTTCTTACAAATTCTTCGCTGGAAGGCTGGACTTCATACATTTTCACATACTTCTGCAGTTCACAGTCACCATCGGCATCGCAATACAAACAGTTGTGATCGCCTTCCATAAGCAGAAGGCCCAACAACCACTTCCTCATAGACGCAATACCCTCGTCTTCGGTAACAACTTCCATATCATTCGTGGCAGGCTCCGTACAGGATGCCTTAAGCATCTTGCCGTTGATCCTGACAATACATAATCGGCATGCCCCCGTTTTCGTCAGTTTGGGATGGTAGCAGAGATGCGGAATGTCAAAACCATTATTCATGGCAACTTCCATGATGGTCTGACCCGCAGCGCCGATGACTTCCTTCCCGTCAATTCTTAACCTTATTTCTTCCATTCTGGTACTCCTTGCAGGTTAGTTTGTTGCTGATTGACGAACTATTTCAACAAGTATTTTATTTCACAAATACTAAAATGTCACTAAAAAAATGATCACTGATCGAAGGAAACGACAACACGATAATTATACACGATATTTGGAAGTATTGCTTCGGTACTGTTGCAGATATACTGAACCCGGTTGCCGGAACACGTATCGCGCTGACTTGACCCCTGTCACGCAACATGTTGCGTAGAGGTATTCCCTGCGTGCAGACGTTTGTCGTGGGGTCATCGTGTCATAGGGTCGTTAAGTCATGGGGTCGGTGAGTCTATTGAGTCGTTGAGCAGGTGGGTCTTAAGTCAGAAGAAAGGGTGTATGGGGGTTAGTGTGTAAGG
>CAYYLU010000141.1:0-5174 GCA_964472475.1 uncultured Syntrophus sp. | reverse complement strand
AGGATTTCGAATTTCGATATTGCCTTTAATGAGGGGTTAATATGATCATTCTTGTTGTTGTGGGTATGCCGGCGTCCGGCAAGAATATTGCGCGTGATTACGCCAAGAGGAGTGGCATTCCATATTTCGCGACAGGCGATATAGTCCGTGATGAATTGAATAAACAAGGGCTGGTAGCTAATCCGGACAACACGGCCCGTGTTTCATCTCAATTACGCGGTCCGGACGGCATGGGTGTCACGCGCCTTGCTCTCAAGAGCGCCCTCGCAGCATCTTCCGATATAGTGTTCATGGAGGGCATGCGGTCATGGCCCGAGGTCGAGTTGATTCGCGAACAGGCCAGATGCATTGTGATCGCGTTTGTGGCCCCTCGTGCATTGAGACTCAAAAGGATAATCACCAGAGGAAGGTCCGACGACTCAGCAGATGCATTTGACGAGCGCGACCGGCGGGAAATGTCTTATGGTTCCGCCATACCGATAGCCCTCGCAGACGAGTATATTCTCAACACGGGATCCGTTGATAAGGCAATGGCCGATCTCGAGATCATCACCCAATCGCTCAGATGATAGAAGATGTATAATGCTGTTCACTAAGAGACTACGGACAAAACAGATTCTCAGATTTGTTTCAAGTATCCTGGTATCAATTACTGCCGCGTATCTGTTGGTGTCGTGCCAGGGACTGCGGCAAATTCGAAATGACATATACACCATCGTTGCCGATCAAGCACTCGAACAGGCACATCTGGGAATTGAAGTGCGTTCCGTTGTGAACGGTGAATACCTCTTCAGGCACAACGCGCATCAGAATTTTATTCCTGCATCAAACATGAAACTGTACACGACCGCGGCCGCCTTGTTGGCACTTACTCCTGATTTCAGATATGAAACAAAACTTCTGACGGATGGTAAAATAACCAACGGTGTTCTAAGAGGAAATCTGATCATAATCGGCTCGGGTGATCCGACCATTTCAGGACATTTTAATGGCGGGTATATCACGGAAGTGTTTGACAACTGGTCCAAGGCTCTTTCACAAATGGGTGTAGCAAGGATGGAAGGAGACATACTCGCAGACAATTCTTATTTCGCCGAATCGGGTTACGGCAGAGGATGGCAACTGGATGATTTGGATCACTGCTATGCAGCCGCACGGGATGCACTTTCGTTCAACAATAATTGTATAGCAGTGGAAGTGCACGCAGCACACGCGTCCGGGTCACCCGCAGTTATCCGGATGGAACCGGAGACACAATACTTGAAAGTGACGAACGCAGTTGTCTCGTCCGACCCTGGACAGATTTCAATCACCGGAACAATGACCGAAGGTGGTATTCTGCTAACCGGACACATTCCGGTTGGTTCTGCTCCATACACCTTGTACGTACCGGTGCGAAAACCTGCCATTTTCGCGGCTTCCGTCTTTAAAGAAATCCTTTCAGGAAACGGTATCGTCATAAACGGAGATGTAGGGTTTTACAAAAAGGAAGCAGTCGGAAGTTCGCGGCTTCTTCCGGTCGCGGTACATCACTCGCCCCCCTTGTCCGAAATTGTCAAAGTGACAAACAGGATTAGTAACAACCTGTATGCAGAGAACCTCCTCCTGACAGTAGGGAAAGCAACGAGCGGATATGGCACGGCAAAGCACGCAGAATTAGCTGTTCAGAAGATATTTGCAGCTGCGGGTTTGGACCTCCGTGGAGTACGAATAGCAGACGGCTCAGGTCTTTCAAGGTTGAATCTCATCACACCGCATAGCACAGTGGAATTGCTCTATTCAATGGCACACAGCGCAGAAGCGAGGGTTTTTCTGGAATCACTGGCAACACCCGGAAACGAGGGCACGCTTCAGCGATTCTTGACGCACACAACTGCACCCGTCAATTTTCGAGCAAAAACAGGTTCGATGACTAACGTGCGCAATCTGTCGGGTTATGTCACTGCAGCAAGCGGGGAACTGTTCGCTTTCTCTTTTCTGTGCAACAATAGCACATACCCGGTCGAAAAAATCGACAATCTCTATGGAAGAATTCTTCGGTATGTAGCTGATCGCTAGCTTGATCAGAATTAAAGTTGATTTCAATGATGAAAATACTTTTGCCTGTGCTATAATGAGACCTGGAGAATGAATGCCTGAGATACTGAAATCGAAAAAGCTTGACAATGTATGTTACGAAATACGCGGGCCCTTGTTAAAAGAAGCAAGGAGGCTTGAGGAAGAAGGGTACACAGTCATCAAAATGAACAGTGGCAACCCTCCTGCATTTGGGATAAATGCACCCGACGAAATCATCCATGATGCCATTCTGAATATTAAATCCGCTCAGGCGTACGGCGATTCAAAAGGGTTGTTCGGTGCCAGAAAAGCAATCATGCAGCAGTGCCAACTCAAAGGTATCGAAGGTGTGGAGATAGAGGACATTTACGTTGGCAACGGTGTCAGCGAAATGATTATGATGGCGATGCAGGGCCTGCTCAACGACGGTGATGAAATGCTGGTCCCTGCTCCGGATTACCCGCTCTGGACTGCGGCTGTCCATCTTTCCGGAGGTAAGGCAGTTCACTACATCTGTGATGAAAGTTCGGATTGGAACCCCGATCTCGCTGATATGGAATCTAAGATAACACCAAAAACCAGGGGTATAGTTGTCATAAATCCAAACAACCCTACCGGTGCCGTGTACAATAGGGCTACATTGCTCAAAATAGTTGAAATGGCGGAAAAACACGACCTCATCATATTTTCGGACGAAATATACGATCAGATTCTCTATGACGATGCCATACACATCCCCATGGCATCGCTGTCGAAAGATGTTCTGTTTGTCACGTTCAACGGTCTTTCAAAATCACACCGGATCCCCGGAATACGTGCGGGCTGGATGATCGTGAGCGGGAAAAAGCAGACAGCTCAGGACTATATGACGGAAGGACTCGACACGTTATCCAATATGAGGATGTGCGGCAACATGACGGCTCAAACAGTCATTCAGACAGCTCTCGGAGGATATCAGAGCCTGAAGCAATTAATCAGTCCTGGCGGTAGGCTGTACGAACAGCGTACTGTTGCATATGAATCCTTCAGGTCTATACCAGGGATTACGTGTGTAAAACCGAGAGGCGCTTTATACCTCTTTCCCAAAATTGACATCAGGAAATATAACATCCATGATGATCAGAAATTCCTCTTGGAGTTCCTGAGAGAAAAGAAGGTACTGATGGTACAGGGTTCCGGGTTTAACTGGCCGGCACCCGATCACTTTCGAGTCGTTTTCCTGGCAGATGTAGAACAAATCAGGCTTGTCGCCGATCGTATGTCGGAATTTCTGAAGGAGTATCGGCAGGACTAGCCATACTGTCTCTGAAAAAAATCGGCCGTAGCGAAAGTCACGCTTTCTCCAATATCTCGGTGACAGCCAGGGTATATATATCTGCAAATCTCTCCCGCTTTAGAGTATTATCCGTTACAAGATCTGAAATCTGCGAAAAAACCCTTTCAATAAGAACGTAACGATCATTGACCCGCTTAACGACACCAAAACGGAAGCCCTTTCTCGCATCCTCATCCAGTTGGTTCACTAAATTCCTGGTCGCGATAATTGACCCGGACCTCGGCAGCTCAGACAATTGCAGAGCATGATCAATGGTATCGCCCAGCGATCTGAATTCAACATTTGCCGGAGACACCGCTACAGCGCTGAAGTATTCCAGGCCTTCATTGATGCCGATATTCAGGTACAGTTCGTTGTACCATTTCTTGCGCAATTTCCAGGTCATGGAAAAACTCATCATTTTGTCGCGTATATCAAGCGCGCAATTGACACAATTTGCAATATAGTTCGGGTCCTGCTTCTTGAGAAAATAGTACACGACTTTTTCGCCCATCTTCTTCCCGAACATTCCATTATGCTTTTGGACTGTTTCTTCGAGCAGTCCCGACATCGAATTAACAAGTTCGAAGTACTCTTCAGGCGGTAGTTCGGCGCATATGCGCGCGGAATCTTGTAGATCAGCTGCCAGTGCGCTGAAGGAGACCAATGCGGGAAGACGCTGCTGTAGAAGTTCCTGTATCAGCACTTCCCTGTTTGAAAAGGGTTCAGCTGGACCAACAGCTAGACCGTCCGAAGGCAGATAAAGAAAAAACATTCCCTCTCGAAAGAAGGTCGTATAGACAATGTAGTGTTCCTCATGGCCGTCGTGTTCTACCATCGTGATGTGCTGCTGGTTGATCTTCTGCATAGCTGCTGCGCCCACACTGTCGTATGTCTCATACAGGTACGATATTTCTTTGTGTGACATATTCGAATACAAACGCTCTAATTGTTCCCTTGATTGCCGCGCCTTAAAAAACATCATGTGATACCGGAGGAACTCCTCCCAGTTTCTTATGAAATTTGTGAATTCCCAATTCAGAAACAAACGAAATACGTTCCTGCTTTCGATATCGCGTATGTTTCGTATGTTCTTTCCAAAAATCGTCTTCTCGGCAAGCTCATTGATCCATTCAATTTCAAACTGATAATTCATAAGGTACGCGGGGGTATGTACGTCCACCAACGTCAGATGCAGGCCGCGATTGTCACTCCCTACATCTTTGATCATCTTCTCGAGTCTCGCGTCAAAAAATGATTTTCGCTTCTCTCCTGTTTCATTTTCCTCGGCCCTTTCAGCCGTGTTCTTCATTTTGTTTACAATTTCCTCCATTGTCTCACCCTGCTCTTTAAACTGTTTCACTTTTTCAATCACGTCAATGATATCGGGGGGGAAATAGCCGGTGAGTCCATTTTGATTGTGTCGAACAATCGGCCTCGGTATCAGGCCCAGTTTTATATAGAAATCCAATGTTGGTTTTGAGATCTCACATTTCTCGAGAATCTCATTGCTTTCGATCCATTTTTGACTGCTCACTTTTGGCAATATCGCAGACCTCTAAAGCAATTTATCGCATATTGTGCTGAAATCTTTAAACCCGAATCTGTCACTAGCACTTACTTGAATAAATTCCAATCCGTCACCCCGGCGAATACCCCTGCCGGGCACAGGCGCAGTGGTCGAGAAGTCCTCAACACAACTGGATTCCCCCGGCTCAACAACTTGCCGGGACAGGCGGATCGAGTCCGGAATGACGACAAAGGCGGAAACTCTGTGCATCTATTTTTGCAAGTAGATACT
>CAYYLU010000140.1:0-5199 GCA_964472475.1 uncultured Syntrophus sp. | reverse complement strand
TCTGAAAAAGTCTGAAAATTCAAAGTTGAAATGGTAAAGAATTGGAGAAAGGAGGCAAAGAATAGACCCGCAATTCCTCCCGCGAGTCCGAGTGCGAGCGATTCCAAAAGAAAAGAGCCAAGGATGCTCGTCCTCTGGAATCCAAGCGCCCTCATGGTTCCAATCTCCGCGGTTCTGTTTGCAACCGCAGAATACATTGTAATCATTGCACCTATGATGGCTCCAAGAGAGAAAATAATCGTCAGAGATAACCCCAGTATGTTGAGAAACTTCGCCATCATTTCAGATTGCTCCAGATAGTACGTTGTTTCTCTCTTGACGTCGACGGTCAGCCGGGGATCGTTTTCAAGGCGTGCTTTTACGGCGTTAAAACGTGATGGATCGCGCATCCGGAAAATGAGAGAAGAATAGGCATTTCTTCGGAAAACCTGCATAAGCTGGTCGACATCTGTCCAGATCTCTGAACTGAACCCGGTGTTACCCGCATCGAAAACGCCTACAATCGTCCAATCGCGGGTGCCGAAGCGGAGTATGTCGCCCATATCGGCCTTGTCGAAGCGCTTAACAATACTTGTGCCGGCGGCAATTTCCATTGCACCGGTTCTCGGCATACGGCCTTTGATGAGGCGCACCTGTTGGCGAAGGGTGGGAGATTTGGCGGATATGCCGCGTATAGTCACGTTTGAGTCCTGGCCTGTGGATATTTTGCGAAGACCGATGAGTACCACAATTTCTTTGGCGAGGAGCAGCTGACTGTCAGGGTCCCCCGCGATTTCCCGATCTGTCTCGATTATCGAGGCCTGTAACCTGTCAACACTGCTCTGCACTTCAGATGCAGATGATTTTCTGATGACTACTGCATTGTCGTACGAGCCGGTCTGGACCAATGTCTTTTTCAAACCCTCGGTGAGCATCAGAATTGTCGCGAAAACAAACACGACAAGCGCCATTCCCGATATCGTCAGAACCGCAGTGAGGCGCCGGGTTCGCAGGCTTCTGATGCTGTAAGAAAAAGGTATCATCGTTATTCAATCATCCGCAATCCGTCCGCTATACGGATTCTGATTGCCCGTAACGTAGGTGCGACGCCCGCGAGAATGCCCACCGCAAATGATAATCCCACGTCAAGCAGAATTGTCTCCGAAGAGATATTAAATATCGGGAAATAATTGCCGAGTTGTTTTGCAAATGCGGCTTTAGCCGGGAATGTAGCGGCTATCCCGGTGCCGCATCCAAGCAATGTTATGATGAGAGATTCCCCGAATATGAGTGCGGCAATGTATGAGCCTCCGAAGCCCAGTGTCTTGAATATTGCGTACTCACCCGTTCGTTCCCTCGCGGACATTGTCATAGTATTTGCCACCACGGCGAGAATAATAATGATAACCACGAAAGAAACCAGTTGGATAGCCGTAATGATTGCGCCGGACATTGATATGAAACCGAGTGTAAAAGCTTTCTCCGTTTCCGTTCTTGTTTCCGCGATTGAATTATGGAACATGCTGTCTATCGCTGTTGCGATTTCTGCCGCTCTTTCAGGATTGTCTATGCCCACGAAATAAAAGCCCACTTTGTCAGCCGCTTCCGGTGATGTTTTCTTCAGTGTTTCGTTCAGATAGTCGTATTGAAATACAAATTGAGATTCATCGGTATTCTGGTCCTTTCCTTTGTAGATTGCCCTGAGGATGAATTCCCAGTTACCCGGAAAAATAGTACCCTTTAGAACCACACTGTCCCCGAGTTTCCATCCGAACCTCTCAGCGAGTTTGCGTCCGCATGCGAACCCCTTCCGGTCCCTCAGAAGTGCCCCCTTTTCCTCCTGAGATAAGATGTATTCAGGATAAATCTCAAAGAACGTTTTTGGATCGACAGCGAAGTTGGCGAAAAAATTCTTCTCAGTAATATAAACGCCGCCGAACCAATATCCGTACGACACCGTTTTTACTCCTTCTATCTGACGTATCTTGTCTTTGTAAGAGAGCGGGAGAGGAAAAAGGATGGATGTTGCGCTTCGTGTCACCAGCCTGTATGAGGATGAAGCCTCGACTCCTGCATACCAGGCGTCAATCACGGTACGGAGCAACCCGAACGCAAGGATGGCTATTGTGATACTCAGTATGGTGAGTCCGGTGCGCAGTCTATGTCGAAAGGCATTCCTAAAGATGATCTTGATGAGTTTCATCGCTCAGAGTACCTTTATCGAGTTGACGCGTTACATGCGCTTTACCTGCTGCCCTCGGATCGTGGGTGACCATGATGATAGTCTTGCCGGATTCTGAATTGAGCCTATCCATGAGCTGCATGATCTCCTCGGCTGAACGCCTGTCGAGGTCTCCTGTGGGCTCGTCTGCAACCAGGATGACAGGGTCGGTCACAATGGCGCGGGCAATGGCTACGCGCTGCTGCTGTCCTCCTGAGAGTTGTCCCGGGTAATGGTCCATCCGGTCTGTGAGGTTCACGATATCAAGGGCCGCTTCCACATGCTCTCTTCGTATTTTTCGAGACAAACCCGAGAGGAGAAGCGGAAGTTCAACATTCTCAAAAGCGGTAAGAACGGGTATCAAATTGTAGAACTGAAAAATAAAGCCCACATTTACTGCACGCCAGCGGGCGAGTTCCAGTTCGGAGAGGGTTGTTATGTCCACACCACCTATGTGGATCGTACCGCTGTCAACCTCATCGATGCCTGCAATCAGGTTTAGAAGCGTACTCTTGCCCGAACCCGAAGGTCCCATTAATGCAAGAAATTCGCCTTCTGCGATGTTAAAGGTGATATCCTGGAGTACAGAGATCTTCTGACTTCCCCGTTTGTACGATTTATACAGGTGCAGAATCTCGACAATTGGGGGCACGCTTTCCATCTATTGTTCAACTGTTTTAATGCGCGAATTGTCTTTTAAATTTTTAGGAGGGTCCAAGACAACCTTGTCGCCGGCTGCCGCTCCGCTGGTGATTTCGGTCATGTCACCCATTCTGGAGCCGGTCTTCACCTGTTTGAACTGTGTCCTGTTTCCTTTGACAACAAACACGTGTATTGATCCGTTCCGGTCAACAAGAGCTGAGGCACTCACTGCTGTTCTCGGCTGTTCCTCATCTCTTGCTATTTCACGGGAGAGAAACGCAACCTTTGCACTCATTTCTGGAAGGATTCTGTTGTCAATCGTATTGAACCTTATCTTCACCATCACAGTGGCTTTGCTCCTGTCTGCTGTAGGCACAATCATGTAAATAGTCCCGCGAAAACGTGTATCAGGAATAGCATCCAGTTGTATCTCGCACGGCTGACCGACCTTAAGTTGTCCTATGCTCGATTCGGATACGTCTGCTTCCACTTGCAGGGAGGACATGTCTGCGATCGTCACTACAGCTGATTTCGCGTTTGCGGCTGCTCCGAGAGGTGTCACTATATCTCCGACGTCCGCATTTTTCGTGAGCACCACCGCATCAAACGGGGCCCGGATGCGCGTGTATTCCAGGCTAACGTCTGCCTGATTGAGTGCCGCCTGAGACGCATGTATCGATGATTCAGCGCTCTTGACAGCGGCAATAGCCTTGCGGTAACGGGCATCCGTGGTATCATAATCGCTCCGGGCGATCAGGCCTTTTGCAAGTAATTGCTTTTGGCGATCAAACGATCTTTCCGCATCGTTGAGTTCGGCTCTCGCCTGTTCGAGTGCGGCCCTTGAAACGTCAAGGTTTGCTTTCGCCTGTCTCTGAGATGCCTCAAGATCGGCGTTTTCAAGCTGAGCGATAATCTGGTTCTTCTTTACCTTATGTCCCTCTTCAACGTAGAGCGAAACTAATCTACCGGTTGTCTTTGCCGCTATCGAGGATTGACGCTGTGGTACCACATAACCGCTTGCGTTAAGAAGTGTGAACGTTTGTGACGGATACACCTTCACGATTGTAGCAGTGCGGACTTTGATCGCGGGAGAAAAAAGACCGCTCACCGATAGAATAATTGTCAAGACTACGGCAAGAACAGCGATAATGAAATAAAGCCGTTTTCTGCCGCTTTTTCCACGGTGTACATACTGTGTTTTGTCAATCTTGAGTTTGGAAAGGGAATCATCCGGCATTATTATTTTCCTCAAAGATTACTAAGAATGCTTCATTCGACAAGCTGAAGCGGAAGCTATTTCCGGTTGCTTGCCGCGGCGGCTTTTCTAATGGTATCCGTTTTTCTTCGTGTTGATTTCTTGACCGCTGCCGGTGTTTTTGTAAAATGATCATCCACGGCCTTCCTGTATTCCTTGAAATGAGGGCCGGCAACAGAAGCGTCTTCGCCAACCAGTGCATCGTACATATTCTTATGGAATTCGAGATGGTCCTTGAAACGGTTGGAAGGGATCATCTGCTTGGTTATTACACCATGTGAGACACGCATAAGACAATCCATTATGATTTCGTAAACCGGATTTCCCGTTGCCCGCGCCATTATCAGGTGAAAATCCGCGTATGTCTCGCCCAGTAATGAAGAATCAAGAAGTTTTCCGGCCTTTCTGCCCCGTCTGATCATACTTTCCGCTTCGTTGATGCGCTTCTTAAGCATCTCCAGTTGGTCGTCTGTGATCCTTCCGATTGCCGCTTTGAGTACAGCCTGCTCAAACTCGACCCGTACTTCCATTACATCTTTCATTGTCAGATTGGACCTGCGTATCAGGCCTGAGATCATTTCGGTGGCCAGAGATGCATCCGCCTCTTTTACGAATGCACCGCCTTCGCTCCCCTGTTTCACAAGGATGAGTCCTGACTGTTCCAGCAAGCGCAGCGCTTCGCGGACGGCCATTCTACCCGTCCCGAATTGAGTGGCAAGTTCCCTTTCCGGAGGGAGTTTATCACCCGGCCTGAGTGTTCCGGAATAGATCAGGTCCTTTATCTGATCCGCAATTTCGTCAAACGCTCTTTTTGAAGGAAGTACCTTAAAAAGCATTCGGTTTGAGGATGATTTTCCGGGTCGTTTATCCTTGCTCATCAGCTACTTTCCCTGCAATAACGAAACGTGACTATGGCCACTTGTACAATCTTTCATGATATTTTGTCAAGAAAATTGGTTTAAGGCAAAAGGGAGTCGTAGAGTCGAAGACCAGCTGATAGCTGTAAGCTCTAAGCTGTAAGCGAGACCGGTGTTTTAGGCGTTGGCGTTTGTCATTTTGGATTTTGTTTGTGATTTGAGAGTTGGAATTTGGGATTTTGTCT
>CAYYLU010000139.1:0-5249 GCA_964472475.1 uncultured Syntrophus sp. | reverse complement strand
CGTCGCACTTGATGACGTGCTCCTCGCGAACGCGAGTACCAATGGTGAAAGCGACTCTGATAAATGTGATCCTACTCTCAAATTCATCAGAAGAAAAAATGTCTCCTCAGTGTACTCCGTGTTTTCTGTGAGAGATAATTCTTTATGTGTTTTCCTGATTGACATTTGGCACTGCATTCCCCTGATAATTTTTCTTTTGACAAATGTACTTTGTTTGGAAGACAATATTTCTTGCACATGAATAAAATACAAATGAAACAACCCATCCTGCTCATGATAACGGCGGTTCTTATTCTCCTTTTTGCCGGCAGTTGTGCTGTTAATCCTGTGACGGGTCAAAGTCAGCTCATGCTTGTATCTGAAGAGCAGGAAATTGCGATGGGTAACCGTGTATACCCGAACGCGCTCTGGGGAGGAGAAGGCGGCGGCGGTGAATATCGCGATCCGAATTTAAAGGCATATCTCAAAAACATTGTATTGAACATTCACCGGGTATCCCACAGGCCGAATCTGCCCGTTGATTTTGCCATCCAGAATTCCTCCGTTCCGAACGCCTGGGCCATCCCCGGACATGTTGCAATGACCAGAGGTTTACTGGCGGCGCTCGATAATGAAGCTGAATTCGCGTTCGTTATGGGGCATGAGATGGGGCATGTTGCGGCGCGCCACAGTGCCAGTCAAATGAGCAGTGCGATGCTGGGGCAGCTGCTTGTCGGCGGCACAGGGGTCGCGCTCGGAAGCAGCGGATATTCAGATGCTCTCCTCTCGGCGGGTTCCCTTGGCACAAGCCTTGTACTGCTCAATTTCAGCCGGAGTGATGAACTTGAGGCGGACAGGCTCGGTGTTCTGTACATGTCCCGGCTGGGTTACGATCCGAAATACGCCCTCAGCGCCCACCGGAACCTCGAAAAAGTATCGCAGCAATATGCACAGGCAGCAGGACAGGAGCGCTCAGAGCAGAATTTCTTCAATGAACTCATTTCTACGCATCCAAGGACTTCTATACGTGTGGACGAGGTGCAGAATATCATCAATCAAACACCCCGGGGGAATCTTGCCGGTGACGGGTCAGGGAGACAGAGATTCCAGGACATGACTGCGAATCTCCGCAGGGCAAATACCACCTACGTAAATTACTACGATAAGGCAGTGCGGGCCTTTAACAAGAACAATACCGATGAAGCCCGCTCACTGGCTACACAGGCAATCGCTGCAGACCGCTCGCAACCTGCCTTCCATTCTCTGAGTGGTTTTATTGCGCTTAGGAAGGACCTGGACAGCGAAGCCCGCAGATCGTTTCAGCAGGCCCTCAGTATTGATCCTAATTACCAGCCTTCGTTGAGGGGCATGGGAGCGGCGGATTATTTTTCACGCAACTACAGCCAGGGGATCAACTATCTGAAAAAGAGCGTTGCACTCTTTCCGGACGACGCCCCCTCGCGGTATTTTCTGGGCCTGTGCTACTACAAGACTGCCTCCTACCGTTCGGCAATTGAACAGCTGAAGGAGTTTGCCGGGGCACAGCCCAAGCATCCGAGAATACACGGCATACTCGGTGAGTGCTATGAAAGAGTGGGTGATCTGCAGTCCGCCTATGACGAATACACGTTACAGACGCAGATAGATGCGAACAGCGAAATAGGCAGGTACTCCGCGACGCGTGCGAGTGCAATCAGATCTTCAGTAAAGCAACGATAAAACCCAGGGCGGAATGCTGTGGGTTTAGTGTCCGGCCTGAGATTTGCCGTACGCTAATCTGCGGCGGCTTGCTCCTCCACGCGCTCTTTATCGCTTCCGTAAATATGATATCTTTCCGGAAGCGATAGCGTGACAGTGCCTTGCTATTTTGGCGGCTCATTTTGTCAAACTGCAAACTGTGATCCTTTGACGTACATATCAGTACGCCTGCGAATCCCGGTTCTTGTTCTTCGCATTATCCATCCAAAATAACTTCGGCCATAGAAATACAAAGACAAATCCGATGAAGACGAATAATTTTCCGACCCATTTATTCGCTTTCCATTCCACTAGCGAACGCGAGTGAGAACGACTCAATGTACCGCGCTCAGCGTTGTGACGACCGGATACCGGTTTTTACTTACAGCTTACAGCTATGAGCTGTCTTCCTGTACTTTCTTCCCTTTAATCCGGTTGCTATCGGTACTTAAATAAGCTATAATTATGGTACTTAATAAAGTACTGTTGGAGGTACCAGCATGAAAACCATTGCTGCACAGGATATAAAGAAAAGAGGAATGAAGGCCGTGGATGAAATCATCAAGGATGGGCCGGTCCATGTCATCAAGAACAATCGGCTGCAATACGTCATCCTTTCCGAAGACCTCTATAGTGAACTTCTTGATGAACGGAACAGCGCTTACATATCCCGGGTAAAGACATCGTTGGAAGATGTAAAAAAGGGTCGGGTGCGTAAGTTCAAGAATGCTGAAGAACTGTTGAATGCTATAGAGAAAGAAGATTGATCATGTATACGGTCAAAGTGACTGAACAACTTTTGCGGCAGGCAAGGAAATTCTTTAGGAAACACTCTGATCTCAAGGAACGTTTTACAAAGCTAATGGATGCTCTGGCCAGGGATCCTTTTCAGTCTTCGCTTGAACTGCATGCATTGACACGTAAACTCAAAGGACTTTGGGCCGTAAGCCTCACACATAAATATCGGATTACCCTGACCCTCATGATAACCGAAAAGGAAACTATTCTCCTCGACATCGGAACGCATGACGAAGTATATCTGTGATATTAGTGCAGGAGGTAATGATGAGTAAGGTTATTACAGCGAATGAACTGAAGATAAAGGGTGTTGCAGTTTTAGACGAGGCCACTAGCTCCGGAGATGAAGCCATTATCTCAGTCAGAGGCAAGAATCGTTTTGTCGTGCTTCCCATCGAAAAGTACAATTACCTGAGAGATTGCGAACTGGGGGCGGCAATAAATGAAGCACGCGAAGATCTCAGGAAGGGCAATGTAATAAGAGAATCAGTTGAAAAGCACATAAAGAGAATAATCCGTGCCTGAAATTGTGTACAAAGCGATTCTGATAGATTTAGTCCTTCTCTCAAATGTATCAGAAGAAAAAATGTCTCCTCAGTGCACTCTGCGAGATAGGCCTTTGCCCTTGAACCTTGAACCGCTGCATCCTCCCGGCAGTATGCACTTTAGTCTTGCAAATTTGCCTCATGACTGTTTTGATAAAGCCGTGGATTTAGAAAAGCGATACTACGTCTATATTCTGGAGTGTGCCGACAGGACTTTGTATACCGGGTGGACCAATGACATAGAGAAGAGAATCAATGAGCATAACGGCGGCAGGAATGGAGCGAAATACACGCGCGGCCGTCGCCCGGTGAGGCTAGTGTTTATGAAAGAGTATCCGAGCCTATCAGATGCCCTCAAAGAAGAAGCTCGCATTAAGAAGATGTCAAAGGAGCAGAAAGTACAAATGATAGCTGCCGTGGAACGGCGGCTCAGGCCTGAGGTCACAGGTAAAGGCAGTTGAATATCTCGTATGCCGTTATCCCTTGCATTTCTTTGACCTGTACGGTAGCATCTAACTCGGATAGTTACCGAATATGAGTGCAAAAGTTTCAGAGCCGAGGCGTCTGATAGATAAGAAAAGCATTGAGGATTTTAGCGGGGAAGTCGTTCGAAACTTTCATCCGGAGAGAATAATTCTCTTTGGGTCGTATATATATGGAAAACCGACCGGCGACTCCGATGTGGACTTATTGATAATTCTGCCGTTTGAAGGCAAACCGATACAAAAAGCCTCCGAGATATTGAGGAAAATAAAACCTCGCATTCCTGTGGAATTGCTTGTGCGGACGCCTACTCAAGTCAAGCAAAGACTTGCCCTCAATGATCATTTTCTCAGGGAAATCATTGAGAAGGGAAAGATACTCTATGAATCCTCTCACGTTTGAATGGATCGAAAAGGCGGAAGGGGATTTTGCCACTGCTCAGCGTGAAGTGCGGGTACGCAAGATGCCCAATTATGATGCTGTCTGCTTTCATGCTCAGCAATGTGCTGAAAAGTACCTGAAGGCAATGTTGCAAGAGGCAGGAATCGTCTTTGGAAAGACTCACAACCTAATCGTCCTGTTCGAATTATTGTTTCCAGTCGATTCTTCATGGGAGTTGATGTATCCGCAATTGCAGATCCTCAACGGATATGCCGTAGAAGTGCGTTATCCCGGAGAGTCCGCAGATAAGACGGTTGCACAGGATGCTTTGCGACTTTGTAAGGCTGTCAGGACCAGAGCGAGAGCACAGTTTGGTTTGAAAGAGTAATAGAATGTGGACCCGCGGCGGCTTTTGCATTCGTCGCTATTCATTTTTTGCATATATCTCTTACTTACAGGATAATCATTGAAAACAAGAGGTGACGGTCATGAAAGAGCCGGAAGAAATTGTTCTCGAAAGAGTGGACGCAAAAAAGGCGTTGGATTTTGTTAATCTTGTGAAAGCCTTCAGGGTGTTGGGAACAAAAGAAGAGTTTCCGTATGGCAGAATCTCAAAGCTGCTGGGAATGGCTCAGCGGCATGGTGATTGTTTCTGCGAAAACTGCCGGCAAGAGAGAGAAAAGGAAAATCAGCGGTTTGGTCGATCCTTGTCGAAGATAGTGCGTCTGAGGCAGGAGTACCATGATGCCGGACGTGAGGGGGAGTTTGCTGAGATTGTGAGGATTGCCAGGCAGGGAGCGGAACTCCTCTTCTTTCTTCAGCGGGCGGGTCTGGAAGATGCTGAGTTGATACGAGCACTGATCAAAGTATACAGAAAGAAAGTGATATTCGTCTAAGTACAGATGAAAGGCGAAATGCGGGTGTGTTCAGGATCGGCCTGAGATTTATCGTACGCTAATCTGCGGCGGCTTGCTGGCGCCATGCACTCCTTGACGTATGTGTATACGCCTGCGTCCTCAGCATGGCGCACAATCCATCCACAGTTCGCGCTTGCACGACAAATCTCCGTCCACTCCACCCTCAAAAGTCTGCTATGCTGCAGACTTTCTCGGATAATAATATAGGAGACTACAATTGTTTTGGCACTGAAGCGCTCGGAAGAACAGTGAACTTGCGCTAGCTTGCTCAGTTCACTTTAAAGGCACTGCAACAAATCCCCGGACAGAAACCAGTTATCTTTGATTGGGAATGGTTCAAAAGAGAAGAAAGAATAGACGAAAGATATTTCAAACGAAACGTGGCTAAGCCATTCAGAGATAACTGGTA
>CAYYLU010000138.1:5031-5307 GCA_964472475.1 uncultured Syntrophus sp. | reverse complement strand
TGCTCAACGCTTTGATCGCGGTTTGGGTATCTTCGATACTGGATGAATATTTGACGATGCCTTCCAGTTGTTCGATACAACTCTTATCCGCGATTACCCCCAGAGCTTCGATGGCTTGTGAATGCAACTTTGGAAACCAGCGGTAAGCCTTAATTATTTGTTTGGAATCTTTATCTTCAATAGCTTTTTGAATATCTGGTGGTTTAAAGATTTTCATTTTCCATTCCTTTTAATCATGGAAATAAAGTAAAGAGTATTGTCGTTGGTCTGTATTTT
>CAYYLU010000138.1:0-5003 GCA_964472475.1 uncultured Syntrophus sp. | reverse complement strand
AATCTTTCCAGCATTTTTCCTTGTGATCAAGAAATCTCCTGTTGACCAGCAAGTCTGCCCAACTTTTAATTATACAGACTATTAAAGGTATAGTTATGAAAAAAAACGCCCTCCGATTAGAGGGCGGTTCAGGGTTTTTTCAATTTCTCAATTATCTCTGCATCACCGGTCGGAATTTATACCCGTACATACGACTCGGTCCGCGGGGGACTGGTAATGATCAATCTTTGATAACTTGCGTTAACTCCCGGTGCATTAGCAAGAACAAGAATTCGGTTCTGACTTAAGTTGCTCAAGAAATTGAAGAATGTCTTCTCGCTCTTTCTTAAGAGCTGTATCAGTAATATCCATCGCTGGTTGAAATATATTTAAACTTTGTTCGAAGTGGTTAAACTCGTTCAATAATGTTTTCCGTGATAACAAGAAAACGCGCTTTTGTATATTGTCCAAATTATCATCTTTGAACGCTTTATCGATAATTCTTGTGAGCATATCGTATTTTTTTGTATTAATTTTGAATTTTTCCACCAGCGTTTTTTCAACGCTTAACCTCAAGTTGAAGTATGTAAGTATATGAACAAATGTTCTGTTTAGCATAGGATACTTGTTAGCATCAATTATTTCCCAAAAATCCAAATCAATATTAAGAATATCATCAATTGAAACAATAAAAGATTTTGACAAAAATGAGCACTCGAACAATTCGTTATAAACTTGGGTTAGATCTACAGTATTAGTACCATAACCGTGCATAATTCCAGTCAGATCATCTTTAATTTTGGGCTTATTCAAGATCTGAGAAAAACTTCTCATAAATGGCACCATGGCGACTAGATACTTATACTCATCCTTTAGAACTTCCTTCACCCCATCTCTAAAAAAATCTAATAGTTTGTTCATATAAAGAAGAAGACATTGTTCTTCCTTCGTAACTGATACGAAACCGTTTCTTTCTCCATAAGAATTATTCAATAAATACAAGTTGAAAGATTGGGGTCTCTGATGTTCAAGTAGCGTAATCAAGTCTGTATTATGCGTCAATAAAATTTGGCTTTTTTGGTTAAGAAATTTTACGATTGCATATACGATTTTATTCTTATAAATTGAGTCAAAACTTGAGATTGGGTCATCCAAAACAATAACTTTTGCTTGAACCTTTTTTGCTTTCAACAATTCAAATGAAATAGAGATGAAATTTTGTTCGCCATTACTTAGCGAAAGGTTTTTTCTTTCCTCGTTAAGGAATTTTTTTTGTCCAAGGAGTAGTTCAAGATTTCCGTTCGAGTCCCGCTGGAGTTCAATTCTTCGATCAATACAATTGTTGACAAATTTTTCAATGAACAACACATCTTCACTTGTGAATTCCGGTTTTTCTGAAATAATTGTCTCATATTCTCGTTGGTATGAGATCAGATTAGTGCTATCAAGACAAGTTGCGAACATATTATTGAGCAATTTGTTCACTAACTCAAAAAACTCGAAAAACTCTCTTATTACAGCCATGAGGCAATCAGGTTTTTCCGAGATTGCCGATTGAGTAACGGCATTCTTAATACCAAAGGGATCATTCTCCCCAACCAGATTATGGATTTGCTCCAGTATTTCTTGAGTGGCTTTATCAAGACTTTCGAAAAAAGATTTTTTATCTTTTTGTTTTTTTTCTAAAAGAGATGTGCGCTCAATGGGATTATCGCAGATTACACATTCGTGAAGATAGTAATACTTGGTTAACAGTGTAATTGCATCTGTACATTCCTCGATGCGTGAAAAAGAATGATCGATTTTTATGTTCTTCTCGGCAATATCAATTAATTGTTTAACAATTGAGATTTTGTTATTGTAGTCATTTACTATAAAACGGAGTTTAGATTCATCAAAATCATGAATATTTACATAACACAGGTTTTCTATGTAGGAAAGAAATTCAGAACGATCAATATTTTTCCCTTTAGATTTCATATTTGCTAAATCAGAAATATAAAGCGTAAGTTTTTTATCACATATTCTCTCGAGCAAAAAAGCATCCTTTTTAGAGATTCCAAAATCTGATTTGAGCTTTGGAATTAATACCGCATTGAATAACTGCTCAAATCCGGCATCTATTGCCTTTTTTAGCTCATATTCCCTACGAATGTTATCCCCAAGTAAGAAATCTTCGGTGGAACCTTGAATAATATTTCTTCCATTTTGATCATTAATTACATGAAAAACGGAAGGCGCTTCTGTTGTTTTAAAATTATCACCATCTAAGACTAGATCAAACTCTGTGTCCTGTTCACCAGCAAATATACTCGCTAATGACGACTTCCCGACTCCATTGGGACCATAAATAACAACAATACCACTTTCAGGAAATATAAGTTCATTATCTTGTTTAAAATCATTGAAGTTTTCCGTGAAAATTTCTTTTCTGATTATTTTAGTAAAGGTCATTTTCATATTTATCTCCCGCCCAGTCCCTGAAAGACTTGTCACAGCATATTTGTGTATGAAAGTTCTGTATATGATAGAAGCTAAGTTCGTTTTCTTTTTTATGACAATCGTTTGGTCTATCGTATGCGCTTTTTCCAAGCAGACGCCAATTATCACACGTCAATGTCATCGAAAATACTACGAGAAATATCAGGGTTCGATCTATTTTCAATATTTCCCAACAATTGCGGATCGATCTCCGGTTCCTCAACTATGTTTTCTGATATCCAATCGTTTGCCAAATCTATTTGTTCCCCTATGATTCTGTTGGTCTGTATATTATTACCGAAATGTTTTTTTAGGATTTCTAACGTATCAAGAAAGGGTTGCATGTGCTCTTCTGCAGATTCGTTGGTCTGGTAATTTTCCTCTATATCTCTCCTCACATCCTCTAGCCTGGGAATAAGCTGGTTGTTCACTTTCTCCAACAAATCCTTAAATTCACGATCGGTAAACAAAAGCTTGATATCCGCGCTATCCAAAGCATCCAGGTCTTCGCCTTGAATCGCATAATCAGATACCGTGTTTATAAACCTTTTTCTATGTTCTTCTGGAAGAAGGTCGAATTCGAATAAACGCACTGCTAGACCAACTTCTGAGACAGCATTAAGATATAAACCAGGCTCAGACACCTTATCTAGTAAGTAAGTGTTTTCCTCCAGGTAACGTGAAAGAAATGCTTTCGAGCAACGGTGAGTTAAAAATCCTTGGACCATTGATTCAACTTGCCAAAATGATAGTTGCTTTTTTTTGATGTCGTTACTCGTTAAAAATTCATGAAGCTTAGCCATTACCTCAGGAAACAATCCTGGTGGAATTATTACGGCTTTCTCGATGCCAACATTTCCGCATGTTACTTGTTGAATAAGTTTCTCCGTCGCAATGCCTTTGAGAAAGATTCCAAGCAACTCTGGACTCTCTGCTAATATAGCAGAATAGGTGTCCCCAATTGTTGGATGTTTGAAACGCCAGAATGGATTATCCCCTTCCCTAGAATATTGAACCAGGCTTCCATCGAGTGCTTCAAGGGCAGCGAGACAATCTCCTAGGTTGCTGCCCAGTCGTGTAATTGCATGCTCCTCAGAAACTTGAAGGACTATAGGACTTTCTAAGTGATCATTCCGCATATAAATGAGTCCCAGACCAGCTTTACTATTTTGATCAAGACCTTGGAGAATTTCTTTTAATAAAACCTCTCGTTTTTCAACAAAATTATCAAGATTTAATTTGTTTAGGTTGAGGTCCTTGGTAAAAAAAGGATTAGACAACCGTCTTGCAGTTTCTGGTATAAATCGATTATGTAAAGCTACCGTTTCCAAGTATGGTTTTATTTGACCTCGGAAAGAACTTGGTTGCCCCCCTAATTTAAGGTGATTATAAAGAATTTGTCGTTTCTCATCTTTAGAAAGATCATGAACATCAATGACCACCTGACTTTCTTGCAGAAGAGGAAATGCGCTTTCTTTTAAATCTTTACGTGCCCTGTGATAAATGTAATCGCGAGAAGTCATCACAATTTTAGCGCCTTTTCGAAGCATTGAATTCATTTGGGGTAGTATATGATTCCAATTGTGGACAAGATGAGCTTCATATTGGGAAACACCAAATGCATCATCAATCCAAAAAAACTGTGTCATTTCGCTTGGGTTCCAATGCTCGATAGTTTTTTCAGGATCGTCAAGTTTTAATATTGATGCGTTCCAATTATCGATCGCCGCCATTGCCAACATAGACGCAATAGTTGTCTTGCCAACTGCAGGCTCACCAGTAAGCAGTACGAAACCATATGTATCTAGAGAAGTTATTGCTTTACGATAGGCGTCGGTAACTACAACCTTCGCAAGATCTTCCCTGAGAGATTCTAAAATTGCACGAGCTTGTGCATATGCTCGCTCATCTAGGATTTGGCTTAAATCCCCTAATCCATATACACGCGGAACAAGCATTCTTAGGTGTTTATTTTCGCGTATTTGTTGATCTATCCAACTTGCCCCCAAAATATTGAAATGTTTGACACCAGCCTTTCTAAAAAGACCTTCAATATCTTCGGCTTTGGTGCCAGACAAACCAGCGTTGGTCATAAGTATATAGGAGTCACAATAGCCTTTCTCGACAAGTCTCTTCGCTTTGTTGGCTTCATCCTCGAGGTCAGAAGGACATATTACATGGTTTAATCTGTTCGTAAATTTACATTGAATCACAAATTGACCTTGCAGACTTTCCTGTCCGGTTGGCTTCCATGTACCAGTAAAAGCTCCATCTCTTCCGCCATCATTCGTATCAAGAAATGATTCAACCGTTTGCCCAAGAACTTCTCTGGCTATAGTAAGACAAAGTTGTTGAAAACTATTCCATCCAAGATTCCGTAATTCAAACATATCTCATCTTCATCTCTTTCTAGCTGTGGCAATTAACATATCCGTTATCAGGTCTTAAATTTTATTCAAAGCAGCGACAAGATCTTCTCCATGTAAGGCTACAAGGCCACTTGCAGATTGGGGTTGCCCGCCATCATCCTGGCTAAAGAAACT
>CAYYLU010000137.1:0-5325 GCA_964472475.1 uncultured Syntrophus sp. | reverse complement strand
GTCGACACACGTGTTCAGGGAAGGAAACTGGCTTCTCCGGCTGAAAAGCCCGACAAACGGGTGACATCATGCACACGCTGCGAAGGATAGGTATCATGTTTGTTGTTGCTCTTATATACCTGCAATCGGGGTTTAATGGTGGAGCCGCAGTGGCGTCGGATAATGCAGGCAGTATCCATCCAAAGAAGGTTGTTTCGTTGAGTCCGGTCATCACTGAGGCCCTGTACCTGCTCGGCCTGGAGAGAAATATCGCAGCCGTGACAATCTACTGCAGAAGACCTGCCGGATCGCCAAGGAAAGAGAGCATCGGCACCATCGTGACACCTGACATTGAGAAGATTGTCAGTCTTAAGCCCGATATCGTTATTGCCATGACGCTCACAGACCCCAGAGAAATAGAGAAACTCAAAAAGGCTGGAACGCGCGTCATCAGTTTTACGATACCACGAACTTTTGCAGAACTATGTGGTATCTTTGTCGAACTTGGAAGAATATGCGGAAAGGAATCTGAAGCGAAGCGTCTGCTCAATGATGCGGCAAAACGAGTCGCTTCAGTAAAGAAAAGGGTTGCTAGAGCAAAAAAGCCGTCAACACTTGTGCAGATTGGATCAACACCTCTATTTGTTGCAACCAGAGCGTTCTTTCTAAATGACTATGTAGAACTTGCCGGCGGGATGAATATGTTTGCGGACCTGAAATCGGGCACTGTCAGCTTTGAACAGGTGGTGGCGGGCAATCCGGACGTTATTATCATTGCAGGAATGGGACTTTCCGGAGAGGCAGAACAGCGCTCCTGGGGGAGGTTCCGCACGATTAACGCCGTCAAGAATAACAGGATCTATATAGTAGACGCCGACAAACTGTGCAGCCCTACGCCAGTGAGCTTTGCGGATTATCTCGATGAAATTGCGCGGATGCTGCATCCGGAGGTCTTCAGATGAGTGATAAACCGGAACAAAAGCACTCAACGTTATTACTTTTTATTTTCTCCCTGCTGTTCCTGATAGCTGCCCTTGTAATTTCGCTCTTCGTCGGGTCCGCCGGTATTTCATCCCGTGACTTTATATCGGCCCTGTTCTGTAACGGAAACTCAGCGGCACACAGTATTATTTTTGACCTGAGACTGCCCCGGGTCATGCTGGGCTTCGCCGTTGGCGGAAGCCTGAGTCTTGCCGGTGTCATTCTCCAGAGCATGTTCCGCAACCCCCTTGTCGAGCCGTATACGGTCGGTATATCAGGAGGAGCTGCGCTTGGAGCGTCGCTGTGTATAATATTGAAATTGAACAGTCTTCTTCAGAGCAGTGCCCTTCCCTTTTCCGGTTTCATCGGTGCACTTGCAGTAATCGGCGTGTTGTTCCTGTTGAACGCCCGCAAGAAGACGCTTAATGTGGAAGGTCTGCTTCTCACGGGAGTTATGATCAGTTTTATATCATCTTCGCTGGTTACATTGGTACTGGCCGTCTCCAGTTCCGAGGATCTTCACAGTATCATATTCTGGATCATGGGCTCGCTTGAACAGCCAGCGGGTCCGATAATATACGTCGTGCTTACTGTCTCTCTCGTATGTCTTTTCTTGTCGTATTGTTTCAGCCTCCATATGAACGCACTCTCGCTCGGCGAAGAGGAAGCATCGCATCTGGGGATCAATACCGAAAAAGCGAAGACCGTTCTGTTTCTGATAGCCGCCATTCTCACGGGTGTGAGTGTTTCGGTTTCCGGTCTCATCGGATTTGTGGGCCTCATAGTCCCGCATTTCGTACGCACGTTTACCGGGTATGATCACCGGCGCCTGCTTGTGACATCCTTCGTAATCGGGTCGGCATTCCTTATAGCGTGTGACACGGTAGCGAGAACCATTGTTGCTCCTGTTCAACTACCGGTGGGCGTGATTACGGGCATTGTGGGCGGAGCCATATTTATCTACGTACTGGGCGGAAAAATGCTGATCCAAAGAGGTCACGACGGATGATACGTCTCGAAAATGTATCGTGCGGGTACGGCCGAAGAACCGTAATTCACGACATCAATCTTGAAATTCCCGCGGGTGAATTCGTCGGGATTATCGGCCCGAACGGTTCAGGTAAAACAACCCTGATGCGGGCCCTGACACGTCTGGTTAAGCCCATCAGGGGAAAGATATATCTCGACAACAGAGACATTTATTCGATTTCTCATAAAGAGATAGCACGCAGGATTGCGGTTGTTTCGCAGAACCTCCCCGTTGTTCCTATGACAGTCAACGAGTTTGTTTTACTCGGGAGAGTGCCGTACCGTAAAGGGGTACACTTCCTGGAGAACAGACATGACGCATCGATTGCCCGTGAGTCAATGATGATGACTGACACGCTTCGTCTGAAGGACAGCTATCTGTCCGGTATGAGCGGTGGGGAAGTCCAGCTTGCATTTATAGCCAGGGCTCTTACGCAAGAGCCTGTGGTTCTTCTCCTGGATGAACCCACATCACATCTCGACATAACACAACAGGTAAGAATATTGGATCTGATTAAAGCGTTTAATCGAGATCGCTCGCTAACCGTCGTAATCATCCTTCACGACCTCAACCTTGCATCCGAATATTGTGACCGGCTGGTTTTGATGGAAGGTGGCAATATCAAGACGTCAGGACGACCGCAAGACGTATTGACCTATCAGAACATTGAAGAAGTGTATAAGACTGTCGTCGTAGTTGAAAAAAACCCGCTTTCAGGCAAACCGTTTGTCCTGATCGTGTCGGGGGAGGTAAAACAGAAATGCAGAACTTAAGTCTCATCCTGGGAGGTGCACGCAGCGGGAAAAGTACCTTTGCGCTTGCAGAAGCTTCCCGTCTAAAGGGCAGAAAGGCTTTTATAGCAACAGCCGAAGGTAAAGATGAAGAAATGAAGGCGCGTATACTTAATCACAAAAAAGAGAGAGGGGCCGAGTGGCTCACATTTGAAGAACCCATCCTGATTTCGCAGATACTGCAAGATGTGCTCAATACATACGATATAGTCATCATCGATTGTCTGACACTCTGGATATCGAATGTGTTGCACACACAGTCCGATGTCTTGGATGCGGTTGAGGCACTCGCAGGGGTATTTTCACAGAAATCGTCAGCAAAGGTATATATCGTTTCAAATGAAGTTGGTCTGGGTATTGTTCCAGATTCGGAGCTGACAAGAACATACAGAGATAGCCTCGGTTATGCAAACAGGAGAATTGCCGAGGTTGCGCAGAACGTATACTTCATGGTAGCTGGAATTCCATTACTGATTAAAGGAGAAAGGAATGAGAATTTGTAAGGCGCAATCTGCAGATACGAGCTTGTTGCCAAAGGCGCGTGCCCGTCTGGACAGCCTGACGAAGCCGCAGGGCAGTCTTGGCAGGCTCGAAGAGTTTGCCCGTGATTATGTCATAATGACGGGCAATGTAATGCCTGAAGTACCGCGGAAAAAGGCGATCTTCACGTTCGCCGGCGACCACGGCGTAGTGGACGAAGGCGTTTCGCTATATCCCCGGGAAGTAACCGTGCAGATGGTTCAGAACTTCCTGAGCGGTGGTGCAGCAATCAATGTTCTTTCAAGACACGCGGGTGTAGAGGAGGTTGTAGTCGATATTGGAGTGGACCATGATTTCAAAAATGAGCCTGGTCTTGTCAATCGCAAGGTGATGAAAGGAACGAGAAATATGCGACGAGGACCCGCGATGACGAGAGATGAAGCTGAACAATGTGTGCAGGCGGGTGTTGGTCTTGCCGTAGAATATGCCGACCGGGGTTATGATATGTTTGGAACGGGTGAGATGGGTATAGGGAATACGACGCCATCAAGCGCGATTGCTGCCGTCATGTCGCAAATGGATGTTCGGACCGTTACTGACAGGGGAACAGGAATAAATGATGCAGCGCTTGAGAATAAAATTAGAGTCATTGAAGACGCAATAGCGTTCAATAAACCCGACGTCGAGGATGCTATCGACGTTCTCTCGAAAATCGGTGGTACCGAAATTGGAGGTATCGCAGGTCTTATACTCGGAGCTGCGTCGAAAAAAATACCTGTTGTTGTCGATGGATTTATATCAACGGCGGGTGCATTGATAGCGTACGGAATTGACAGGAACGTCAGGGATTACATGTTCGCTGCCCACAGCTCTGTTGAAAGGGGACAGGCCATTATGCTCGAGATGATGAAGCTCCGGCCAATCCTGGGTCTCGATCTTCGATTGGGCGAAGGCACCGGAGCTGCGCTTGCGATGTTTATGATCGAAGCCGGGATCAAGATATATCGCGAAATGGCCACATTTGAAGAGGCAGGAGTATCGACTGAATTGAAATGATGATTAGAAGAACAACCGATGCGATGCAATTTCTTACCATTATTCCAATGGGAAGAAACAACAATACCTCGGTGGATGACCTCGGAGAGTGTCTTTCGTATTTCCCGGTGGCTGGTTTTATACTTGGCATCGGAATAACGATAACGGCATGTGTTCTTGCGGCCGTCATGTCACCCGCTGTCATTTCCATTTTCGTGCTTTCTTTTTATGTAGTGATCACAGGAGGGTTTCACCAGGATGGCTTATCGGACACATTTGACGCCCTGTCGATAAAATCCTCTGATGACTCATCGAAAGACCGAGAACGTCGTCTCAGGGTCATGAAAGACAGTACCATAGGTCCGATGGGTGTTGCTGCGGTTGCATTATCGCTGCTTATGAAATACGTACTCATAGAAGCAATTCTGCAGCATCATTTAGCCATGGCCTGCGCGGTCCTTCTTCTGTTACCTGTGGTGTCAAAATGGGCAATGGTTATAGGAATGTATCATACGAAGCCTGCGGTGCGGGGCGGGTTGGGCGGCCTGTTTGTAGAACGAATCAGGATCAGACATATTACGTTAGCTTCAGTATTTCTCTGTTGCCTGGCTGCAGCGTCCTATGTATTCCTTTCGATGCTGTCGGATTCGCTGACCGTAAAAATAGTATTGATCCTTCCGGTTCAGATATTATTCGTTGCTCTCGTTATTCTCATGTGTAAACGTGTTTTCACGAACCGATTCGGGGGGCTGACCGGCGATAACTTCGGTGCACTGCATGAGTTTGCCGAAATTATGTATCTGACGCTCGCAGTAGCACTCATGTGATACAAGTCGTTGTGATCTGCTTTCCATGTGTGAACCGGTCTAAATAGAGTACCAATAGAAAAAGATCGTCAGAAACACAAAAGCCAACTTACGTAGGCAGGCGTCGCCGTTTTGCTGCAGTATATTGTTTTTTGAATGAACTGTGACTACCTGAGATTAAAGCCGACGGTGAGAATTGAACTCACGACCTGCTCATTACGAG
>CAYYLU010000136.1:0-5408 GCA_964472475.1 uncultured Syntrophus sp. | reverse complement strand
CTGCCGCGGGGCAAGGAACGGGCGACAGAGCACCCACTTTATACCGTGTTGCATGACCTGCCGAACCCGGAGTTAACTGCCCTCGAACTGTTCGAGAACCTGGCCGGACATATCGCCCTATGGGGCAATGCCTTCTGCGAGATCGAATTGGACGGTGCGGGCAGGCGCCGGGCCCTGTGGCCACTGCGGCCGGACCGCATGAGCGTCGACGTGACGGACGACAACGAGCGGATGTACGTCTACACGCTGCCGGACGGGACGCCGAAGCCGCTGCCGCGCTGGAAAGTCTGGCACGTGCGGGGCTGGGGCACGGACGCCTGGCTGGGCAAAAGTCCGGTAGCGATGGCCCGGGAGGCAATTGGTCTGGCATTGGCGACGGAAGAATACGGAGCGCGTTTCTTCGGGAACGACAGCCGGCCCGGCGGCATCCTGACGCATCCGGGCAAGCTCTCGCCGGAAGCGGCTTCTCGGCTCAAGAAGGGTTGGGAGGAAGGGCACCGGGGCCTGAGCAATGCGCAGCGGGTGGCCGTGCTGGAAGAGGGCATCACGTGGACGCAGATCGGCATTGCGCCGGAAGATGCGCAGTTCCTGGAGACGCGTAAGTTCCAGGAGATTCAGATCTGCCAGATCTACCGGGTGCCACCGCACATGATCGGGATCGTGGACCGCTCGACGAGCTGGGGGACGGGGATCGGACAGCAGACGCAGGCTTACGTAACATTCGGCCTCGGGCCGTACCTGAAGCGGATCAGTCAGACGGTGTTCCGGGACCTGCTGACCAGGGAGGAACGCTCGCAGTATTTTGCGGAGCATCTCAGCGCGGCGCTGGTCGTGAATGACCTGATTACCCGGTCCAACGCGTACAACATCGCGCGCAATGGCGGCTGGATGTCGGTGAACGACATCAGGGAGGCGGAGAACCTGAATCCGGTCGATGACGGTGACGGGTATCTGCAGCCATTGAACATGGTGCCGCTGGGAAGTGAGCCGGCTTCCCAAAATGGGAACGACACGGAGCAGGATTCCAAGGATGGGAACGCGGCTGGGGAGGATGACGATGGTGCGTAAGCGAACGATCGAGCGGCGGGTGCTGCCAATGGATGTCGTGATGCGGGCGGGGGATGGCGAGGAAACCGGCCGGCTGATCGGACACGCGGCGGTGTTCAACGAGTGGACGAAGATCTCGGAGCCCTGGTTCGGGGATTTGTACGAGGAGCAGGTGGCGCCCGGCGCATTTCGTAAGACGATCAAAGAGGGCGACATCCGGGCGCTCTGGAATCATGACCCGAACATCGTGCTGGGCCGGCTGAAGGCGGGCACGCTGGAACTGAAAGAGGACGATACGGGTCTGGCTGCCACAATTACGCCGCCGGACAACGAATGGGGCCGGCCGGTGCTGGATGCGGTGCGGCGCGGCGACGTGAGCGGCATGAGCATCGCGTTCCAGGTGGTGAAGGAGAACTGGACGATTCCGGACAAGGAGAAGGAACCCGGCGCGTTGCGCAAGCGGGTGATCCGGGAAGCCAAGCTCTTCGAGGTATCGCCGGTGACGTTCCCGGCCTATCCGCAGACGGACATCGGGGCCCGCTCGGATGACGGGGAAGACGAGAGCAGACTACTGCGAGCCTTCCGGGCGGCGCGCCTGGCTGAGCTGGGGCTGCCGTTGGAGGCAGACGAGCGCGCGGAAGTGCGTCAGATCGCAGAGTTTATGGTGCGTGTATCTGAGGAGCCGGAACCTGCTCGGGGCGAAGATGAATTGCTCTGGACCAGAGGCCACTCCACGACAGCGCCAGGTAACGAGCCGGACGCTCCGGCGGATGCTCAGGATAGCACAGTCCTGCAGGCAGTGCGGTCTGAGCAGCCGGACGTGGACCACTCGGAGGCGGCGCGGGCGCGCAAGTTGCAGATGATGCGGCTACAGATGGAGGCAAGACGATGAAAGAGTTGCTTGAGCAGCGCGCCAAGGTGTTCGAGGCGATGAATGCGCTGCACGAGAAGGCCCGCGCTGAGAAGCGCGACATGAGCCCCGATGAGTCGACCCAGTGGGATAAGCTCAACGGGGAATACGATGCTCTGACCAAGCAGATCGAGCGACAGCAGAAGATGGACCTGGCCAAGGCGGAGCAGGCGCGCAGCGCCGGCACGATTGTCGGGGCCAAGGGTGGTCTGCCGGCGGAAGCGGCCGGCGATCCGCTGTCCGGATCGAAGTTTGCGCGGTATGGCCTGGACGTGGCGGACATTGAGTTCGTGCACGACATCATGGAGGCCAATCAGCGCAGTGGGCTGAACCCGGCTGGTCCTTCGCAGGATCTGCGCAACGCGTTCAAGGAGATCTCGGACGCGCTGTACATCCCGCAGGATGAGATTCGCCGGATCGACAAGCAGGCGCTGGACAACGTGTTCCCGCGCATCCCGCTGGCGAACTTCCGGGGCCGGGATCGCTACTGGGCGCGCCGGGGCGACTTCGATCGCACCGAGATGTACCAGCGTGAGCTGCGCGCGATGGACACCGCAGAGAGCGGCTACGGTTCGCAGCTGGTTGGCGCAGAATATGTTGGCGATCTGTGGGAAGCGGCTCGCAACCAGAGCCGGGTCTTCGGGCTGATCGACACCTTCGAGATGACCGCCCCCACGGCGTATCTGCCGGTGGAAGTTGACATCCCGGAGATGCTGTACGTGTCTGAAAACACGTCGGCCAGCGCGTCGGACTACACGACCGTCAAGACGGGTTCCAACCGGACCTCGGTGACGGCGAAGAAGTTCATCATCCACCAGATGTGGTCTGGGGAGATGGAGGAGGACGCGATTCTCCCGTTCGTGCCGTTCCTGCGGCGCCAGGCGGGACTGTCGCTGTCTCACTATTCGGACTCGGCTGTGATCAACGGAGACACCACGACCACCGGCATCAATGCGGTGGACACGGTGTTGTCCTCGACCAATCACACGCTGGCCTTCGACGGCATCCGCCACGCGGGCCTGGTGGACAACGCCGGGAACAAGGAGAGCTGGGTCAATGCCGCGGTGAGTGTGGAGGCGTTCAAGAAGGTCTACGGCCGCATGCTGGACGCGACGTACCTGCATGATTGGGGCCATCCGACCGATCCGAACGACCTGATTCACCTGGTCGACCCCTATGTGGCCGACAACATGCTGCTGATGGACGAGGTTCTGACGGTCGACAAGTTCGGGCCGAACGCCACGATCCTGAACGGCCAGGTGGCGCGCATGTTCCAGCATCCGGTGATCAGCACGATCGCGCTCAAGAAGACCGACACGACCGGGTTCTACGATGCGGACACCTCTGGCAACAACCTGTACGGCCAGATCGTGAGCTTCAACCGCCGCGGCCTGAAGATCGGTTGGCGGCGCCGGGTGAAGGTCGAGACCGAACGACTGCCGGCGACGGATCAGAGCCGGATCGTGTACTCGCTGCGCATGGGGCTGGGGCGCTTCAGCCCGACCGGGGCGACCAGCGGGATCGAGTGGGCCGACGTGGTCTACTACATCAACATCTAGGCATTGGCGGGGGCCGGTAAGCCCGGCCCCTTGTCGCTGGGAGGGTAACGTGAGAGTAGACAAGACGCTTGGCAAGTACCAGTTGGTGCCGTTGGTGTTCGGTCAGGACGCGGTCGCGGCAAATCAGACCAACGTGCAACTGTACGTGTCGCAGGTCGGCGGGCCCGTCGAGCTGGCAGTGACAGGGTACACGATGCCGTTCGCCGGGGAGATCGTTGGCATCAGCTACGATCTGTCGGCGGCGGCCACGGCCGGGAACCTGACGATTGGGCCGACCATCGGTGGGACCGAGGCTGCTGATCCGACGCTGGCGGTCACGACGGGCGTGACGGGATCGGATACCTGTAATCGCGGAAAGGCGACGTTCGCCAAGAACGCGATCATCGGCGCTGAAATCACCACGGACGGGGCCTGGGATGGCACCGGGTCTGATCTGTTGGTGGTCGTGTGGGTGGTGTTGGCCATCTCTGGGATCTAGGGAGAAGGAAGATGAGTACACAGATTTCTGGCGAGGTGTTTCAGGATGCGCTGCGCGGCCTGAGCGATGGCAATGTCGCGCCTTTTCCGCAGCTGCGCATGGGTGTCCCGGTCGGGGCGAGCAAGTGGGATCTGTTCGCGTTGCAGGGGCGCATGTTCACGGCGAAAGAAACGACGATCGGTACCGCAATGACCGGCTCGGCAGCAGACAACGGCGGCATCGTGTTGACCGCGCCGACGTTCCGCTTCACCGTGCCGGTAGGCACAACGGCGTTCATCCGGCACCTGAACGTATCGTATGCGACGGCGGCCGGGATTGACAACGAATTGGCGCTGATCTACACGTCGGCGGACAGCTACACCTCCGGTGGCACGGCTGTGGCGCCGCTGAACTGGCGGACGGATGCGCCGCGCGCGACTGCGGTGACGAACTGCTACCACGCGTCGGGCAGTGCGATCATCGAAGCCGCACTGACCAATGTGCGGGCGATCTACCAGGACGTGATTCCGCTGGCGTTTGCGTTCGCGACGAGCACCCTGTTGCAGTACACCGTCGACAAGTACTTCGAGGATCTGCAGCCGATTGTAGGTCCGGCGTCTGTGCTGCTGTACCTGAGTGCGAAGACCACGGCGAACACTCACTACTTCTCGATGGACTGGGCGGAGATCCCGACTGTGAGCGCGATCACGGCGGTCTGAGCCTGATCTGACGATCTGAGGGGCGGGCTATGGCGATGAGGTAGCGTTGGGCCAATGAGCCACCAACGCTCCGCCCCTTACTGGAGGGATGATGCGACGATACATCGTGCGGCGGCCCTATGCGAGTCATGTGGGGCGGTTTACGCCGGGCCAGGTGTTGGAATTGGATGATGAGCTGGCGGCCTGGCTGGGACGGGACCTGCCCGGGGTGATCGAGGAACTTGTGCCTGCGCTTCCGATGCTGGCGGTCGAGACACACATGGTCGATACGCCAGCGCCTGGCGTTGAGACGCACACGGTGAAGTCGCCGCGCAAGCCGCGCCGGAAGGCCGGCCACTAGGTGGCGTTGGCGATCCTGGCCGCGTTGAGCGCGCTACTGGGTGGAGGCGAGGGGCCGGTGTTCAGACTGTACATCCCACAGTACCACGCTCAAGCGCCCGTCAAGCTGGGCCTGTCGGGTGCGAGTGCCCAGCAGGCGGCGGCCATCGGCGGCAACTGGTACTACAACTGGGGCACCTGGGGGCGCAGCACGGATGATGTGGAGTTCGTGCCGATGATCTGGGGCGCAGATGACGTGACGGCGACCGTGCCGGCTGGCACCCGCTGGCTGCTCGGCTTCAACGAGCCGGACGGGCAGAGCCTCGTGTCGCCCGAACGGGCCGCGCAGTTGTGGCGGGAGTTGGAGCAGCGGCACCCGCGCGTCAAGCTGGTCTCGC
>CAYYLU010000135.1:1271-5482 GCA_964472475.1 uncultured Syntrophus sp. | reverse complement strand
GAAATATTGCATGATACAGCCAAACGTATTCATTTTTCTCTAGTGTATTGACCAAAAAATACATTAAGATGAGAGATCGTATGTGCACCTATTTTAGGGAGGCCGATTTATAAATGGTAACGAAGGACGGTTTTGATAACCAAAAGTACGTGCAGGAACAAACGGAAGAAATTCTTCGGCGGGCAGAGGCATTTCACAATAAACTTTATCTGGAATTCGGAGGCAAGCTTCTGTTCGATTATCATGCGTCGCGGGTCCTGCCAGGATACGATCCGAATATAAAGATGAGACTCCTTACCAAATTGAAAGACAGCGCTGATATTATACTATGTATTTACGCAGGCGATATTGAACGTAAGAAAATCAGAGCGGATTTTGGGATAACCTATGATTCGGACGCGCTCAAGCTTATAGACGAATTGCGAAATTGGGGGGTCAGTGTGGTTGGTGTCAATATTACGCGGTTTGATAATCAACCGGCAGCCGTTCTCTTCAAAAATAAGCTCGAGAGGCGTGGAATAAGGGTCTACACACATCGATACACGCGTGGGTACCCAACGGAAGTGGATATGATTGTCAGCGATGAGGGTTATGGGCAGAATGAGTTTATCGAGACTACGAAACCGATTGTTGTTGTAACCGGTCCTGGACCGGGAAGCGGTAAACTGGCCACGTGCCTTTCGCAGTTGTACCATGACTACAATCGTGGAATCAAGTCGGGATACGCGAAGTTCGAGACATTTCCGATATGGAATCTGCCGCTCAAGCATGCAGCAAATGTGGCATATGAGGCAGCGACGGCTGATATACGGGATTTCAACCTGATCGATCCTTTTCATCTGGATGCGTATGGCAAGGTTGCGGTTAATTACAACCGGGACGTTGAAGCATTTCCGCTTCTGAAAAGAATCCTTGAAAAGATTACCGGTGGTGAGTCGTTCTACAAGTCACCCACAGATATGGGGGTCAACCGGGCAGGTTTTGCAATCACCGACGATGAAGCTACGCAGAATGCATCAAGGGAGGAGATTGTGCGGCGATATTTTCGTTATCGCTGCGAATATGCGATGGGATTTGCAGATAAGGATACGGTTGAACGGGCACGCCTCCTGGTAGAGGAATGCAGGCTTGAGCCCGAGCACAGGACTGTTGTTGTGCCGGCCAGAAATGCGGCGGAAGAATGTATGAATGACCAGAAAGGAAATGAGGGGATATATTGCGGAGCGGCAATAGAACTCAAGGACGGTACAATTGTTACGGGAAACAACTCGGCACTCATGCATGCCGCGACAAGCCTGATTATCCATGCGATCAAACACCTGGCTGGAATTCCGGATAAACTTCAACTGCTTCCTGAATACATTACCGAGTCTATTCGGAGGTTAAAGACTGAAGTGTTGAACGAGAGTTCAGTCAGCCTTGACCTGGAAGAGGCATTAATCGCCTTAAGTATAAGCGCCACCACCAATCATGCGGCTCAGCTCGCGATCGAGGAATTGAAGCAGCTCCGGGATTGTGAGGTACATATGACACACATGCCCACGCCCGGAGATGAAGCGGGGTTGAGAAGGCTCGGGGTGAATCTGACAAGCGATCCCAATTTTTCAACAAAAAATCTTTTTATAATGTGAGGAATCGATGGCAACCTATTTTGTTTCAATATTTGCGACACCGCTCGAGGACAATCCCCTTCGCGAAAAAGTGGATGAAGCGCGCGTATTCTTCTGGATAGTAGACGAGTCACCGGATACGGCTATGCAGAGAGCAGAGGAGTATCTTGTGAAATACAGGTGGAATGTACAATCGATAGAAAAAACTGCTTTTGAAGTGACGGCGGCTGACTTTGCGGGCAAAGAGGAAGCGCTGCTTGGTTTCTGGAAAGCCAAACAGAAAGGTTTTGCTGCACAGTTCACGGCAAGGCCGAAGCCGGAAGGCGGCAGCCTGCCAGAATAACACAAAGCAGATGCTATCGTTACTGCCGGACCATTCTTGATCTAGCCACGTATTCGGTTTGCCGTTTTCAGCGGCCTGCAAAAAACTCTTTTATTGATTTCGTAACATAGGTTCGCTCTGCCGTTTTCAATTCAGGATATATGGGGAGAGCGAGTGATGTTTTTGCCGCCCGTTCGGAGACGGGGAAGCTGCCTTTACTGTAACCGAGATAATGGAAACATGGCTGTAGATGAAGCGGAAGCGGGTAGTAAACTCCTGTTATAATACCGCGTTCTTTCAGAAAGGTCTGCAGCTCGTCACGCCGATCCGTTCTGATGACGTAGTGATGGAAAATGTGTGATCCATTGTCTTCTGCGAGCGGGAGTATGAGTGGGAGATTCTCGAACTGTTTTGTGTAATAAGCTGCGTTTGCTTTTCTCTTTGTGTTCCATGATTCGAGATGGGGAAATTTCGCAACAAGGGCACACGCCTTGATTTCATCAAGACGGCTGTTTAATCCAATCATTTCATGAAAATACTGAGTGCCCATTCCGTGCACACGCAGTTTCTTCACTTTATCCCCCAGTTCCAATCTCTTCGTGTAAACCATTCCGCCTTCACCTATACCACCGAGATTCTTGGTTGGGTAGAAACTTGTGGCGGCAATATCTCCGAAAGCCCCTGACATGACTCCATTTCTGCGGGAGCCGAGAGACTGTGCACAATCCTCGATGACCAGAAGATTATACTTTTCCGCGATTTCATTCACAGTGTCCATATCGCACACTTTTCCGAAGAGGTGCACAACGGTGATTGCTTTTGTCCGCGGTGTTATTGCCCTTTCGATCTGTCCGGGGTCTATATTCATTGTCTTCTCATCAATATCAGCAAAAACGGGTTTGCCACCGAGTATGGCGATGGAACTTGCAGTCGAGAAGAATGTGTATGGGGTCGTGATAACCTCATCACCTGGTTTAAGGTTAATGGCCATCAGGGCGAGAATGAGCGCATCCGTGCCGTTGGCACACGAGACAGCAGAAGGGACACCTGCGTAGCGCGAGATCTGCTCTTCGAGTCGGGAACAATACTTGCCCAGTATCAGCTGTTGATTGTCGAGTATTTCATCCAGAGAGGAGCGTATCTGTTGCCTTACGAGTTTATACTGTGCTTTAAGGTTGATCGGCGGTATATTCATAGTATCTGCTTCCTTTTCATATGGTTTGGATTAGACGTGAGAATACAGGTATGTTACCACATGTGGGTTACATATCTCAAGAAAAGGCCAGTATGCTTTCCGAGAATAATTTGGCGCCAGAATTCCATTATAATCATTGACAAACAGTATCAATTACGATAAAAGATTGTGAAATAATATTCAAACAAAAAGGAGATCCGTATGAAAGAGGCAGTCATTGTATCATGCGCAAGAACCGCAATCGGCCAATTCGGTCAGTCTCTCAAGGACGTGCCCGTTGTGAAGCTCGGTGGAATAGCGATTAAAGAGGCGATAAAAAGAGCCGGAATCAGGCCATCCAAGGACAAAGATAAGGAATTCGCGCCTGCCATATTTAACGGCAAGACCGACACGGAACTGGAAGCGAAAGTCTATGATTATGACAGCAGCCTCAAGGAGGTTGTGATTGATGAAGTTGTGATGGGAAACGTGCTGCAGGCGGGACTGGGTCAGAACTCGGGAAGACAGGCAAGTATTCAGGGCGGAGTACCGAAAGAAACGGCTGCATACACAATTAATAAAGTATGTTCCTCAGGGCTCAGGGCTATCATAAATGGTATGCAGTCGATCATGGTCGGTGACAATGATGTCGTCGTCGCGGGCGGGATGGAGAATATGAGCCAGGCGCCCTTTGCACTGCCCGGGCTCAGGTTTGGCGCAAGAATGTTCGATACAAAGGCCGTCGACCTGATGGTGCTCGATGGCATTTGGGAAATTTTTTATGGCTATCACATGGGTGTAACCGCCGAGAATATTGCAGAAAAGTACGGAATCACACGCGTCGAACAGGACACCTTTGGTCTTATCAGTCACCAGCGGGCACGAAAGGCTATCACTGAAGGCCTTTTCAAACCGGAGATTGTACCGGTTCCGATCCCCCAGAGAAAAGGGAATCCGATTATATTCGATACTGATGAACGTCCTATGGACACAACTCTGGAAAAGATGGGTGCACTCGCAACAGCATTCAAGAAGGATGGGACTGTCACCGCCGGTAACGCATCCGGTTTGAACGACGCTGCGGCGGCAGTTGTGCTCATGTCAC
>CAYYLU010000135.1:0-1261 GCA_964472475.1 uncultured Syntrophus sp. | reverse complement strand
GGCAAAAGAGCTTGGAATAAAGCCTATGGGCAGGATTATCTCATGGGCAAACGGCGGCCTTGATCCTGCGTACATGGGGCTTGGTCCTATTCCTGCAATCAAAAAGGCACTGAAGAAAGCCAACCTGACGATTGATCAGATCGATCTTATCGAACTGAATGAGGCATTCGCATCCCAGTCTCTGGCATGCATAAAAGAACTCGGTGTCAATACAGATAAGTGCAATATGTTTGGCGGCGGTATATCGCTCGGTCATCCCATCGGATGCACTGGCGCGAGATTGGTCACCACAGCTTTGTATCAAATGCAGAGACTTGGTCTGAAATACGGTCTTGTTTCGATGTGCATCGGTGGCGGTATGGGTCTTGCAGCCATTCTGCAGAGCGAGGCGTGAAAAATGGAGTTTAAAAACATTATCGTTGAGGTCAGGGAAGGGATCGGGTTCCTCAAGATTAATAGACCGAAGGCTTTGAATGCCTTGAATTCAGAGACACTTTCTGAGATTAAGATCGCAGGTGAAGCTTTAAACGCCGACAAGAGCGTGCGCGTTGTGATCGTTACGGGGGAGGGTGATAAGGCTTTTGTTGCCGGTGCAGATATCCTCGAGATGAAAGACCTGACAGCGCTTGAAGGCTCTGCGTTCGGGCAGCGGGGTCATGATGCGATGTGTGTGCTGGAGAATATGGAGAAGCCTGTCATAGCAGCTGTGAACGGCTTTGCTCTCGGGGGAGGATTTGAACTGGCGTTGTGTTGCGATTTCATATACGCGTCTGAAAAGGCCAAGATGGGCTTTCCTGAGACGACCCTGGGTATCCATCCGGGGTTCGGCGGAACACAGCGGACCGCAAAACTTGTTGGTACTGCGCGGGCCAAAGAACTGATTTTTACGGGAAAGACAATTGGGGCGCAGGAAGCCTATGAAATTGGCTTGGTAAACAAGGTTGTTCCTCATGATCAGCTCATGAGCGAGGTTATGTCAGTAGCTGAAAAGATAAAAATGAATGGGCCTTTTGGAATCAGACTGGCCAAGGAGTGTATCAATAAGAGCCAGACGCTTGCACAAAGGGAAGGCCTATCTCTCGAGGCTAGAGACTTCGGAATGTGTTTCGCGACAAAAGACCAGAAGGAAGGAATGACGGCCTTTACTGAAAGAAGAAAAGCCACCTTTACCGGTGAATAAAATACATTGAGGAGGATACTGTGAAAATAGCGGTATGTTTAAAACAGGTTCCTGATACCGAAGCGGAAATCAAATGGGACA
>CAYYLU010000134.1:0-5518 GCA_964472475.1 uncultured Syntrophus sp. | reverse complement strand
GATATTCATCTCCTGTGCCGCTTTGCGTCCCGGCCTATAGTCATTCTCGTCGTCAAGGTTTGTCCCATCCACGATGCAGGTGATCTTTCTTTCCTGGGCAATGCGGGAAGCAAGTGTGAACAGCCTTTTCTTACAATGATAACAGCGATCCTTATCATTCCTGATAAAAGAGGAGAGCGTGAGAACATCGGTGTCCCGACAGATATGTTGAACACCCATATCAGACGCGATGCGCGTTGCATCTTCGATCTCTTCACGCGGAAACACGGGGGAATTGCCCGTGAAGGCGACCACACGTTGTTTTCCGAGTGTGTCAATACATGCTTTCAACAATAATGTGCTGTCAAGACCTCCCGAATAAGTGACCAGGACCGACTGCAGCGCTGCAATCCTGGTCTTGAGCTCGTCATATTTACTTTGAAGATCCAATAAAAGTCCTACTTCACGGAGAGAAGTTCTATTTCAAAGATAAGAACCGAGTTAGGAGCGATGGGACCGGCTGCTTTTTCTCCATAGCCGAGATTCGATGGGATGTAGACCATGTACTTCGAACCTGCCTTCATCTTCTGCAGTATTTCCGTCCAGCCGGGAATCACCCCGTTTACCTTAAGCTCCAATGGCTGATTACGTTTGTAGGAACTGTCGAACTCCGTACCATTGATCAGTGTTCCCCGGTAATGCACCGATACTGTGTCAGTTGCTTTTGGTATATTTCCATTACCCTGTTTGACTACTTTGTACTGCAATCCGCTCGGAAGCTTGACAATGCCGGGCTTAGACCCGTTTTCCTTAAGAAATGCATCGCCTTCCTGTTTGTTCTTGTCACCGACGCGCTTTATCATTTCGGACTGCTTTGCCTGCATCTCTTTGTTTTGATCATTGAGTATAGTAGCGATTTCCTGACCAGTCATTTTCATTGTACCGGAATATGCGTCTTTTGCTCCCCGCATGAACATATCGGGATCAAACTCCATGGAGAGTGTTTTCATGATTCGGCCGATGTCTGCTCCCATCGCGTAACTCGCCTTTTCGTTCTTGGTTTTTGGCACCGAGACCTCCTGTGATAATGCGGTGGATTCTACAACAAAACAACATACAGCAATAACGGCCATAATACGTATGCTCTTCAAAAAAGTTTTGGAAATACGCATATAGTCCTCCTTTTCATTGCCTAAGCTAATTGACCAAACGGTAAATTATGTTATGCCGGCACCCCTGAATTGTCAAACCAAAATGCCCCCAAAGAACAAGCGCTGGACATAGCGGCCAATAAGTTGTACATTAATGCGCACAATCATCGCGTGATTACCAAGTATAAGGGAGACAAAAAGTGAATATGGACACGATCAATGAAAAACATGATCTTCAGGAAAATTCCGGTGAGATTCCCGAAGACTTAAACCTGGAAAAAGAAGAGGATTTTGCCAGTCTTTTCGAGGAGAGTACAAGAAATACGCAGAGGTTTTCACCGGGGCAGAAGATAAAATCGAGAATTGCCGGAATCTCCGGTGACTATGCATATCTTGACATCGGTGGCAAGAGTGAGGCTGTTATTGAGTTAAAAGAATTTCTCAACAAGGACGGCCAGAGCACAGTAAAAGAAGGGGATGAGGTAGAGTCGTTTTTTGTAGCGTTCGAAAACGGTCTGAAGAAATTTACCACATTGATCAAAGGATATTCAACGCTCGATCTGAAGGGCATAAGGGATGCGTTTGAAGCCCACATTCCGGTAAACGGAAGGGTATCAGGCGAACTGAAAGGTGGTTTTGAGGTCCACGTGGGCAAAGTGAGGTGTTTCTGTCCGTTTTCGCAGATTGACCTGAGGGGAACCCGTGATACCCAATCATATGTAGGACAGCGTTTTCCGTTTATCGTGTTGGAGTACAAAGAGAACGGACGAAACATTATCCTCTCCAGGAGGGTAATACTTGAAGAAGAACAGGAAAGCCAAAGAAAGGCATTTAAAGAAAGTCTTCAATCGGGGATGGACATACAGGGCAGAGTGAAATCCATACAGAAGTTCGGCGTGTTTGTTGATCTGGGTGGACTGGACGGTCTTATACCTCTAAGCGAACTGTCGTGGAACAAGGGTGAAAAGCCTTCTGACCTGCTGAATATCAACGATCAGGTAACCGTAAGGATCATTAACATTGATTGGGAAAAGGACCGCATAACGCTTTCCCTTAAGGCCATCCAGCCCGATCCTTTCCTGAGTGTTGCAGAAAAGTACCCCGTGGAAAGCACAGTGCAGGGGATGGTTGTAAGACTGGAAACTTTCGGAGCCTTTATCAATATTGAACCGGGAATCGACGGGCTTGTACCGATCTCGAAACTTGGCGCCGGCCGCCGCATAAAACACCCGAAAGAAGTTCTTGAGGTCGGTCAACTTGTAGAGGCACAGGTTATGGAGGTTAATCCGGAGAAGAGGCGAATGTCGCTTTCATTGGAACAGAAGGTCTCTCTGGACAATGTCCAAATGCCGCTGCCGGGAGATCTCGTTCAGGGAACAGTCGAAAGAGTCATCGCGGCAGGCGTTCTCCTGAAGACAGAAGATGGTATTACGGGCTTTATCCCGAACTCGGAAATGGGCACATTGAGGGGCACCAATCACAGTCGTATGTTCCCTATCGGAACACCCATGCAGGCGGTAGTAATTGAGATAGACAGAAGCCGCAATCGCATATCGTTGAGCAGAAGCAGGGTTGATGAAAAGATGGAGAAGGATACATACGAGCAGTATAGAGACAAGACGTACGAAGAAGAGAAATCCGTTGGTGGACTTGGAAATCTCGGAGAGCTTCTAAAGGCGAAACTGAACATCTGAAGTACTGTTTTCAGGGGGGCTGATATGAGAAGGGTACTATGTAACAACCGGGGCGGCGTTGTCAAGTTTCTCTTGTGGATCGTTGTGATTGCAGGTGTGCTATACACAGGCAATTATTACTTTCAGCAGACGCCGCGATATGCCCTTATGCAGTTTAAACGCGCGGTCATGTTCAGTAACGCTAAACTTGGCGAACAATTCCTGGACATGGACAGGGTTGTTGACGACCTGCCGGAAAACATCACGAGAGGCATGAATAAAGAGGATGTCAAAAGGCGTATACTGTCCGAGATTGACGCTCCATACAGCAAGAATATATTCAACAGCGTGAAAAAATGGGATACGGTCATGGTTTCTATCGCTGTGAACGGTGAAAAAGCGAGCGTCGAACAGGAGGACGGGACAGTTGTAGAATTGGGTCAGACCGAGGGCGGACAATGGCTGATCACGAGCATAAAATTTGGCCTGGATGAAGAGAAAAAGTAGTACGGAATGAAACAGGACAATCCACACATTGTTCTTCACAAGAAAAGAATAACACTCATTGTTACATCGTGTCTCCTGCTGGTTGCCATCTGTACGGCAGGCTTTTATTGGGTACGTGAAACACCCCGCTACAGTCTATTCTGGTTCAAGCGTGCAATTCTGCAGCGCGACGCAGATTCCGCTCTCAAGTATATTGATCTGGATAGTATCCTTGACAACATGGTCAATCAGATGTCTGACGGTGCAGGAGGCCAGGCAGTTGCGTCCGGGAAGTCTGGGCGAACTCTGGGCGGCATCAGCAAAGATGTTGTTTCGCAGAATCTGCCTTCGATCAAATCGCAATTACGTGAACAGCTGAGGTCTGCAATCCTGTCGTACAATGATCAGGCTGTGCTGGAAAAGCTGAGCAAAGCAAGTGTGCTCGGTCTTCGCATTACGACGAAAGACAATCTGGCAACCGTGAGAGTTATGGGCCGGGACAAAATAGCATTCACAATGAAGAAATCGTCAGAAGGCCGCTGGAAAATAGTTTCTCTGAATCTGCAGGAACTGATGTAACGGACGTGCAGAATGATCGGGAACCCGGCTATTTCTGGTTTGTAATACCGATTATGCCTTTTTCCGTGAATTGTTGGATCTCTGTTTCAGAATAACCCAGTCTATGCATGATCTCTTCAGTGTGTGTGCCGGGGAGGGGAGCTACAAATCGCACTTTGCCCGGTGTCTCCGAGAGTTTAATGGGTATTCCCAGCTGTCTGACGGGTTCCGTAAGTGAGCCTTCAATATCAATAATTATGTCCCTTTCGCGGACCTGAGGGTCTTTCACCGCTTCACGGATGTCATAGACAGGTGCGGCCTGACTCTCGGCAGCTGTCAGGATATCCACCCATTCATCTCTTGTTTTTGACAGCATAATATCTGCTATTTCCTGTATCATCGTTTCTTTCCGCTGCCGGTTGTGCTGATGAGGTATGAATTCTTCCTTGTGTATGGCGCGACAGAAGTTGATCCAGAATTGCGGCTCAAGATTTGTGGTGCACACATAACCTCCGTCACCAGCCTTCCAGATGCCGAGATACGGTTGTTTTCCTCTGCGCTCCGGCGTGATGCCGTCTCTGAAGAATCGTTGATAAGCCCCGCTCAAGAGCGGAAAACTCGTGTCCAGCATGCTGATATCGATATGCTGACCTCTTCCCTGCTGTTCTTTGACTCTCAGGGCCAGAAGAATACCTACGGCGGCGTGCAGTCCCGCTGTTATATCGGCTATGGGCACTGGGTCCGGCATGACAGGTGCGTTGTCATTGCCTAAGATCTGGCCTAATACTCCTGCCAGGGAGAGTACAATAGGATCGTGGCCCGGTCTTCTCCTGTAGGGACCGTTCTGACCGCAGAGGGAAATAGAGCAGTAAACAACCGCAGGATTGATCTTGCTGATCTGTTCATAGTCAATTCCAAATCTTTCCATGGCTCCCGGTCGGTAATCTTCCACAAAGATGTCGGTTTCAGCGGCAAGCCTGTAAATGATATTACGAGTCTCCGGGTTCTTCAGGTCCATCAAGACGCTTTTCTTGTTACGTGACAGAAAATCGTACGCCCTGTCTCTGCGACGTTTGTCTGTATCGTTTGATTCTGTGTTATGGGCTTTATCCGATTTTGAGATCTCAGTCTGCTGTTCTATTCGTGTAACCTCGGCGCCCATGTCGGCAAGAAGCCATGTGCAATAGGGCCCAGGAAGCATCCTGGACATATCTAATACCTTGACATTTTCTAGTGGCAATTTCATCGGTACCTCCGTTGCCCCTGTATCCTAAATCTTCAGGCCTTTTTTTTCAATGAAAATAGTCGCAGCATTGTGTCGAAAGAAACGTCACAAATCGCTGACGTAAAACAGGTTACCTGCAGTAGAATATGAAAGACTGTGGCAATGACAAAAGGACCACATTCTCAGGCGCCATGGGACAACAAAATCCCGACAACACAACTACGCCGGACCGGGTCACGGGATACAATTGATGAAAAACATTTTGAGTGCAAGCTGCCGGGGTTTATTCAAGACGGCATGTATGTCATGGACCCGGAGAGTAGATTCAAGAATTAAGGCAACGGCTGGAATGATTTATTTGTTTTGTGTTTAGGATTTAGCGAATTAGAGCTTAGCGGTACACGCCCTTTGGGCGATCTCTCAGGAGAGTAACCTGGTATACCGTA
>CAYYLU010000133.1:0-5605 GCA_964472475.1 uncultured Syntrophus sp. | reverse complement strand
TGCTTCTCATGTACGACGTGTATTGGGGCCTGTCCCACGAATTCAATAAGCTTTACATCGGGAAAACGGACTACTCCTCCTGAGGGGAAATTCGCAAGCCAAAAGTCATGATAGGAGTACAATTCTGTTACTGAAGAATCGGGGAATCCGACACAGAATCATATACCTCCGGCTCTTCCGGGAATATATGATTCACATGTGATATAGGAAGATAACAATAAAGATGGTTGAGAGCCAATGCACCGTGAACCCGTAATTACATTCCTGAAAAACTTTGCTCCGGCAATTATTGTATTGTTTCTCAGCATTGCTTACGCATTGGCATATGGAGATCTGGCGCCCCTCTCGAAGTCTCACGTGTCAGCGTGGATGGCCCCGTTCAGATTTCTGCGATTCACGACCATTTCTTGTGTTTCTCTTCTCATGCTCCCCGGAGTGTACAAGCATCTGGTAAAAAAAGTGAGCGCCGTTCTCGTCCGGATAGGGGAACCGGAAGAACAGACAATTCGTTCGTTAAAATGTTGGCTGCTGAGGCCCATGCAGGGGATCGGCATAGGTCTTATATTTGGCACTAAATTAATAGTAGTACTGCAGCTTATGTCATCAGGGCCGTCGAGTTCGGCCTCCGCCTTGCTTTCCACAGGCTTTTTCCAGTACGAACGCCTTTTCACAGTTACGCTCACTACCGTGGCAGTCTCTCTTTTTCTCTGTGTGTTGTGGACATTCGATGATCTGGGGGTACGGTATTACAACAGAAAGGACAGCGAATTAAAAATGATCGGTAAATATGCCGGTGCTTTGCTTCCCTTCCTTTTTGGTATGTACGGGATTTTCAATCTCCTGGCGAATTATTCAGCGATCAGAGCACTCTTGCTGCTTATTGAGATTGTAGTAGTATTGTATCCGCCATTCTCTGTATTCACAATTATTCATGCATATTACATCCGCAAAAAAGTGACAGCATTATCCGGGCTCGTTGGAAGAACGGCCGGGATAGTGGTTTCGTAATTCATATTGTGAATTCTCATTCTTACTTACATCCGTATTTACATAGCCATTCAATTAGAGAATTAATCAAAACCATTTTATGAATAATTATCATTGGCAAAATTTAAACCCATCCGGTAGAATCTCACCTTAAACACATCAGAAAGTCAGGAGGATATTGTGAATAGAATAACGAACTTCTTTTCTTCACGATGGGGAATTATAGGAACGGGAGCGTTCATAGGTATTGTGGCGGCGCTCCTGCAGAAACTCGGCAACCCCGGCAACATGGGTATTTGTGTTGCATGTTTCGAGAGAGACACGGTGGGTGCCTTGGGTTTTCATCGGGCAGACCTGGTCCAGTATGTGCGACCTGAAATTATCGGGTTTGTGCTTGGTTCGTTGGTAGCGGCGTATCTGTTTAAAGAGTTTCGGCCGCGGGGTGGTTCATCTCCTGTTGTCAGGTTTATGCTGGGTGTTTTTGCAATGATCGGGGCTCTCGTGTTTCTCGGTTGTCCCTGGAGGGCCATGCTTAGGCTGGCCGGTGGAGACTGGAACGCAATAGTGGGTATCGTGGGGCTGGCGGCTGGTATCGGAGTGGGGGCACTGTTTCTCCGCAGCGGGTATGATCTTGGACGCTCAAATAAATCATCTGCGGCAGCAGGATGGATTATGCCGCTCATCATGCTTGCATTGCTGGCCCTTATATTTGTTTTTCCGTATGTCCAGGGACAGCCTTCAAATGGCATCCTGTTTTACAGTATTAAGGGTCCCGGCTCCATGCACGCCCCGCTCGCCATTTCTTTGATAGCAGGCCTCGCGATCGGATTTGTTGCTCAGAGAAGTCGTTTCTGCACGATGGGTGCTTTCAGGGACCTTTTTCTTTTCCGACAGGGGCATCTCCTTTCAGGAGTGATAGCCCTCGTAATTGCAGCTTTCATTATGAATCTTGCACTTGGACAGTTCAAAGCCGGTTTCGCCAACCAGCCCGTTGCTCATACGATGGGTCTCTGGAATTTTGCTGGGATGCTGCTCGCCGGTCTTGCTTTCTCGCTAGCGGGTGGATGCCCCGGTCGTCAGTTGTTTTTGAGTGGTGAAGGGGATCAGGATGCGGCGGTTTTTGTTTTAGGTATGTTGTTTGGCGCTGCTGTAGCTCACAATTTTGGACTCGCGAGCTCACCGACCGGTATTGGTCCCCACGGTGTTGCCGGTGTTGCCGCCGGGCTTGCATTCTGTATTTTTGTTGGTTTCTCTTTCAGACGCAAATTAGCCTAAGTGAGAGGAGATTACTATGGATATCGTTGATGCACGCGGTTATTCCTGTCCACAGCCGGTTATTATGACTATGGCTGTACTCAATAAGAAGACGGGAGGGACGGTCACAATTTTGGTGGATACAGACACTGCAAAAGAAAATGTTACACGGGCGGCCAATAACAAAGGGTGGAATGTGGACAGCATCGAGGAAAATGAGGACGGCTATCGGCTGGTGATTTCGAAAGCTTAACCGTTCCGTTGCCCTTGGCTGCCTGTTTCAAGCCGGGCTTTTGCTCCCATTCTGCGAAGGAATGTAGCAGATGGACAAAATCCTGTGGTTGAGAATACAAACAGGTTCAGGCCCACGAGTATCGTCAGGATGAGCCAGCATATGCTATGCAGCCACGCGAGCAGGCTGCTTAAAATGGCGATAATGCCGGCCATAAAATAAAGAAGTCTCTCCAGATACCAGCTGTCAGTCTGCAATTTGTACATGGATGTCTCCATGAGATCAGGATTGTTCTCTTTTCAAAAGGTAGTACAAAACAGGCACCATTGTGCGCGACAAGAGGGTAGCGGCGATCTCACCGAACATCAGGGCGACCGCCATACCCTGAAAAATAGGGTCGAACAGGATTACGGAGGATCCGACGACAACGGCAGCGGCGGTAAGCAACATCGGGCGAAAACGTATTATGCCTGCCTGCACAACGGCTTCTTTTAAGGGAACGCCCTCCGCTATCTTCAAATCAATAAAATCGACCAGAATGATTGAGTTCCTCACTACGATACCGGCCCCTGCTATGAAGCCTATCATGGATGTTGCCGTGAAGAACGCACCGATTATCGCGTGGCCGGGCAGGATTCCGATGAGAGAAAGCGGAATGGGGGCCATGATAACCAGCGGTATTGCGAACGACCTGAACCAGCCTACAACCATCACGTAGATCAGAATGAGCACCGCAGCAAACGCAATGCCGAGATCACGGAAGACTTCATAGCTGATATGCCATTCACCGTCCCATTTCATCGCGTACTGCTTCTCGGATTTCGGCTGAATAGAAGAGTATTGCTTTAGTTCGTATCATTCCGGCAGTTTCATGCCGCTTATTGCCTTACTCATCTTCAAAATGGGATATACCGGGCTCTCTTCAGTACCGGCCACTTCTCCAAGAACATAGACAACTCTTTTCAGATTTTTACGGTGAATAGTCTTGTCTTCAATGACTTCTTTGACAGTGACCAACTCTGACAGGGGAACGGATACTCCGGAAGGCGACATTACCGGTATCTGAGAGAGCCCGGATATTCCTGACCGATCTGCGACTGAAGCCCTCAGGTACAACTCTACAGGTTCCCGTTCTGTGGTGGTGTGAAGTAATCCTGCCGAAGCACCCTCCAGTATCACGCGAACCGTCTGTGAGACAATGTCTGTACTGATGCCGTGATAAGCTGCTTTTTCCTTGTTGACCTCAAGCCTGATCTTTTTCTGGTCCTCCTCCATCTGCCAGTCAACATCGACAACGCCTTTTGTATCGGAGAATACCTCTTTTACCTGACGTGCTATTTCGATTTGCCTCTTGAGATCAGGACCGTAAATCTCTGCGACAAGGGTGCTCAGAACAGGAGGTCCCGGAGGTATCTCGACAATCTTTGTCCGCGCGCGATATTGGTCTCCAAGTTGTTTCACCTCAGGCCGTATGCGCTTTGCTATATCGTGGCTTTGGGCGTTTCTTTCACTTTTATTCGTGAAATTTACCTGTATGTCTGCCTGACTTGCCGCCGATCTGAGAAAGTAATGGCGGACCAACCCGTTGAAATTGAAAGGCGCGGAGGACCCGACATACATCTGATAATTTGTTACTTCAGGTACAGTACCTATGTAGCGCGCTATCCGGTTTGTGAGAAGAGCGGTATCTTCCAGCGTTGACCCTTCTGGCATGTCGATTACAATCTGCAGTTCGCTCTTGTTGTCGAACGGGAGCATCTTGACAGTTGTCAGCTTGAGCGGAACAAGCATGAAAGCGGCAATCAGAAGACAAAAGATGAGGATAAAGAAGAATCTCCTTTTCCTTGGTTTTTCGAGCAGTCCCCTGAGATTTTTCTCATACACCCTGTTGAATTTTGCGAGCAGTCCGCGATCTTCTTTTTCATCCTTTTCACGAGTATGCTTTACATTTCTCAAAACGATCATGCTAAGCCATGGACTGATAATAAAAGCTATCAGCAAAGATATGACCATTGCCGCGGACGCGCCTATCGGGATAGGCCTCATGTACGGCCCCATCAGCCCAGAAACGGCAGCCATAGGAAGTAGTGCCGCTATGACCGCGAACGTGGCGAGAATAGTAGGATTGCCCACTTCATCAACCGCCTCAATTGCCGTCTGAACACTTGCCTTCTTCATCTTAAAATGTCGATGAATGTTCTCAACCACAACTATGGCATCATCGACAAGAATGCCGATTGAGAAGATCAGCGCGAACAGTGTGACTCTGTTTAATGTATATCCGTACATGTACGTAACGAGAATCGTAAGGGCTAGCGTCACAGGAACCGCCACCGCAACCACTATTGACTCGCGCCAGCCAAGCGCCAGCGCCACAAGGAGCGTGACGGAAAAGGCAGCAATGAACATGTGTTTGAGGAGCTCATCTGATTTCTCTTTGGCCGTTTCACCGTAGTTTCTTGTGGTAGTTATTTCCATCCCTGACGGGATTGTATACCCCTTCAGTGATTCGATTTTTTCCAGAGCTCTTTCCGCTATATGGGTCGCATTTGTACCCTTCTTCTTCGCGATCGAAATGGTGACTGCTTCAAAAAAAGCTCCCTGCCGTTTGTCACCTGATGAGGGACCGAGACCCATAAAAACGTAATTGCCCGGTTCTTCAGGGCCGTCCACTACCTTTGCCACGTTCTTCAGGTAAACCGGCCTGTTATTTGCCGTCGAAACCACTATATTCTGCACATCTTCCGCGCTGGTCAGAAGTCCACCTGTCTCGATCACAAAATCGTTGCCCTCGGAGGAGTAGCTTCCCGAAGGCAGAAGAAAATTTGACTTTTTCAGGGCCTCCGTCAACTGGTACGGTGACAGATGATATGCTTTGAGCATAGAGGGATCGAGTGCCACGCGTACCTGTCTTTTTTGACCGCCCATAATGCGGAATTCAGAGATATCGGGATCCTTCTTAAGCTCGTCGCAGACCTCGAGAGCGACCTTTCTCAATTCATATCCACTGTAACGTTCGCTCCACAGCGTAAAAGCTGTAATCGGCACATCGTCAATCGATCGCGGTTTTACGAGGGGCTGTGAAACGCCGGGAGGTATAAGGTCGTAATTGGACATGAGCTTGTTATGCAC
>CAYYLU010000132.1:3923-5662 GCA_964472475.1 uncultured Syntrophus sp. | reverse complement strand
ATATCGCTTTTTGGAAGCAGGCGGTTAAATATGCACATCCCGATGATCTGCCTATCGTCGACGAGTTCCTGTCCGCCAAAATAAAATTGCGCGATGCGCTAACAGCTTATTTAAACCATAAATCAGGCTGACAAAAACATTCCAGCCAACGTTGTAAGCAGCGCGGCTGAATTCTATGTAAGCACATACACTATGACGCTAAATAAAGACCAAATAGAAAAAGGCTTCTGGTATTACAGGCCTGACATCGACTTTCCACCTCAGGCAATCAAGTTCCCTGAACAATATTCAGGCCAAGAAAGAATTGATCTTCGTTGCACTCAACTTGATCTTGATTCAAAAAAACAAAGAAATCTAATCGCAAGCTGGTGCGCTTATTTGCCGACATTAGAAAAAATAAAATATTTATGGTTTGATTCAAAAGTTAATCAAATGCTTTTTGATGCCGCCTGCAAAATGGAAAACTTGGAAGGCTTACATATCAAATGGTCATCGATCAAATCGCTCGACAACTTATTGAACCTAAAAAACCTCAGATACCTGCACATTGGAAGCTCAACTCAAATTGAAAACATAAACTGCATAGGAAAACTCAATAAATTGATAGTTTTAGAAATAGCCCATTTTAAAAAGATTAATCGAATAGACCCGATTGGGAACCTCGTGCAACTCGAAGCTCTGGCCATTGAGGGAGACATTGATACAACCCATGTCATTGAAACACTAAAACCTCTTGAAAACCTCGCCGCACTTAGGCACCTTTCTTTGGGAAATCTCAAAACAAGAGATAAAACCTTACAATATTTAAATGGAATAAAATCGCTGGAATATATTAATCTGGCCCATTGGTGGGATAGAGCTGAAATAGAAACATTGAGAAAGAAACTGCCGAATCTTAAATATGGAAGTATAAATTGCTAACCAGGCGCTTAAGCCAATCGCCGCTCCCTCGCGGCTCCGGCTGACCCGCATGTTAGCCCTTGAAGGAGAATGATTGTGGCCGATGAGAAGCATCGTGTATGTCCGGTAATATTAGCGGGTGGTCTCGACAACAGAATCCGAAGATGGCTGCAAAATCCGCGCAAGATACTTGAACCGTATATCAAAGAAGGAATGAGGGTCCTGGATATTGGATGCGGCCCCGGATTTTTCTCGATCGAACTGGCTCAGATGGTAGGCAAATCAGGTAAAGTTGTTGCTCTGGATTTGCAGGAAGGTATGCTCCGAAAGCTCAGAGATAAGATTCAGGGAACGGAGCTTGAGGAGCGCATCATAGTGCACAAGTGCGAACAAAGCAGCTTTTGCTTGTCAGAACCTGTTGATTTTGCCCTGGCATTTTACATGGTTCACGAGATCCCCGATCAGGAACACTTTCTTGATAACATCAAATCGGTACTTAAGCCTAACGGAAGGGTACTCATAGTAGAGCCGCCGTTACATACTTCAAAGAAACATTTCGAAGGGACGATTATGAAAGCACGGGATGCGGGCTTCACGGTTATTGACAGGCCAAAAATGTTTCCGAACAAGGCAGTGATTTTACAAAAGGGATAACGACTGGTTGATTGCCTTAACGGATTTCAAACCGCTATTCGGCATTTGAAATGCAAAAATCGGGGGTAAGAATGCTGGAAAACAGACAAATAAAAGAGATATCCAGAGAGCAGTTGAGGGGGAATTGGGGTTCTCCCGTGTTGTTCGAGTTAGTGTATTTTGCGATATTGTTTATTCCTTCCATG
>CAYYLU010000132.1:2527-3823 GCA_964472475.1 uncultured Syntrophus sp. | reverse complement strand
TATAACGGAAGAACTGGTTCAAAATATCGTATGTGCAGAATTCAATTCAATTGACGCGGAATTTATAGACAGGGCCAAGTGGCGCATTGTTGACTCTATAGGCTGTTTGATCGCAGGAGCGAATGCCATAGGGTGCAGGGAAGCATCGGAGCTAGTCAGGAAGTGGGGCGGCGCAGGAGAAAGTACGGTTCTTGTGCACGGTATAAAGTCACCTGCTTACAACGCAGCAATGGTAAACAGTCTCATGACCCGGTCTTTTGACTTCGAACCCGTCGAGGCGGAAGGTGAGGACAGGACAGGGCCGGCTCACATCAGCGGCACTACCGTTCCTGCAGCTTTTGCGGTAGCAGAAGCGCGGGGGGCAAGCGGAAAAGATCTCATCGCGGCCCTGATCGTAGGGGATGACCTTGCGGCAAGATTGAGTGTCGCATCAGGTTTTGATTTCGCTGCGGGATGGGATAACACGGGGACCATCAATGCTTTCGGCGCAACAGCCGTAGCAGGCAAACTGCTAAAACTCGATGAAAAAAAGGTTCGTAATGCCTTGGGGATTGTGCTTAGCCAGTTGTCAGGGACGATGGACTGCGTCTGGGATAAGGTCATGCAGTTCAAATTGTGCATAGCCCTTTCTGCGAGAAACGGCATCTTTTCTGCTGAGTTGGCCGGCAGTGGATTTACCGGCGTGAAAGATCCCTTTCTGGGAAAGCACGGTTATTTTTCACTCTATTGTAAGAATCATGATGCAATCCATTTGACCCGGAATCTGGGGAAGAGGTTCTACGCTGATTGCGTAATCAAACCATATTCTGCATGCCGTGCTACCCACTCTTCAATTGATGCAGCGCTGATGATATCGCGGAATAATGACGTGCAGGCAGATGCAATAGACGAAATCACAGTGCGACTGCCCGCGCGAATTCTCAATGGATTTACCGGACAACCTTTTGTTTTAGGCGAGACGCCTCAGATAGACGGTGCCTTCAGTGTCAGATACACTGTAGCAACAGCCCTGCTAAGGAAAGGAGTCAAACCTGCCTATTTTACGGATGAATGTCTTCATGACCCGCAGATACTTCGGCTTATCAATAGAATGAAACTGATCGAGTCGCCGGCAGCTACCGAGGTTGAGGTCAGAATGAAAGACGGGACCATTCTCTCAGGTCACGCTGATTTAGCGAGAGGCCATATCGCCAAGACACCGCTTAGCGCCGATGAGATACGAGCCAAGTTCCTGGATAATGTTGCCTATTCACAGACTGTGCCCGTTGCCACTGCAGAAAAGGTTTTAGAAATGCT
>CAYYLU010000132.1:0-2427 GCA_964472475.1 uncultured Syntrophus sp. | reverse complement strand
TTCTTGACTTTTCTGCACGATGTCTATTGAATATATATTCTTACGAGACATTTGATTGTCAATACTGTCGTGAATGCCTGATCAGGGGAGTGAATTGATGTTCGAGAATGATGCACACGTACCTTTCTACGTGCAAATTGTTGAGACTCTGCGGAGAAGGATAATGACAGATGAGTACATGGAAGGCAGCTTACTTCCCCCCGTGCCGGAATTTGAGAAGGAGTTCAATGTCAGCAACATTACGATCCGAAAAGCGCTGGAGACGCTCACACAAGACGGGTTTTTGCGTCGGAAGAGGGGTGTGGGCACGATCGTTCAGCAGTACGACAGAGATCTTGTAACCCTTGATCTGAGCGGCGGATTCAAGACGCTCGTAAAGTCTATTGAAGCGCTGCCGCTTGACCTTGAAGTGCTGGATATAAAAGTTGTTCCATCTCCCAACTATGTGCGCCAGGTACTTCCGGCTGCCGCCGACGGAGAGGTGTTGCGTGTCAAGAAGCTCCGGAGATATCGCGGGAAACCACTGGCCTATTATCTCCACTATACCGATCCCAAACTACAATCGAAGATTTCAAAGAAGTTTATCGAACATGAAATGTTTGTCGAAGTTTACGAACAAGCGAGCAGCAATAAGATCGTAAGGTTGAAGCAGAGGATTGAAGCGGTTGTCGCTGATATTGACTTGACGGAAGTACTTGAGGTCAGGTATGGTCTGCCACTGTTTTTTACTGAAAACCTTTATTTTACTGAAGACGAGAAGCCGGGCATTATAACACAGAATTACTATCGGGGCGACAAATGCTCCTACACGAGTTCAACCCGACTGTAAACGACCCCCCATAGAGGCTGCGGGGAAAGACAGCTCACAGCTCGAAGCTGTAAGCGAAAATATTGGAACGTATCGGCCCCCCTCTGTGCCGGCAAGCTGCCGCAGATTAGTGTACGAACAATCTCAGGCCGATACACGATCACACACCAAAGATCAATTCAATCCCAAACCCACATTTAGCCGTTGCACTTGAAAATCATCATCAGGTTTACTATCATCTTGCAGCACTACCCGTTTGGACTCTCATATTTTCTGAAGGAGGCATATCATGTGGGAAAAATTAGTCGATTACTTCAACAAACAGCCGAGGATAGGGACGCTCAGCACGGCAAGTAAAGACGGCAAAGTCGATGTAGCCTGTTTCGGATCGCCCCGAATGCCCGACGCGAATACCGTAGTCATGGTTATCCGGAAGAACCGCACCTTTGCCAACCTGCAGGAAAACCCCAATGCCGTATTCATGATCATGGAGCCCGGCAAGACCGGTACAGACTGGAAAGGCGTCAGGGTTTATCTCCGGATGACCGAATGTGATACGGCCGGCGAGAAACTGGAAATGATGAAAAAGGAGATAGCTAAAATAATGGGCGAGGAACGGGCGAAGACTTTTCATGCAGCGATCACCTTCGAGATCCGGGATGTGAGACCTATAATGGACATGGGACAGAACTGGGAAAAGTCCATATAATGAAGTCGCAGAGGAACTCGTAGTCGCGTGCACCGGAGGATATTGACATGAATCATCTCATAGGTATTGTTTGGTTCGATGACGAGATTGTCTATCGCAAGGCACTTGACGTCTTCGTTGATTCGCAGAATATGCCTGATACGTATGAAGATTGGCAAGTGCTTGTCCGACAGCAGCTTGAACAGATTCGATATGCCGGGAACATCGCACTTCGCGTCGATTTTAATCCGGAAAGGTTTGTTGACTGGTGCAGCAAGCGTGGACTAAGGGCCGATTCGCAGGCAAGAACTGCACTTGGCGAGTACGGCGTGCTTGAATACCAGAAGACCGGGAAGGGTAAAATCATTGAATAGGACCTTCAGCGCACGGGTTGAAGAGATATTTTCTTCGCTGACAGGAGGTTGCAAGTGAAAAAGAAGTGGGTAATCTTTATCCCTCTTCTCTTCGCATGTGGATTCGTAATTGGTTTTCTTACATCAAAAATGAGAGGTCGGAGAACCAGGAAATGATGAAAATACCTGGCCCACTGGCCTCCAATAAATCTCCGATGAACGGAATAGTCGGCCTATGTCATACTCTTATCAGGTTGTAATCCATATTTCCCAACCCGATTACCTGAGCATACTCAAGTTGCAGTAGAGCATCTTGCCCGGGGTGAGCCTCCCTGAATACTTCTTTTCCGCATACGGCATTGACGAGATCAAAGCTGGCTTTGTCGATGGCAACAGGGTCGGTGGATGCCAGGATTCCGACATCGGGCGCTATGCGTGAATTCTCGAAGGCCCAGCAGTCACATTCCTTGTTTATTTTGATGGCAAAGTTCAGGAATCCTGATTTCTCTTTTTTGTCTTTCAGTATGGCATATGCGTAATCGACCATCTTTCTCTGGACGTCATCACCCGCTTCAAAG
>CAYYLU010000131.1:4651-5790 GCA_964472475.1 uncultured Syntrophus sp. | reverse complement strand
AGCGATCGTACTCCGGTATTCGTTAGTGAAGCTCGTTTCTATTGATAACAGGAAGTACAGCGCAGCGGCGAGTGCACAATTAAATAGTTTTATTGAAATGTTTTTTTAAGAATTACTGGATGTAATCAAGTAACACTGAGCTCCGTGGAAGCCGGTCATTTCGGCGATCCACTGCAGCGCCGGGTTGTGCTGATGTGTACTTCAGTTATGCTCTTTCTCTCCCAATTTCTGATTATTGATATATTCTTTAACGACTTCGGTTGTTACGTTGTCCGCTACGCTTGCGATATAGTAGCCTCTAGCCCACAATGTTCCTTTTTTCCATATGAACCGTTTGATCTCATCAGGGAAATCCTTCTGTAACAGTCTTGAAGAAATTCCCTTAAAATATCCAACTATTTGGGCGGGTGAATATTTCGTTGGAGCCTCAACCAATACGTGAACATGATCAGGCATGACTTCATGAGCGATTATCTTAAGTTGGTATTCCCTAGCGATCTGAAGGAGTATTTGACTTAATCTAACAGCGAGTCTATCAACAAGGATGCGCCTACGATATTTGGGAATCCAAACTAAGTGATATTTCAAATTGAATCTGCAGTGCGAGCCTGATTGCGTGTTGTCTTGATAAAAATAGTGCAACACTGCTTTTAATATATCTTGTCGTTTCGCCTGCTCATCCATGAACTTATCCATATAGTCAGGTTATGACTTAAAGCACAACAATTAATATACAACCACCTATGATTTGTTACATTTTATTATTCTGAGTCAATTAACACCAGAGTTGTTGTGCATGCGACCCTCTGTCCCCAAGAAGCTCACAGAAATCTTAAAAAACTAATGATAACAACCTATTTGCGCAAATTGCAGGAATACTTTATCTTCTTTCAAGTGAGATTGAAAATGAAGCATTTTATAATAAAGAGCAAGGCCGTTGATTGTAATAAGGCTTGTGACAATAATAAAACTTTCGTTTTATAGCACCGAGTGCTATAATATAACAATATCGATTTTGGAGGTTAGGTGCGGATATTCAAAACCAAGTGGTTTGCACGCTTTGCCCGGAAAGAGCACATTAGTGACAAGATGTTAATGAACGCGATACGTGAAATCGAGCAAGGGTTGATTGACGGGGA
>CAYYLU010000131.1:0-4551 GCA_964472475.1 uncultured Syntrophus sp. | reverse complement strand
ACGGGGAAGTAGAGGAGGTACACCCATGAAAGAGAAATATCGAACTGATGCACTGGCGGCAGCACACGAGACGGCGGTAGGGCTCCATAGAATCGGATTGGTAGACGCAAAGACGATGCGTGACTTTGACGCATCATGCCTAACAACTGTAAAAGAGCTTTCCCCTGAAGAAATTGTCCAGTTGAGAAAAAAAGCCGGTGTTAGCCAGGCGGTTTTTGCAAGTTATCTTAATGTGACTGTCAGTCTGATAAGTCAATGGGAAAGAGGCGAAAAGCACCCACGGGGACCTTCCCTCAAATTGCTGTCACTTGTTCAGAAAAAAGGCCTGGAGGCTGTTGGATGAGGTTCTTTGCTCAGTGGGTTCTCGCTTAGCATAGACTGGTAGGTCCCAGAAAGAGACTAAAAAGATAAAATCATTAAGAATCAGCAAAGGGCAGAAGCAGCAGCGGGTCTGTCCTTTTTCATTGTGTCTACTTCAACGATTACCATTTCAAACATAGCATCGGTCCACGAAAGGTTAGGTTGCTTGTCGCAGGAAGCAGCAAATAGAATCTATTCCCGATTTGTTTCAAAAATTTGAAACGATTGAAAATCGACAGTGTCACCTACCTATACGGTAACAAAATTTCTTGACCTCCGGATGTTCCGGGGTTCATTATCCTAATTCAAAAAAACATCTGCCCAAGTGAAAAAGGGTATAACTCGTGTAGCACCCATCCTTGCCTTTATTGGACTTCTCCGATTTATCGAACAGCGCTATTGCTTTTGTGAAATGTCCTAGCTTGAAGCATATCGATCCTAATTGGGAATAATAGAATTCCTCAGCAGTAGGGAACGTCCAAAAGCGAATATAACTTAGGACCAGACACTAATATAGATAAAGCCTCCTGAAAATTCTTAAAGTACGTCGTACAGAATAACTCTGCACCTCATCTATGCCATTATCCGCAACATTAGATTTTCCGTACATGGTGCGGTCAGCCCTCTCCAGTATCGAAAAACTGTACTCATCATTTGTATTTGTTCGAATACTACACTATAGTCTTCGAGACGGCAAGTCTTTTGTTATGGCTTGCCAATTGAAAGCTTGTATACTGTCTGAGCTGGTTTCACGGTTAAATACAGGAAGGACATCGCGACTGTTGATGTCACTACAAAGCGAGCATGGGGCTTATTGTAAAATCTTGAGAATTACGAATAGAAAAAGATCATAACGTCTGAATTAACCGGTTGCACGGCTTGGGATCAATACAGCTGGTATTACGACTCGTATGTTTGTGAGAAACGTAAGAAGGGAGAAAACATAAAACACAGGCTGGTCTTTGTTAATTCACCCTTTTAAAATCTATATAGCCGCGCTCCACATCAGTATGGACGAGCTCGACACGTATTCTGTGCCCGACGTCAACACCCTCAGAGCCCTGAATCAATCTCCCTTCGATAGGAAGGTCAAAAAGACGAACCCAGGTGCCTTTGGCAGCGGCTCCTGTGACGATCGAACCGAATTGCTCACCGATACGTGAAGCGAGGAACAATGCAGCCGCAGACTTGCTCACCTGCCGTTCCACCTTTTTAACCACATCCTCTTTCTCGGTACAGTGTCTGGCAAGCGCTTCCAGGTCGTTTACCGTATAGGGGGCAGTTTGTTGGTCTGTGGCAGCCTTCAGCATTCGTTGAGTGATGAGGTCCGGGTACCTGCGGTTTGGTGCCGTAGAATGTGCATAATCTCTCACTGCAAGACCGAAATGACCAGGCATATGAGTCTCTCCGGGCAATTCTGCAACGTATTCTCCCGGTCCTAATAGTTTGATAATGGAGAGGGAAAGGTCGGGGAATCGAAGCGGGTCTGCTGCTCTCGCCTGTGTGAGGAATTTCTCCAATTCTCCCGAATCCGGCGTGTCGGCAAGTTGAAACCCATGTTCTCCGGCAAGTTCGACGATTCGCTCCCATCGTTTGGGCGTCTTTACCACACGGCGGAGAGAAGGAAACTTCCGTGAAGAAAGATACCGGGCGGTTGTCCCGTTTGCCGCGATCATGAAATTTTCGATAATGTCTGTTGCGCGATTCTTCGTTGCCACACCGAGTTCGCGGATTTCATCTTTGTCAAAGACGGGTCTCGACTCAACGGTTTCAAATCCAAGTGCCCCGTGAACACGACGAAAACTCTTTACGCGCTGTGCTGCTTTGTCTTGTATGCGAAGATTTTCATCAAGTCCGGGAACAGCCGCAATGTCTTCAGGCATGGCACTGATTCCTTCAAGCCAGGTACCGACACTGCTATATGCAAGCTTGGCGTGATTACGGACCCATCCCCTGTAGACGTCGGAGTTCTCTATCGATCCATCAACGGCAATCAACATTTCAACGATGATTGCCAATCGGTCTTCATTGAAGTTCAAGGAGGTGAGGTTTGTGGAGAGTCTCTCAGGAAGCATGGGGAATATTTGTGCCGCCGTATACACCGAGGTCGTGTTGCAGCGGGCGTGATCGTCAATTACGGAGCCTTGTTCAACGAGAGCATCCACATCAGCCACGGCAATAAATATCCTGAATGCATCTCCTGACACTATCTCTGCGAAGGTAAGCTGATCCAGATCAAGGGAGTCATCATTGTCGATCGAAGCCCAGAGACAATGCCTGAGATCACGAACATGCCCGTCATTCACCACTACCGGAACTTTAAGTCTCTCAAGTTCTGAGAGGACTTCGCGAGAAAAATCCGGAAGCAGTCCCTTTTCGACCATTATTTTCCTGGCTATTCTTTGAAGAATAAGGCGGTGTTGCTTGTCGGTTACGGTCATCTGGTATACCTCGTTCGGCAGTATATAATATCCCCCGTGGTTGGAAGGAAACCATCAGGGGTAATGACTGGTATGTGGTTACCCCTGATTCCATTTATCATGTTCAAGCGTGCCCCTCATAGTACTGCGCAGGCAGCGGAGCTTTCATGAACGGGAGTTCTCTCTTTACTGTACGGTTATTGAATCCTTAATCTTATTGAAAATACCGGTCTTGATCCCTTTCACTTTCATGATGTCTTCCTTTGTTTTGTATGGACGACCGTCAATGATGGCCTGCGCCTTTTTCTCGCCGATCTCCGGCAGTAGGGCAAGTTGTTCTTTGTTTGCCGTGTTAATATTCATTACTTGTCCCGGGGCCAGTTTTGCAGCTGCGGGAGCTTTTTTCGCTTCAGCTCCTGATGCCGGGGCCGCCTTTTGCGGTGTAGCAACGGGTGTGGCTGGGGCCGGGGTTTTTCCCGGGGTTGCGGTTGCAGCCGGGGTTTTGCCCGGGGTTGTCGGAGGTGAGACCTTCTGCGCGCCAACTGTAACAAACGGTTTTAATTCCTCAATCGTCTTTGCGGAAAGACCAGCCTTGGAGAGTTCACTGGTTGATGCGTAAGGTCGGGACGATATAATCTTTTTTGCGGTTGCCGGACCAACCCCTTTGAGTGTCTCAAGGTCTTTCTGAGAAGCAGTGTTCAAATCGACAAGTGCTTTCTGCGCCTCGGCAGCGTAGACTGAACCAGATCCTAAGAGAAGTGACAAACCGATAACGGCCGTTATGATACACACTGCCTTCAAACTGAGGTTCTTCATCGTTCATTCCCTCCTTCTGTTTTCCATCGGGTAGATTTCCTCACGTATGCCACAGGGGTATCAGCCCGTTATGGTCGTTCATCCACTATCCGGCAGCTCTCGACGGTCTTCATCAATTGTTCTGTACATACTATCGAAAGCCTTTATTGTTTGAATAACCCTCTTCCACTTTGCCGGGCTTCCCCGTATGCTCTCGAAAACCTATCCTGGTATTTTACTTTCGGCGGGATCGTCATGGGGGTCGCCTATCCCGCCTGCACGATTTGCTCATTCAGCATGCGGCCATCTGACAAATAAACATAGCCTAGCAATCGTCTGTACTTGTCCCTTTTCTGCACGTCAAATTCTATGTTGATGGAGTCTCCGCCTTGCACAATTCCTTTGACGTAGTTGGCAGCTTCTTTTCCCATGGAAGTTATTTTCTGTATGTCTTCATGGGACCGATCAGCATCTCGAAGCGCCTTTTGATTTATCCGACATTCAGGGGTATCTATGCCAATTAAACGAATTGATTCTTTCTGACCTTGATACAGAATCTTTATAGTGTCGCCATCAACAACGTTCCGTACGATTGCCTTTTCATATGCTCTTAGTTGCTGAGTTCCTGCCAAAAGCAGAATCAAGACCAAGGCTATTCTGAAATAATGTTTACCAATTATCATTTCTATAATCTATCATCAGACTGTCCCCAGAACAAGTATGTATAGGGCTTAAAGCATGGACGGTCACAATCTGACTTATTTTCCAACTGACCCACCACCATTATTTTATACTTCTGACAATATGCTCCGCAAAGAATACTACGAGACAATAGTTGAATATGTTAGCTTAGCTGCATTATTGGTTACAACTTCACATCTTGTCTAAAAAGACTTGACCGGCTCGGGGTACAGTCATCAGAACTAAAATGTCACCTACGATTCGAGTGTCGGGTATATCATGAGGCGTTGCCGAT